>JANRLA010000127.1:0-14784 GCA_033763015.1 Bacteroidia bacterium
CCTTACCTAGGTTCAGGGTCGTGGCCACACTTTGGGTGAGGCGCGCAAGGGCTTTGTCCTCGACCCGCAGCCGGTCTACTACCACCTCGATGTCGTGGGTCTGGTAGCGGTCGAGGGCCAGTTTGGCCGAGAGCTCCAGCAGCTCGCCATCCACCCGCACCTTGCTGAAACCTTGTTTGCGCAGCTTCTCGAGCTCCTCGCGGTAGTGGCCCTTGCGGCCCTTGACGATGGGGGCCAGCAGCATGACGTTTTGCCCTGCAAACCGTTCGCGCAGCCGCCGCAGGATCTCGTCGTCGGAGAGCTTCTCCATCTTCGCGCCACTGAGGTAGCTGAAGGCCTCGGCGGCCCGGGCGTAGAGCAGGCGCAAAAAGTCGTAGAGCTCGGTCACGGTGCCCACCGTACTACGCGGGTTGCGTGCGGTGGTCTTCTGGTCGATGGCTATGACAGGCGATAGGCCGTTGATTTTGTCGACATCGGGCCGCTCTAGCCCCCCCACAAATTGCCGCAGGTACGCCGAGAACGTCTCCAGGTACCGGCGCTGCCCCTCGGCGTACACGGTATCGAAGGCCAGCGAACTCTTACCCGAACCACTAACCCCCGTCACGACGATGAGCCGGTTGCGGGGCAGGGTCAGGTGAATGTCTTTCAGGTTGTGTTCGCGGGCACCGATGATTTCCAACGACTCGGTATCCACCCGCTCTAGAAACGATTCGGCCACGGGGGCCACTTTACCAGGCATGGTGCAAAGAACGCACGACCCGGCAGCTAAGTTTTACACGTTGCAGGTTCGGGCTTTCCCCACCCCGCTACTCGCGGTACACGTAGATAAGCCGCCCATCCTCGCGGGCCTCGTTGAGCTCGCTGGAAGAAAAGTTAAGGTCCATCGAATCTTCGGTAAGCACAAAGGCATCGGGCTTGCTGAGTACGTTTTCGGTGATGTACGCCTTGATTTCGCTACCCGAGGGGTCGGTGCGGCTTGTGCCGGTCTCGATGCCGTACTTGGTCGTGGTGTATTCGAAGGTGTTGCCCAGGCGTACCTGGAAGCTATCGGCCTCCAGGCCCAAAATCTTGCACACCGCGTAGCTCTGCTTGCCGAGCTCGCCCACGCGTAGCACAAAAATGTCGTTTACCTGTGGGGTATAGGGCTCGGTCTTGCTGTACTCAAAACTGGCAGTAGCGAAGCTATCGCTGGCCCCGCTGCCCGAGGCGAAGTCGCTAATGGCGCCAAAGATGAGAATGCCCACCAGAAGGATAAGCCCTGCAAAGGATGCCACCGGCATGCGGGTCACTTTCTTGAAGGCCGCCACCGCCTCGGCATCTTTGGCCGACAGGTTCTCGGTTTTCAGGCTGTAGATCTTTCCGCCTTCCTTGAAGCCCACCAGCTTTTTGAATGGGAAGATGGGTATCCAGAACAGGTAGAAGTACTGCACAAACACATCCACATTCAGCCACTGGGGGGCCGGTTGCGCTTGGGGTTCGCCGGTAGTGGGTTCGTTGAGAGCGGTGGGCTCTTCGGGCTCGGCCAGGTTCACGGGCAGTGACTCCTTGCTGGCCTTCAGGTGGCTGGTGCCGTACACTATGATCATGGTTCAAGTTTCTGGAATTTTCACCAGACTTCTAAACAGATGTTAGGGCCCAGGGTGGCTGGGGCGCTTCAGCTCGTCGATGGCCTGGTCGAGGCCTGCGAGCGTGAGGGGGTACATCCGGCCCCGGAGCATCTGCCGGATGAGGGCCGTGCTTTCGGTCATATCCCAATACGCTTCGGGGTCGGGGTTCAGCCACACGGTGCGGGGGTAGTGGCGCAGAAACCGTTCAAACCACACGGCCCCGGCCTCGGCGTTGGTGTGCTCAACGCTGCCGCCGGGGGCGAGCACTTCGTAGGGGCTCATGGCGGCATCGCCTACCCAGACCACGTAGTAGTCGGGGTTGTAGGTGCGCAGCACCTCCCAGGTAGGGGTTGCCTCGCTCCACCGGCGGGTGTTGTCTTGCCACAACCGCTCGTAGACGAAATTGTGGAAGTAGTAAAAGGCCAGGTGCTTGAACGTATGCCGTGCGGCGGCGAAGAGCTCGGCGCAGCGCTCGGCGTGGGGTGTCATGCTCCCCCCCACATCGAGTAGCAGGAGCAATTTGGCCCGGTTTTGCCGACTGGGGCGGTAGGCGATGTCGAGCACCCCACCGTTGCGGGCTGTACCCCGGATGGTGCCTTCCAGGTCGAAGCTATCGGCGGTGCCCTCACGGGTTAGGCGCCGCAACTTTCTGAGGGCCACCTGTAGGCTGCGGGTGCTAAGGGCCTGGTGCTCGTCGAGGTTCTGGTAGGTGCGCTGCTCCCACACCTTCACGGCCCTGCGCTGGGTTCCCTGGCCCCCGATGCGGATACCCTCGGGGTTGTAGCCGCCGTGGCCGTAGGGGCTCGTGCCGCCGGTACCTATCCAGGTGTTGCCGCCCTGGTGTTTGCCCTGCTGCTCCTGGTAGAGCTGCTGTAGGCGCTCGAGGAGTTTGTCTAGGCCCCCTAGGGCCTCGATGGCGGCCTTTTCCTCGTCGGTTAACGTGCGGTAGAGCTCCTGCCGCAGCCACTCCTGCGGTATCTCGAGCAGCGCCTGGTCGGGTATGGCCGCCAGACCCTGCACATAGCTACCGAACACGCGGTCGAAGGTGTCGTAGTAGCGCTCGTCTTTCACGAGCGCGGCGCGCGCCAGGGCGTAGAAGTCGTCCAGGTTGCCGTAGCCCTGCTTGACAGCCAGGGCCTCGTGCAGGGTGAGGTATTCCCGCAGGGAGACCGGTATGCCGGCTGAGCGCAGCCGAAGGAACAGGTTGGCAAACATGGCTAGCGCATCCTGAGCCCCCCCACGCGGAAGAGGGCCAGGTCGTGTTCGTTCTTCAGCAGGGCCCCAATGAAGCGTGGCAATTCCTGTTTCAGGTCTACCTGGGCCAGCTCCTCTGGCGGAACCTGGTCGAGGATCAAGAGCTTCATCCAATCGAGCAGTTCTGAGGTGCTGGGCCGCTTTTTGAGGCCCCTTACCTCGCGGATGCCGTAAAAGAGCCGGAGTGCCTCCTCGAGCAGTTGGCGGTCGAGGTCGGGGAAGTGCACCCGCACAATCTGCTGCACGACCTCTGGGCCCGGAAAGGCGATGTAGTGAAAGAAGCACCGCCGCAGGAAGGCATCGGGCAGCTCCTTCTCGTTGTTCGAGGTGATGATGACCACCGGCCGCACGCGGGCACGGATCGTGCGGTCGAGTTCGTAGCAGTAGAACTCCATCCGGTCAAGCTCCTGCAAGAGGTCGTTCGGGAACTCGATGTCGGCCTTGTCAATCTCATCAATCAGCAGCACTACCCGCTCGGCGGCTTCAAAGGCGTGCCAGAGCTTACCGGGTTTGATGTAGTGGGCGATGTCGGCCACCCGGGGGTCGCCGAGCTGGCCGTCGCGCAGGCGGGCCACGGCGTCGTACTCGTACAGGCCCTGCTGGGCCGTGGTGGTGCTTTTGATGTGCCAGGTGTACAGCGGTGCGCCCAGGTGCTGGGCCACCTCGTACGCCAGTTGAGTTTTGCCCGTACCCGGCTCGCCCTTGATGAGCAGGGGCCGCTCTAGTGCAACGGCTGCATTCACGGCCAATGCCAGCTCGCGGCTGGCAACGTAGCGCTCGGTACTATCGAATCCGGTTTCGCCAGAAAGTAGGCTAGTATCTGTGCCCATACATCGTTTGTAAACTACTAACACCAGGTTGGAACCGAAGTGCCCAACTTTGTGCCGCACCTGCAAGCTACGCCCCCACTCCATGCCCACCCTGCCCCCTACAGCCACCACCGGGTCACTTGCCGGACTGTACTACGACCTGCAGGGCCCTGTAAAGGCCGAGACACTGGTATCGCTCCACGGCTTTTCGCTGCGGGGCGATGTTTTCGACCGAATGCTCGGGGGGCTCAATGGTTCGCTGCAGCTGCTCACGCCCGACCTACGGGGCTGCGGGCGTAGCGACCGGCTAACCGGCCCCTACACCACCGAGCAGCACGTGACCGACCTGGCGCAGCTGCTCGATTGGCTGGATATACCCCGGGTTCACCTCTTGGGCTACTCGTACGGGGGTGCCATTGCCCAGCAATTCGCCAAGCAGTACCCCGATCGGGTGGAGAAGCTGGTGCTGGTGTGTAGTTGGGCTTTTAAGCCCCAGACCTACAGCGAAATTCTGGAGTACTACTTCGGGCCCACGGCCTACCGCATTCTGGGCAGCCGCCAGGTGGCCCAGCGGCTTACGCCGCGCATGGTCGAGGCGATGGGCCTGGTGGCCGACGACGCCTGGGTGGAATGGTACCGCGGGGTGCTGCAGGCCTACCGTGAAGAGGTGCTCCTGGCTGGTGCCGAGGCGGTGTTCCAGTTCGATAGCCGCCGGTGGCTGCGCCAAATCGAGGCCCCCACGCTCGTGGTGGGCGGGGCCGAAGACAGCATTGTGCCCCCGTACCATGCCCGTATGCTGGCCCAGGGCATCCCCGGGGCCGAGCTCTGGCTCCTGCCTGGCGAGGGCCACGCGCTGCCCTACCGGCAGGCCCTTACCCTCGCCGAACGTGTAAAGCAGTTTGTGGCCAGTTAACGGCAAGTTCTGCCCGCCAACCTGGTGTTGGGGTGTGGCAGTGTGAAGCAACCGTATACCTTTGGCATTCCCAGTAACCGACTCTTTCCCGCACTCATTTCTCTTTTAGCGCACATGGCAACACCCATCACCATTGCTCGGGGCGACGGCATTGGCCCCGAAATCATGGACGCCACCCTCAAGATCCTGGATGCCTCTGGGGCACAGCTCGAATACCACGAGATCCAGATCGGCGAGCAGGTGTACCTCAAGGGCATCTCCTCGGGCATCGAAGACTCGGCGTGGGATCTGCTGCGCAAAACCAAGGTTTTCCTCAAGGCCCCCATTACCACCCCCCAGGGCGGCGGTTACAAAAGCCTCAACGTAACGACCCGCAAAACCCTGGGCCTGTTCGCCAACGTACGGCCCTGCCGCAGCTACCATCCGTTTATCGACACCCGGTTCCCGACCATGGACCTGGTCATTGTGCGCGAGAACGAGGAAGACCTCTACGCGGGCATTGAGCACCGCCAGACCAACGAGGTGTACCAGTGCCTAAAGCTCATCTCGCGGCCCGGCACCGAGAAGATTATCCGCTACGCCTTCGATTACGCCGTGGCCAACGGGCGCAAAAAGGTGACCTGCTTCTCGAAAGACAATATCATGAAGATGACCGACGGGCTGTTCCACAAAATCTTCGATGACATTGGCGCCGAGTACCCGGGTATCGAAAAAGAGCACTGGATCATCGACATCGGCTCTGCGAAGCTGGCCGACAGCCCCGAAGTGTTCGATGTCATCGTAACCGAAAACCTCTACGGCGACATCATTTCCGACATCGCCGCCCAGGTGGCTGGCTCGGTGGGCATCGCCGGCTCGTCGAACATCGGGGTACACGCCGCCATGTTCGAGGCCATCCACGGCTCTGCCCCCCGCCGGGCAGGCCAGAACCTAGCCAACCCGAGTGGCCTGCTCCAGGGTGCCATCCTGATGCTCCAGCACATTGGGCAGGGCGAAGCTGCCGCCCGCGTCGAAAACGCCTGGCTCAAAACCATTGAAGACGGCTACCACACCTACGACATCTACCAAGACGGTACGAGCAAGGCCAAGGTGGGCACGAAAGAATTTGCCGCCGAGGTTGTGGCCCGCATGGGCGAAAAACCCAAGAAGTTTAAAGAGGCTACCTACAACCCCAACGCAAAGCCCGTTCAGCCCTACACCTACAAGCGCGCTGCCCCCCAGAAAAAGCAGCTGCTGGGTGTAGACGTGTTCCTGGAGTGGCCGGGCGAAGACGTGAACGAGCTGGCCGCTAAGGTGCAGGCCGTCGCCAATACCGCCACCTTCGAGCTAAAGATGATCTCAAACCGAGGCACCAAGGTGTGGCCCGAAGGGCAGCCCGAGACCTTCAAAACCGACCACTGGCGCTGCCGCTTCAAGGCCCCCGACTTCAAGTCTGAAGTGCCCCACGCCGCCGTGGCCGAAGTGCTGAGCAAGCTGGCCAGCAGCGGGCTCGACTTCATCAAGTGCGAGAACCTGTACCTCTTCGACGGCGAACCAGGCTTTACCCGCTCGCAGGGCGAGTAACCGCCAGGCACGTTACACTGCAAAAAGGCCCCAGTAATCTGGGGCCTTTTTTGTGGCTGGTTTACCGGCTCGCGGGCGCCGCCACGGGCCCGGTTTCTACCGCCTGGCTCTCGAGGACCACCTTGGCAAAACCAAACTTTTGGAACAGGGCCGTGAGGAAAGGCCCGGCCTGATTGCGGGTTTCGGTGAGGATGCCCTGGTTGAGCGCGTTTTGTTCGACGGCTTTTTCGGCTGCTTTCAGGGCGGCCTTGTCCTTGCGGTAGTCCCAATTATCAAACTTGGTGTTCATAACCTGGGTGTTCTGGTGGTCGATTTTGAAGACGCACACCTCGGGTTCGGGTACACGTACGTAGACCGTATCGGCATCAATGCGGATGTCTTGGGCCGTGAGTTTGGCTAGGTCTATGCACCCGATGGCCTCGCCGGCCACGATGAGAATGATCTCGGAGCTGACCTCAAACTGCCCGAGCCAGCTTTGGCCCAAGCGGTTTACCTTCTCGGTGCTGCGCTGGGTGAAGACGTCTTTGATCTTGTACTTCACGAGCTCAAGCCGACCCAGGAGCTGCACTTCTTCGACCACGGCTTGGCTATCGAGCACCGTGACCGTGGCTTTATCGCCTGCTAGGTCTTTGTAAATGAAGTATCCGGCAATACCGCCGATGACCAGAAAGCCCAGGGTGATGGCAAGCCATTTCATAGTGCGAGTCTGCGTAAGGTTGCGCCGGTAAGTTACCCTGCCAGGCGCTGCCCAAAGCACAGGGTGTTGCCGTCGGGGTCTTCGACGTAGAACTCGATGGCCCCCCAGGTCTGGTGGGTGGGCCCTTGGTGGATGGGCGACTCGGGCCGGTGGGGCGGGGTAAAACCACGCGCACAGAATGCCGCGAATAGCACTTGGGCATCGGGCACCACGCAATAGGCTTTGGCCCCAAAGACGCCATCGCCACTGTGGCTGGAGAGGTGAAACTCGCCCCCGCCCCGCACAAGCACCGCAAACCCTGGGTTGCCTACCTCGGGCCAGCGGCCCAGAAGCTCGAAATCGAGCACGCGGGTGTAAAACCACAGACTAGCCTCCAGATCGCGGCAGCGAAACAACGGAATGGGCCCCATACCCCCTAAAGGTACTCTCGGCCGCTTGCGTACGCGCCACCCGCTGCCTAGTTTTAAGTAACATGAACCCACTGGTGGTGCTGCCCGAGGTTGTGCTCGACCTCTCGCCGTTTGTGCGCATGACGCCCGAGACGTTTGCGCAGTTCTGTGCCGCCAACCCCGACCTGGTCGCCGAGCTAAACCCTGCGGGCGTGATTGAGCTTATGTCGCCTACCGGATTTTTGGGCAATGACTACGAGTCAATTCTATTTGGCGAGCTGTACGGTTGGTGGAAGAACCACCGGCGCGGTACCGTGCGAAACTCCACCGTTGGGCTGACCCTACCCAATGGGGCCATTCGCTCACCGGACGTCAGTTGGTTTTCACCGGCTACCCTTGCGGGTGTTCCGCCTGAAGGCTTGGAGGGCTTCCCGACATTGGTGCCTGACTTCGTCGCCGAAATCCGCTCTGCCAGCGACCGGCTGCCCAAGCTGCAGGCCAAACTGGAGGAATACCGCTCAGTAGGGGTGCAATTGGGCTGGCTGCTCGACCCCGCCAACCACACCGCTTGGGTGTATCGCCCTGGCGCCGCAGCAGAGGCCGTAGACCTCACCGCGCAGCCACTGCTCGATGGCGCACCGGTATTGCCCGGTTTTGTCTTCGATACCCGGCTCTTGCGCGTAGGCTAGTCGGGGGTGCGGCTGCTAGGGCTATTTTTGCCCCCCGGTGCCCTGAGCCCACCCGCTACGCCATGCCCAAAGACCCAAGCCTACGCGAAATACTTATCATCGGCAGTGGGCCCATTGTCATTGGGCAGGCTTGCGAGTTCGACTACGCGGGCAGCCAGGCCGCCCGCAGTCTGCGCGAAGAGGGCATACGGGTCGTGCTCATCAACAGCAACCCGGCCACCATCATGACCGACCCCCTGGTGGCCGACCGGGTATACCTAAAGCCCCTTACGCCCGAGAGCATCGCCGAAATTCTGGCCGAAAACCAGATCGATGCCGTGCTCCCCACCATGGGCGGGCAAACGGCGCTCAACCTGGCGGTGAAGTGCCACAAACTGGGGCTCTGGCAGAAGCACAACGTGCGCCTGATAGGCGTAGACCTGCACGCCATCGAAACGGCCGAAGACCGCGAGGCCTTCCGGCAACTGATGCTCGAGATTGGGGTCGATGTGCCGCGCTCGGGTATCGCGCGCTCGTACCTGCAGGGCAAGGAAGTAGCCCAGCAGATTGGCTTCCCGCTGGTCATCCGGCCTTCATTTACCCTGGGGGGTACTGGCGGGGGCTTTGTCGACAAGAAGGAAGACTTCGACCCGGCCCTAAAGCGGGGCCTGGAAGCCAGCCCTACCCACGAGGTACTGGTGGAAGAAAGCATCTACGGCTGGAAGGAGTTTGAGCTGGAGCTACTGCGCGACGCCGAGGGCAACTTCATCGTCATCTGCTCCATCGAAAACTTCGACCCCACCGGCATTCATACCGGCGACAGCATCACGGTGGCCCCTGCCCTTACGCTCTCTGACACCGACTACCAGCGCATGCGCGACCAGGCCATTCGGGTTATGAATGCCATTGGTACGTTTTCGGGCGGGTGCAACATCCAGTTCTCCATCCACCCCGAAACCGGGCGGCTCATCTGCATCGAGATCAACCCCCGCGTGAGCCGATCTTCGGCCCTGGCCAGTAAAGCCACGGGCTACCCCATTGCCAAGATTGCGGCCAAGCTGGCCATCGGTTACCGGCTGCACGAGCTCCCGAACCAGATTACGAAAACGACCTCTGCGTTCTTCGAGCCCTCGATTGACTACGTGATTGTCAAAATTCCGCGCTGGAACTTCGACAAGTTCGTGGGTGCCGACCGGCGATTGGGCCTGACCATGAAGTCGGTGGGCGAGGTTATGGGCATTGGCCGCTCGTTCAACGAAGCGCTCCAGAAAGCGGCCCAAAGCCTCGAAATCAAGCGCAACGGCCTGGGGGCCGATGGCCGCGAGGTGCGCGACTACGACAGGCTGCTCCACGGCCTAACGCACCCCACCTGGAACCGGCTCTTCATGATCCACGACGCCATGCTGATGGGCATGCCCACCAAAACCATCCAGCAGGCTACGCTCATCGACAAGTGGTTCCTCCACCAACTCAAGCAGATCACCACGATGGAGCAGCAGCTGGGCGGCTACGAGCTGGCCACACTGCCGCCCGACGTGCTGCGTGAGGCCAAGCGTATGGGTTTCGCCGACCGGCAGATTGCCCACCTCTTGGGCTGCCTGGAGAGCGAGGTGTACCACCACCGCACGGCCCTGGGCATTACCCGGGTGTACAAGCTGGTAGATACCTGCGCCGCCGAGTTCGAGGCCCAGACGCCCTACTACTACAGCACCTTCGAGGGCGAAAACGAAAGCCGGGTCACCGACCGGCCCAAGGTGGTTATTCTGGGCTCGGGGCCCAACCGCATCGGCCAGGGCATCGAGTTTGACTACTCGTGTGTGCATGGGGTGCTCGCCGCCAAGGCCGCGGGCTACGAAACCATCATGATCAACTGCAACCCCGAGACCGTCAGCACCGATTTTGATATCGCCGACAAGCTCTACTTCGAGCCCGTGTTTTGGGAGCACGTCTACGACATCGTGCAGCACGAAAAGCCCCTGGGCGTTATCGTACAACTGGGTGGCCAAACGGCCCTGAAGCTCGCCGAGAAGCTGCACAAATACGGGGTGCGCATCTTGGGCACCAGCTTTGAGAGTATAGATCTGGCCGAAGACCGGGGCAGCTTCTCGAGCCTGCTACGCGAACTGAACATCCCCTACCCGCCCTTTGGCACGGCCAACACCCCCGACGAAGCCGTAGATACCGCCGAGACCATTGGCTACCCCGTACTTGTGCGGCCCAGCTACGTACTGGGCGGCCAGCGCATGCGCATCGTCATCAACGACGAGGAGCTGCAGGCCCACGTGGCCGAGGTGCTATACGACCTGCCGGGCAATAAGGTGCTCATCGACCACTTTTTGGACAACGCCGTGGAATGCGAGGTGGACGCCATCGCCGACGGCGAAGACGTCTTCGTCATTGGGCTCATGGAGCACATCGAGCCCGCCGGCATCCACAGCGGCGACAGCACGGCCGTGCTGCCAGCCTTCGACCTTTCGGAGGGAGTCAAGGCCCAAATCCACGACATCACCCGGCGGCTGGCACTCGCGCTCCAGGTCAAGGGCTTTATCAACGTACAGTTTGCCGTCAAAGACGAGACGGTGTACGTCATCGAGGCCAACCCCCGCGCCAGCCGGTCGGTGCCTTTCATCTGCAAGGCCTACGGGATGCCCTACGTGAACTACGCCACCCAGATCTTGCTCGGCGCTGCCAAGCTGAAAGACTTCGACCTGGCGGGCCAGCTCGAGGGCTATGCCATCAAGCTGCCGGTGTTCTCGTTCGAGAAGTTCCCGCAGGTGAACAAGGAGCTGGGCCCCGAGATGAAGAGCACGGGCGAGGAAATCCGGTTTATCAAGGACCTCACCGACCCCTTCTTCCAGCAGCTCTACAGCGAGCGCACGATGTACCTGAGCCGCTAACCCATGTCGCGTGCCCTGCTCACGGTACTGCTGCTCCTGATCTCGAACGTATTCATGACCCTGGCGTGGTACGGCCACCTGCAGGTGCACCGGGTGGGCTGGCTGCGGCACGCGGGCCTCTTGGCCGTGATTCTGCTGAGCTGGGGGCTGGCGTTCTTCGAGTACCTGTTCCAGGTGCCGGCCAACCGGCTGGGCAGTCGGCTCACGGGCGGGCCCTACGGGCTCTTCGAGCTCAAGCTGCTGCAGGAGGTCATCTCCATTGGGGTGTTTACCCTCATCACGCTGTTTGTCTTCCGCACCGACCAGCTGCGGTGGAACCACGTCGTTGGGTTCGGCTGCCTGCTCCTGGCCGTGGTGTTTGTGTTTAAGAAGTGGTAGTGCCTTCTCCTGGAAAACCACTCGCGGGTGCCGCGGGCGTATCTTAACCGATCAAGCGGGCCTAAACCAGCCCTTTACTGCTAGGGCCGTTCCAGCACATGTACCAGGCACACCTCCTCGCCGAACACACGCTCGCCCACAGGCACAAAGCCCAGCCGCTGGTAGAAGCGGTGGGCACGGGTGTTGCTGCGCAGGGGGTCTACCCAGATGGCCCGTACGGTGGGGTCGGCAAAGCAGTCGGCAACGACTAGGCGCAGCATACGGGTGCCGTAGCCGCGGCCCAGGTACTCGGGCGGGCCTATCCAGGTGTCTAGCGCGCGGTAGCCGGGCACGACGGGCCCCCAGTACTGCGTGGGGTCTTGGGCGGGGTCTAAGACCAGCACGCACCCGATGGGTGTACCCGCCACCTCGGCCAGTAGGTAGGTGTAGCCGGGCAGGGGGTGGGCCAGGTCTTCGGCCCAGTCGCCGTCGGTGTCGGGGTCAGAGGCCTTGACGTGGGGCTGCGCATCCCAGGCCGTGAGCAACGGGGCGTCGGCCTGCGTGGCGGGCCTAAGGGCGAGCTCGCCGTCGGTCATGGCCGGGCCGGTAGCCGCTCTTTGCGGTAGCGCAGCGTGGTGAGGTTGTTGGTGGCCAGCGACTCGAAGATGCGGAAGCTGTCGTCGGGCGTGAGCTTTTCGTCCACCAGCCGCTCGATGGCTTCCTGCTTGAGCAGTAGCAGTTCGTCTATCAGGTCGTCGAGCTGGTCGGCCGTCTCGGCCTCGCGGCCCCGGCGCTCGATGTCGAGGACACGGATGTAGTAGGTGTCTATCCGGTCTTTCTTGCGCTGCTTAAGCCACCGGCTGATGCCAGAAATGCCCCCGTAGGCCAGTAGCACAAGCGTAACGAGCAGCGCCACTACCTCGGCGTAGCGCTCTAGGAACGTCGGGTTGTCGCGCGAATAGTACTGTAGGGCCCCCGGGTGTATGGGGAACTCCAAGGTGTGCACATCGAACGACTCGGTGAGCTGGTAGAAGAGTGGGTACTGGTTGGTAAGCTCCTGCTGGTGCTCGAACAGAGTGCGCGTGAGGTCGAAGACCTGCGTCGCGTCTACCTCCTCGTGCGTAACCAGCAGGATATCAATGCCTAGCGTGAGTAGGGGCTGAGCCGGCTCTAGCCCAACCGCTCCCGCGGGCAACAGCACGGGGTGCGCTCTGAGGTAGCTCTGCGCAAAGCCTTCGGTGCGGCTGCCGTGGCCGTACGTGGCGGGGTCGTCTAGGCTTACCAGCTGGCCGCCCTGGCGCAGCAGTTCGTGCAGGCGGGGGTCGCTGGTGGCGGCCAGCACTACCACGAGGGGCACCTCCTCGCTCAGGCGTAGGCTATCGAGCGGCGTGAAGTCGGGGGTGTAGGTGCGCGGATGTACGCCAAAGGCCTGTAGTACCTTTTTGCCGAAGCGGTAGCCCTGGGTGCCACTCACGCCAAAGCCCACCCGACGGCCTTTGAGCAGCTCGGGCAGCGGTGCATCGGCCAGCGAGGGATGCTTGACGATGAACAGAATTTCGGGGAACAGGGGTGCAATGGCGCGCAGGCGTACCCGGCGCTTTGGGTCGGCGGGGTCAATGCACAGGTCGAGCGGCGCGTCGTCGGAGACAAGCGCGAAGTCGGCATCCTCTAGCGCCAGGCGACGGCAGTTTTGCAGCGGGTCGGCCTTTGGGTCGGGGCTGGCCTCTAGGCAGATGCCGCCGTGCTGCTCCCACACCGACTTGAGGGCGCGGCCCAGCTGGTCGTACAAGCTGCCCGGCGGGCCCGTGGCCAACTGAAAGCTCTCGGGCTGCGGCGCACACCCCCACAGCCCGATCGCAACGAGCAGCACACCAGCACCACCGACTAGGTCTAGGCGGCGGTATTTGGGGCTTGTTCGGAGCTTGGACAAAACAATCGCTACATAAATCAATTTATCCTTTCGCGTAACCCGCAGCAGATTCTTCTAAGGCTGATGCGTATTTAAATACGTCATCTAGCGTCTGTATTTCATATTGAACTTCATTTTTATTAGCATCAAAAATTCCGATTTTCTTTTTCGAGCTATTCAGGTAAAATTTTGCAATCGGCTTCCGAACACTATCATCCGCCAGTATAGAGAAGTGCCCCTTCGCATCTCGATAAAAAACACGGTTAATATCGATGCGTGATCGGACAATTGACTTTACCATGTAAAACGCTTCCATCTCCTCGACTGTGGTCTCAATATCCTGCTTTGGCTCCTGCACTTGTTCAATTTCCTTAGATTGTAGCTCTGCACTAGATAGTTCGCTTTCCCTAGCGAGTGCATTTTTAAGTCGAGTGGCCACCATTTCACTCACGGTTAAATTCAAGGTCTTTTTAACGATTTTGCCAAAATAATCCAACTTGGCTTGCGTAACCTTTCCTGTGTATACTTTACTAGCAAAGTATTTCGCGAAATCTTCGCTGGGTTCTTGTACTTCACTGACGAATAACTCGCGAATAGCCTTCGCGTACCGCAATTCAGCAGCAGCGTCTAAAATTTGTGTGAGATCGAACTGCTGTTTGCTAAACCGACGTAATTCTTCAATCTGATTGTCTGTGATTTGTGTAATATCAACTTCAAAGAACGGCTTCGTGTCCATTACATTTGTACTTTCCAAATCCGAATAGAACCTGTAAGTAATTCCGTTGGTCAGAAGTGCAAACTTTGTTTCAGTTACACCAAAATATCGTGCAAGCTGAGCCGATTTTTCGATACTCAAACTATCAGTGTAGTGTTTACACTCAATTATTAAAATAGGTTTCTTATCCTTAAAGATGGCATAATCTACTTTTTCACCCTTTTTAGAGCCTACATCCGCGGTAAACTCAGGTACAACCTCACTTGGATTGAAGATATCGTAGCCCAATGATTGTATGAATGGCAAAATCATTGCCGTTTTGGTTGCTTCTTCGGTACTGATCGAATCTTTAAGTGTGGCAACTCGATCGGATAGCGTTCGAATAGCCTCTTTGAAATCGAGCTGTTGCATGGCTTATGGCGATTTGCTGTTGCTGCGGGAATTGAGAAAAAGCGATTTTTAAACGTAAACCCCTGGAAACCTCTAGCCCTTGCAAAAACAGGCTATCGGATCAGTCCAGGGGCACATGGTTCCGAGAAAGGGCCCGGCAACTACTGCAGACATTACATCGGAGGTGTACATGACCAGAGTACATGCATCTACATATGTAGCATCACCACAGATTACAACATGCCCAAACGCGTGTTACTTCGTGCGGTCGTCTACTTCGGCGATGGGGGCGTTGGTTTTCACGCTCTCAATGCCGTTTTCCATGCCGCTGGTACTACTATACATCTCGCTGGTACCGATCACTTGGCTGTTACGAGCCCGTAGATTAAAAAAAGGCTGGCCGTTCTTGGCTTCCTTGCGCTCGTAGCGCTTGTCGTCTGGCGAATTCTTTTTCACACTGGCGATCCCGTTCTTACAGCCAGTTTTAGACTTATAGCTCTCGCTTGAGAGAATGACCTGGCCATTTTTTGCCGTCAGGTTGAAGCGAAACTGGCCGTCTTTGGTCTTTTCGATGATAAAGGCGGGGTGTGCCATGCCGTGAGAGAAAATTGGGTGA
>JANRLA010000128.1:0-72703 GCA_033763015.1 Bacteroidia bacterium
CGCCCGGTAGGTGCTTCGGGCTTCTTTGAGGTGGTCGAAGACCTCACGGCTGGTGGGGGTTTCGACGAGAAACTGGCCGAAGTCGTCGGCTTGAAAGGTGGACATGGGGGTACGGGTTTGCCACAAATGACTAGGGGACGGCAGGACCCACTGTCCGGTTGTGTCCAGATGGGGGCAGATATGACCGGATATGACCGGATATGACCGGATATGACCGGATATGACCGGATATGACCGGATATGACCGGATATGACCGGATATGACCGGATATGACCGATACGGGAGTGGGGTGTAGTGGGCCAAAGGGTTACCCCCCTAACGGCTTGTGCGGGAGGTGCTGGAGGTTGTGAGTGGGCCTACCTGGGTGGCCTCCCACCTGTGAGCCACCTGTTTCGTAGGTGACGCGGACTGCCGCTGGCTTGTGAGGGGCCTGTTGCCGGGTTGGCGGGACAATACCTTGTGAACCGCCACCCTGAAACCTCCCGATTTACTGCACCGCCTACCCCGGGTTGAATTGGCTATCGGCGGCTGGGTGTGGGTAAAGCACCCGCCATAACCTAACAAACGTTAGTTAGGTTATGTCAAGGTGTACTTTCGCACACCCTAGCCAAGGGCAGGGGTGTAGCTGGGGGCAAGCCTTCGGGCGTGGGCCTTCTGGGGTCGCGTACTTGGGTGTCTACCCAGCCAAACCATCCGCGGGGTTTGGCGGGTGCAACCTTCTCACCTCTTACGACCTACCCGTATGAACCTACCCAACCAATTGCTCTCCGACTTTGTGGCCTACACCAAATACGCACGCTACCGACCCGAGTTGGGCCG
The DNA here is from genome assembly GCA_033763015.1 of Bacteroidia bacterium. Classification (GTDB taxonomy): domain Bacteria; phylum Bacteroidota; class Bacteroidia; order J057; family JANRLA01; genus JANRLA01. Next base: position 821 of record JANRLA010000128.1, read on the forward strand.
CCGCGAGGTGTTCGCCGAAACCGTAGCCCGCGTAGAGGCCATGCACCTGGGGCAGTTCCCGGAGCTGGAATATGAAATCCGCGGTGCCTTTCGCTGGGTGTACCAGCGCAAGGTGCTGCCCTCGATGCGGGCCATGCAGTTTGCGGGTAAGGCTATTCTGTTGGCGCCCAACCGGCAGTACAACTGCAGCTACATGCCGGCCGAGCGGCCCACGTTCTTTTCTGAACTCATGTACCTGTTGCTGGGCGGCACGGGCGTTGGCTACTCGGTTCAGCGCCACCATGTAGATCGGCTGCCCGAACTCAGGCCTGCGGCGCGGTGGCAGCAGTTTGAAATTGCCGATAGCATTGAGGGTTGGGCCGACGCCGTGCGCCGACTGGTAGATGGGTACTTTGGCCTGGGCCCACGGGCACGGTTCGACTACAGCCGCATCCGGCCCAAGGGGGCTCTGCTCGTGACCTCGGGTGGCAAGGCGCCGGGACCCGAACCGCTGCGGCAGTGCCTGCGGCACCTTGATGAGCGGTTGGGGGCCAAAGAGGCCGGCGAGCGGCTGACGCCCCTCGAGGTACACGATCTGGCCTGCTGCATCGCCGATGCGGTGCTGGCCGGTGGCATCCGTCGGGCGGCGATGATCGCGCTGTTCGACCGAACGGACGAAGCCATGCTCAACTGCAAGTCGGGGGCCTGGTGGGAGGCGCACCCTTACCGGGCGAGGGCCAACAACTCGGTCGTGCTGCCCCGGTGGGAAGTGAGCGAGGCAGAGTTCCGCAGCCTGGTGGCCCGGACCGAGGCCAGCGGCTTTGGCGAGCCCGGCTTCTTCTGGACCAACGACCGGAGCCTGGACTGGGGCACCAACCCCTGCGGCGAGATCAGCCTGCAACCGTACCAGTTCTGTAACCTGACGACCTTCAACGCCTCCGACATCCACGACCAGAGCGAGCTCGAGCACCGCGCGCACGCCGCGGCCACCATCGGCACCCTTCAGGCGGCGTACACCCGCTTTACGTACCTGAGCCCCGATTGGCGTACCACGACCGAGGCCGAAGCACTCTGTGGGGTATCGATGACCGGTGTGGCCGATGGGCGTACCCTGAAGCTGGACATCGCCGCTGCCGCCCGTGTCGTCAACCAGGTCAATGCCACCCTGGCTGCGGCGCTGGGTATACAGCCTGCCGCCCGCACCACCTGCATCAAACCCGAGGGGACCAGCAGCCTGGTACTGGGCACGGCCTCGGGGGTTCACGCCCGCCATGCACCGTATTACCTCCGTCGCATCCGCCTGGGGCGCAACGAGGCGATTGCCCAGTACCTGCTGCGGCACCACCCTGAACTGCTGGAGCCTTGCGCCGAAAAGCCGCAGGCCCAGCTCATTTTCACGTGCCCCCAAGCGGCCCCGCCCCACAGCGCGCTGCGCGAGGAGAGTCCCTTCGAGCTGCTCGGGCGTATCGAACGGCTGTACACCGACTGGGTGCTGCCCGGCCACCAAACTGGCGTGAATACCCACAACGTGAGCGCAACCGTAACCCCCCAGCCCGACCACTGGCGCGGGGTGACCGACTGGCTGTGGGCCAACCGCGCGGCCTACCAGGGCATCTCGCTGCTGCCTTTCGACACCGGGGGGTACCGCCAGGCCCCGTTCGAGGCCTGCACCGAAGCCGACTACCACGACCGTAGCCAACACCTGCGCGCGCTGGACCTGAGCCACGTTCGTGAAGCCGCTGCCGACATCGCGCCCGCCACCCGGGAGCTCGCCTGCGCTGGCGCTGCCTGTGAGATCGTCTAGCAAAACATGACCTATATCATAGAGTAAGTAGTGCGACGAGCACTACTTGCAGGTAGTAACGACACACCCACTTCACATCCCTACCCATGAAAACAACCCTATTTGTGGCCGCACTCCTTGCCGGAGGTCTGCTCTTCTGTGCCTGCGGTGGCCAGGGTGGCGGCACCGCCGCCGCTACCGGTGCCCCGGTCGATGGCGGGCAGTCGACGGTGCAGGACGAAACCTCGGCGCCCGACGTAGTACGTGTCGCCGTGGGCTCGCCCGACCACACCACGCTCGTTGCCGCGCTCAAGGCTGCCGAACTGGTAGATGCCCTCTCGAACGCCGGGCCTTTCACGGTGTTCGCACCCACCAACGCAGCGTTTGACAAGCTGCCCAAAGGCACGGTAGACGACCTGCTGAAGCCCGAGAACAAGGAAAAGCTCGCCGACATCCTCTCGCACCACGTATACGTGGGCGTAGTGGCCGACGACCTTTATAGCGACGGGCGGGTACTGAACCAGGTGGACGGCACGAACGTGACCCTGGGCCGTCAAGGCGATGCCCTCACGGTAGATGGCGCCAAGGTGCTCGCCACGGTGCGGGCCACCAACGGCATTGTATATGTCATCGATTCGGTGGTGCTACCCAAGTAGCCCACTGTTTACACGAGTTTTTGTTGTGTGTAGTCGCCTTAGCCTTCGGGCTGGGGCGTTTTGGTGTGTGGCCCCCAGGCCGCAATGGCCACTCCGGCAGCGCCCACGAGCAGCAGCAGCGAAAAGGCCACCAACAGGCTGTAGTAGCCCGGTAGTTTCCCCAGGCCCGCCCAAAACAGGGTGCCTTGGCCAAAGAGCAGCAGCTCGGTCGTTACTACACCAGCGGCAAAAGTGTACGCCCCCCAGCGCAGCAGGCGTGCGGGCGTCGGCAACCAGCCCCGCTCCAGGGCTACGGCCCAGAGGGTCACGGTGAAGATGCCCAGCATCATCAGGTGGATGAAGCCCACCACGTAGTTGCGCAGCGTAAAGGCCATGATGGCCACGGGTGGGACGGCCACCAGCGCCTGGATGCCCACCTTGAGCAGTAGTGCAGCCCCCGCCAGCGCCAGGAGCTGGTAGGCCAGCGGGCTGAGCCGTGCCCGCATCTGGGGCGCTACCGGGCGATAGGCCGCCCAGGTCTGTAGTCCGGCGTAGAGTTGCAGGAGCACCGCCAAGGCATTGAGTACGTACACCCAGGTGGCGCGTTCGCTCCAGACGATGGCCAGGGCAAATGTCGCCACCGCAGATACGGCCCAGAGCCGGTGCAATCTACCTGCGCGGGGCAGGGCAATACCCTGCGCGGTAAGCCATTGCAGCAGCAGCGCAGCCGCCGCGAAGAAAAACCAGCCGTTGAACTGGTAGTGCAAAAAGAACTGCACCGCCAGCACGAAGAGCTCGGACGACCGGTGGGTGCTGAGCACCACACCCGCAACCCCCCAAAGCCCCAGGGTAGATACCCCCAAGAACACCAATGCGGTGCGCCACCACGCACCGGCAGGCCCCGCCAGCCGCCCCAGCGTGCCCCAGCCCAGGGCGATGAACCCGTACGAAACCAGCACCTGCAGGGTAGAGAAGGCCGATGACACCGGCCCGTAGCTCTGGTACGGGAAGGCCACAAACATGCCCACCACCGCCAACTGGTTCAGGGCAAAAAGCCACAGGCCCCAACGGCGCTGCACAGGCCCTAGCGGCACCCCCAACAGGCCCAGGCCCAGCAGCGCCGGAAACAGCCACCCCAGCATGGCGCCGTGCGAGTGGCCGTGCAGCCAGGCCCGAAACGTGATGGGCAGCTCGACGAGGTACACCAGCCGTAGCGTAACCCCCAGCGCCGCAGCCACCACCAGATTGACCAGCGCCAGCCGCCACCAAAGCCTCAGGTGCATAAACGTATGTAGATTAGCCAGTTGTAAAGAAAAAATGGCCGCAAAAGCATGATTTTAGTCATGATTAGCAGTGCAATTACGCACAAAACTCGCAGATGCTAGAGCCCGTCATTCTCCCTGCGGTGCTACAGGAGTTCGGGGGCCGGTTGCAGCAATTTGGCCGCAAAGCGCCCATTTTTGCCGAAGGCCAAGAGGCCCTGCACTACTACCAGCTCGACTACGGCCTGGTGAAGATGGCCAACTACGGGGCCAAGCGCGAGCGGACGCAGAAGTTCTTTTTCCCCGGTGAGAGTTTTGGCGAGCCCGCCCTGCTGGGCGGCTTTGCCTACCCCGCAGCAGCCGTAGCCACCGAGCCCAGCGGCGTATGGCTTTTGCCCCGCGCCGACTTCTACCACATGCTGCGCCAGGCCCCCGAGGCGCACTTGCGCCTCACGCGCCACCTCTGCAACCGGCTGCTGTACAAAAACATGCTCCTCAGGGGGGCCGCCGAAGAGACCCCCGAAGCGCGCATCCTGGCGCTGCTGCGCTACTACCGCCGCCAAACCGCTGCCACGGGTGCGTTCCGGGTACCCTTTACGCGGCAGGAGATCGCCGACATGCTGGGCCTACGCGTCGAGACGGTCATCCGGGCCTGCCTGGAGCTTATCCGCAACGGGGCGCTACAGCGGCAGGACCGCACATTAATTCTGCCGTAGAAAATCCCGTCAGTATATGATGTAAATCATAGTTCGTGTGGTGGGAGGGGTGCGTACTTCGGCCCAAACCTCAACACACACATGGTACCACGCACAACCACGTATGCAGTCGTAGCGGCTTTTGTGCTCATCAGCGCGTTTGCCGTGAGCTGTGGCTCGGGTGGCGACAAGCCCACCGAGAACACCACAACCCCCTCTCAGACCAACGCCGCTGGCACCCCCAAGCCCGGCATGATTCAACCCTCCGATGTCACCCTGGGGGCGCTAGACGCCGCCGTGGCCGAGAAAGGCAAAACCACCTACGACGTGAAATGCCAGGCCTGCCATAGCCTGGAGAGTAACCGGGTAGTCGGGCCGGGCTGGAAAGGCATCACCACCCGCCGCGAGCCCCACTGGATTCTGAACATGGCCGTGAACACCGATGCCATGCTGGCCGACGACCCCGAGGCCCAGAAGCAGCTTGAGGAGTGTCTGGTGCGTATGCCCAACCAGGGCCTCTCGAAAACCGAAGCCCGCGAGGTGCTCGAATTCATGCGCCAAAACGACGGTGTTAAGTAGCCTGTAAAACCTACAACCTGGAACCCCTTTTACCTCTCCATACCAACCTCATATGAAAACCAGCCTTTTGCGCTACGGCCTGCTCCTGTTGGGGGTAGTGGCCGTGGTGGTGGTACTGCAGCTCACGCCGGGCTGCAAGTCGAGCAGCGCGACCGCCGTGGGCGGCGATGCGGCCAGCAAAGTGTACGTGGCCCCAGGCTCGTACGACGAGTTTTACAACTTCGTTTCGGGCGGCTTTAGCGGCCAGCTCTCGGTGTACGGCCTGCCCTCGGGTCGGATGCTGAAGAACATCCCGGTGCTTTCGGTGAACCCCGAAACGGGCTACGGCTACAGCGAAGAGACGAAAGGTATGCTCATGACCAGCCACGGCTTTGTGCCCTGGGACGATACCCACCACCCTGAGCTCTCGCAAACCGACGGCGTACCGGACGGTCGGTGGTGCTTCATCAACGGCAACAACACGCCCCGGATCGCACTGGTAGACCTGGCGTACTTCAAGACCCGCTCGGTGATCGAAATCCCGAACAGCGCGGGCAACCACTCCTCGCCCTTCATCACGGGCAACAGTGAGTACGTCGTGGCCGGTACACGCTTTAGTGTGCCCATTACGGGCAACCAGGACGTGCCCATCAGCTCGTACAAAGAGAACTTCCAGGGCACCGTTTCGTTCATCCACCCCGATGCGGCGACGGGCAAAATGGAGGTCGCCTTCCAGATCCTGTGCCCCGGGGTCAACTTCGACCTGAGCCACGCGGGCAAGGGCCCCTCAGAGGGCTGGTTCTTTTTCAGCTGCTACAACACCGAACAGGCCTACAACCTGCTCGAGGTAAACGCCAGCCAGCGCGACAAAGACTTCATCATGGCCGTGAACTGGAAGAAGGCCGAGGAGTACGTCAAGGCCGGCAAGGGCAAAAAAGTAGCGGGCAAGCACCTGCACAACTGGTTCAACGAAAAGACCCAGATGGCCGAAACCGAAGTGCGTACCGAGGTCATCCAGCTCGACCCCAAGGAGCTGAAAGACATCGTGTACTTTGTGCCCTGCCCGAAATCGCCCCACGGGTGCGACGTAGACCCCTCGGGCAAGTACTTCATTGGCTCGGGTAAGCTCGCGGCGCTGATTCCGGTCTTCTCGTTCGAGAAGCTGCAGAAGGCCATTGCGGCAGGTGACTTTGAGGGCGAGTTTGGCGGCCTGCCGGTGGTTAAGTACGAGTCGGCGCTACACGGCGAGGTGAAAAAACCCGGCCTGGGCCCGCTGCACACCGAGTTCGACGGCAAAGGCTTTGCCTACACCTCGATGTTCGTTTCCTCCGAAATCGTGAAGTGGGACATCGAGAAGCTCGAGGTAGTAGACCGCGTACCGACCTACTACTCCATCGGTCACCTCTGCATCCCCGGCGGCGACAGCAAGAAGCCCTGGGGCAAGTACGTCATCGCGTACAACAAGATCACCAAAGACCGCTACCTGCCCACGGGCCCCGAGCTCACGCAGAGCGCACAGCTCTACGACATCTCGGGCGATAAGATGCAGCTGCTGCTCGACTTCCCGACCATCGGCGAGCCCCACTACGCCCAGGCACTACCCGCCGAGCTGGTGACCAAGAACAGCAAGAAGATCTACCCCATCGGCGAAAACGAGAACCCCTACGTAGCCAAAGGCGAAAAGGAAACGAAGGTGGAGCGCAAAGGCAAGGAAGTGCACATCTGGATGACGGCCATCCGCAGCCACCTGACGCCCGACAACATCGAGGGCATCAAGCTCGGCGACGAGGTGTACTTCCACGTTACGAACCTGGAGCAGGACTGGGACGTGCCCCACGGCTTTGCCGTCAAAGGCGCCAACACGTCCGAAATCTTGATCATGCCCGGCGAAACCCTGACCCTAAAGTGGGTGCCCGACCGTGTGGGGATCTTCCCCTTCTACTGCACCGACTTCTGCTCGGCGCTGCACCAAGAAATGCAAGGCTACGCCCGGGTATCGCCCGCAGGCTCAAACGTACCCCTGACCTGGAAAACGACCAGTAAAGACGCCGCCGGTGCGGCGCAGTAAGCGCGTTGTGTGTAGTGTAATTAACCGGGCGCGGGGGTGGCCCCTACGGCCGCCCCCCCGCCTGGTGGGTAGCTAACCCCCCTTACGTATGAAACCCCTTTCCCGCAGCCTCATTGCAGTGGCTGCCCTGAGCCTGGCCGCGCTCTACGTAGTGCCTATCTGGCGCATCGACCTCTCCGCCCCCCAGTACCCCGAAGGACTGGGCATGAAAATCTGGATTGACCACCTGAGTGGCCAAATTGATCAAATCAACGGCCTGAACCACTACATCGGCATGGCCGTCATTACCGAAGACCAATTCAAGGAATTTCTATACATGAAGTACCTGGTGGCAGTGCTCATTGGGCTGGGCCTCGTGGCCGCCGCCTGGAACAAGCGCTGGCTGGTACTCACCTGGACTACCTCGATAGCCGCGATGGGCGTACTGGCCCTTTACGACATGTACCAGTGGGGCTACAAGTACGGCCACGAGCTCGACCCCACCGCTGCCATCAAGGTGGAGGGCATGGCCTACCAGCCGCCGCTCATTGGGTTTAAGCAACTGCTCAACTTCGGCGCGTGGTCGCTGCCCGATATCGGGGGCATCCTGCTGTGGCTGGCCCTACTGGTCGGCGCGGGCGTATGTTTCTACGAGTGTTACCTGCGGGGCCGTAAGCAGCGGCGCAGCCAGACAACCCAAACCACCGCCACCCGTGCGACCACACTTCTGGCGTAACCTGGCAGTAGCCCTCACGGCGCTAGGCACTGCGTGTGCGCCCAAGGCCCCCAGCATTGACTACGGGCACCTGGAGTGCAGCCACTGCCGCATGACGGTGGTAGACGATCAGTTCGGGGCGCTGCTCCTGACGACCAAGGGTCGGCAGTACGCCTTTGATGCGCCCGAGTGCCTGGTGCCGTTCCTGGAGTCGGGCACCGTGCCAACGGGCGAGGTGAGAGCACTCTACGTGTCAGACTACGCTGCGCCCGGCGCGCTCCTCGAAGCCACCGGCGCGTTATACCTCTACAGCCCCAAGCTGCAAAGCCCCATGGCCGGTAACGTGGCCGCCTTCGCCACCGAAGATGCCCGGCACCACGTACATCATACCCTGGGTGGTACCTTGCTCACATGGCCCGAGGTGCTCGAGCGGTTTTCTAAGCGGTAGCTATGGCACGGCAATTTCTCTGCCTGGTGCTCCTGCTGGGGTGCCTGAGCGCCGGTGGGCAAACCACCTGGCACGTGGGGCCCACGCAGCCCCACACTTCGCTGGCCAACACCCTGGCGCGGGCCCAGCCCGGCGACAGCATTGTGGTGCACCCCGGCGAGTACTGTGAGGGCAACTACCGCATCACGACCCCCCGCCTGGTGCTCTCGGGCCGAGGCTACCCGGTGCTCGATGGCCAGGGCAAGGTCGAAATCCTCTCGGTACAGGCCGATAGCGTAACCATTGAAGGGTTTGTGGTGCGCAACAGCGCCTACGGTAGCCTGTCGGACTACGCCGGTATCAAACTGGCCGCCAGCCGGGGCCATACCGTACGCAACAACCGCCTGGAGGGTACCTTCTTCGGCATCTTTCTGGGCGATGTAACCGGCGCCGTTATTACCGGCAACGAGGTGACCGGCACCCAGCTGGAGGAGAGCAAATCGGGCAACGGCATCCACCTCTGGAAGTGCCGTGGCATCCACCTGGAAGGCAACACCGTACGCGGCCACCGCGACGGCATCTACCTCGAGTTTGCCACCGCCAGTACCCTGGTGGGCAACCGCAGCGAGGGCAACATCCGGTACGGGCTGCACTTCATGTTCTCGCACGACAACGCCTACACCGAAAACACCTTCCGGAACAACGGGGCCGGCGTGGCCGTGATGTACACACGCAACGTGCGCATGGTGCGCAACCGCTTCGAGGCCAACCGCGGCACAGGAGCCTACGGCCTGCTGTTAAAGGATATTTCGGACAGCGAGGTCACCCAGAACATTTTCGAGGACAATACCTCGGCCATCTACCTCGAGGGCACCAACCGCGTGCGGGTGCACGAGAACCTCTTCCGGCGCAACGGCTGGGCCGTGCGGCTGCTGGCCAATTGCGCCGACAACAGCTTCGTCCACAACGACTTCATCGGCAATACCTTCGATGTCTCGACCAATGGCAACCTTGTGTTGAATCTCCTAAGCCAAAACTACTGGGACAAGTACCGTGGCTACGACCTGGACCGCGACCGCATCGGCGACGTGGGCTACCGGCCCGTAAGCCTTTACTCCGTCGTCATCGAACGCATGCCCTTTGCCCTGGTACTCATGCGCAGCCTGTTGGTGGGCCTGTTGGACCAGACCGAGCGGCTCATCCCCTCGCTCACGCCCACCGACCTGATTGACGAGCGGCCGCTGCTCGTGCCCTTTGGCCCCCTCACCGGGCAGGAGGTAGGCGCGTGATCCGGGTCGAGGGCCTTTCGAAGCGCTACGGGAAGCTATGGGCCCTACGCGGGGTGAGCTGCTCGTTCCGGCCCGGTGAGGTGACGGCCCTGATCGGCCCCAATGGCTCGGGCAAAACCACGCTCATCAAGTCTATCCTCGGGGCCGTGCGGCCCACCGAGGGCAAACTATGGTTGGGCGACACGCCCATTGGCACCGACCCGGCCTACCGGGCCCGCCTGGGCTACATGCCCCAGATAGGCCGCTACCCTGATAACCTGACCATCGGGCAACTGCTCGACATGATGCAGGACCTGCGGGGCCAGCCCACGGGGGGGTGCGACGACCGGCTGGTGTCGGTCTTGGGCATCGACCGCCAGCTGGGCAAGAAGCTCGGCGCCCTTTCGGGGGGTACCCGCCAGAAGGTGAGCGCCATCCTGGCGTTCCGCTTCCGGCCCGAGGTACTCATACTCGACGAGCCCACGGCGGGGCTAGACCCCGTCTCGGCCGAATCCATCCTCGAGGCCGTGGGGCAGGCCGTGGCCGCAGGGGTGGCGGTGGTCATCACCTCGCACATCATGAACGAGGTCGAGGCCGTCGCCAACCGCGTTACCTACCTGGCCGAAGGGCGGCTGCTGTTCAGCGAAACGGCCGCCGACCTTCAGGCCCGCACCCAGGAAACGCGGCTCAGTGCCGCCATTGCCCACTATGCCAAAGCGTGTCATGGGTAAGATATTAAAGTATTCGCTGGTCAACCTGCTGCGTAGCCGCGTGGTGCTGGCCTACACCGTGTGCCTCTTCGCCATCACTACAGCGCTGTTTGCCCTGGAGTCTGACCCCAGCAAGGCCCTGGTGAGCCTGAGCCAGGTGGTACTCAACGTGGTGCCGCTGGTGTGCCTGCTCTTCACCGCAATCCAGTACTACAACTCGCTGGAGTTCACCGAGCTGCTGGTGGTGCAACCCCTGCGGCGGCGCACGATTCTGCTGGGGCAGCTACTGGCCCAGTGGGTGGCGGTATCGTTTGCCTACCTGGTGGGGGTGGTACTGCCGCTCTCGGTCTTCAGCCCGGGGGCCAACAGTGTCATGCTTTCGGCCTCGGGGGTGCTGCTGGGGGCCATCGGGGTATCGCTGGGCTTCCTCATCGCGCTGGCCAACCGCGACAAGGCCCGGGGCATTGGCGTGGCCATCCTGCTGTGGCTAGTGTTTGTGGTGGTGTACGATGGCCTGCTGCTGCTTGCGCTGCTGCTCTTGGCCGACTACCCCATCGAGCCCTGGGTGGTGCCCCTGGCCTCGCTCAACCCCATCGATCTGGCGCGCATCCAGGTTATGCTGCGCATAGACCTGGCGGCGATGCTGGGCTACACCGGGGCGGTGTACAAGCAGTTTTTCGGCTCGCTGGGTGGCCTGCTGTACACCTTTGGCCTGCTGCTTGTCTGGCTGGTCTGGCCCGCCTGGGTAGCGCTGCGACTGTTCCTGAAGAAGGACTTCTAGAGGCCCGCGGTCGCCTCGGGGGCCACTTTGTGGTAGATGACGCGGGCAATGTGCTCGGCGCGCTGGTAGGCCTCCTCGGCTTTGGGCCCTGCGAAGTGCGCCTCGAGCGTGCTGCGCCAGCGCGCAAGCCAGTGCCGAAAGTGGGCCTCGGACATCGGGATGCGCTGGTGCAACTGCAGGTGCTTTTCGAGGGCGTTGCCACTGAAGCCCGGCGTGCCCAGCAGCACGGCGCTCCAGAAGAGCACCATACGCGGAATGTGGGTATCCCAGTTAAAGTGGGCGGGGTCGGCAAAAAAATGCCCAATGACCGGGTCGTGCGGCATCTGCGCGTAAAACGCCTTGACCAGCACGTCTACATCGGCCTCGGTGCGGATGTCAGGCAGGCTCGCCATGTGCCGTAGGGTCAGGTTTGGGCTTGGCTTGCGAGAGGAGGCACAGGCTTTTTTCAAGGGCCAGCACCCAGTGCACCACCCCCGCAGGGATGTCTACGGTCTCGAGCGCCGAGAGGTTGACTGTGCGCCTGGCCTCGCTGTACACCACAGCGCCGCGCAGCACGGTGAGCCGACTAGGCCACTTGGCCGCGTGGTCTTTGAGCTCCATGCCCTCGCCGAAGGCAAAGGCAACCAGGTTGAAGCCTTCGCCGCTGTGCAGCGACTTGGCCACGGGCCGCGGGTGGCTGCCGACCTCGGCCCAGGCTTCGTGCAACGGGTGTGCGGGTTCCATACGAGCGGTCATGGGGTACTTCAAACTTCTGCTTCAGCGCACCAAAAGTTTATGATGTATGTCAGGGTTTGGGGGTTTTGTAACGTGCCATTTTCTGCCTGTGGTGATGTTGCGGCCCACGACAACCCCACCGTACACAACTAGCGGGTCGCCACCGGCGCTGCGCGGAGCCGGTACCACTGGCGCAGGGCATCGCCGATTTCGTGGGGGCGGTCTTCTTGCAGGAAGTGGCGCGCCCGGTTTGCTTCAATCCTCATCCGGCCCGAAGGCCGGATGCTACTTTGTATTTTGGGCCATGCCGAGAAGGGAGTACGGGTTTCAATCCTCATCCGGCCCGAAGGCCGGATGCTACTACTTACGGCCAGGTTCCAGGCAATCCGGAAATACGTTTCAATCCTCATCCGGCCCGAAGGCCGGATGCTACAATGGCCCCGACGTGTCGAGGCTTCAAACGTTTTTGTTTCAATCCTCATCCGGCCCGAAGGCCGGATGCTACGAGGCGTGTGGCTGGCACTACCAGACCAACGAGGTGTTTAAATCCTCATCAGGCCCGAAGGACGGATGCTCCGTGGCCAAAGAAACCGATGTGCGCATTGAGTGCGGTTTCAATCCTCATCCGGCCCGCAGGCCGGAAGCAACGTTGCGCCAACACTCTTGCTCTGGCAGGGCGGCGGCGTTTCAATCCTCATCCGGCCCGACGGCCGGATGCTACTGGGAGCGCTTTGGGGGTCATTCGGTCGGCTCAGCGTTTCAATCCTCATCCGGCCCGAAGGCCGGATGCTACGCTACTGAGCGCGTCGGCAGCGGTGCCGCTCAGGTTTCAATCCTCATCCGGCCCGAAGGCCGGATGCTACGCGTTGCCGGTAAAGCGGTAGTAAGTTTTGCCCGCGTTTCAATCCTCATCCGGCCCGAAGGCCGGATGCTACTGCTGATCTGCGTGGCCTCGCCGATGTACACCGTGTCGTTTCAATCCTCATCCGGCCCGAAGGCCGGATGCTACCCCTGCATCGACAGGTTGCCTACCAGCTTCTTGTGTTTCAATCCTCATCCGGCCCGAAGGCCGGATGCTACGTAAGGAGCTCGACCAAGTGAGCGAACAGCTACAGGGTTTCAATCCTCATCCGGCCCGAAGGCCGGATGCTACTCATGGCGGTGGTTGCATGGTTCCAGTACAAGCAATTTCAATCCTCATCCGGCCCGAAGGCCGGATGCTACGGGGCGTTTTGCAGGCTCGACCACCACCAGCCGTAGTTTCAATCCTCATCCGGCCCGAAGGCCGGATGCTACCTTCATCCGCTACGAAGCGGTTACCTATGACCCCACGTTTCAATCCTCATCCGGCCCGAAGGCCGGATGCTACACGCCTGCCTCCTGGGTGGCTGTGCTTCGATTGCTCCGTTTCAATCCTCATCCGGCCCGAAGGCCCGATGCTATCAATCCCAGGATTTCAAAGAACTGGTTATCTGGGTTTAGCCCACGTAGCGGTGCAAGGTGATGCCCGCCGGTAGGGTCTGGTCGTCTACCCACACCTCGTAGTCGGCAAACTTGCGCCCAACCTCCACCCCCGGCTTGCGCTGCACCCGGATGCGCTCGAAGAGCGCGTAGGCCGGGGCGTTGCCCAGCGCCGAGGGGTGCTCAAAGACGTAGAGGCCTCGGGTATTCATCTGGCCACGGGCAGCGCTCCGGTCGTGCTCAAACATGTTGCCCAGGGCCTCCCAGAGCAGGCCCAGGTCGTCGGGGCCAAAGCCGGTCTGTCGGGCCAGGTGAGCAGACACAAAGCCGTGGCCCAGGTACAGGCCGTAGGGCACGGTGTACTTGCGGCCCATGGTGCGGTTATCGCCGTCTTGGGCTGCGGCTTCTTTCTCGGTGGCCACGGCCATGCGGGTAATGGCGTGCTCAGCGGCAAAGATGGGGTCTACAGACCGGGCGAAGGTGAGCTGTACGGGCCCACGTACCTGCCCTGCATTTACGCCCGTAGACATGACCGCACCGAAGGTGCGTACGTCGTAGAAGTTCTTGCACATCCAGGCCCGTGCGTCGGCGACCTTGTCGCCACCCTTGCGCTTTTTCTCGTCGGGGTTCTTCTCGTTTGCTTTGAGCTGGTCTTCGGCACCAATGCCCACGTAGGCCCGCTCGTGCTGCTTGTTCAGGATGCCCTTTTCTTTCACGTAGATTTCATACCTGGGCTGCATGAGCGGGCTTGTGACCTCGGTTTGGTCTTTGGTGAGGGCGATGTAGTTGCGGATTTTGCGCTTCAGGCACACATCGGTCACGATACCGAGGCCGGTTTCGGGGTCCATGCGGGGCAAATTGCCCGCGTCGGGGTCGCCGTTGGGGTTACCGTCGGTGACATCGAACAGGAGGACAAAGTCGTAGCGGTGGTCGAGGCTCATACTGCTTCGGGGGTAGAGGTGGTGGGTTCGGTGGCTTTGGTTGGGTAGAAGTCTTGTTGTTGGTGGTAGTAGCCAATGGCAAACGCACCCTGGTCGGCCAGCGATAGGCGGGCGGGGAAGGTGCCTTGAAACTGACTTGCGATTTGAGCTACCAGTTTGCGCCGGTTGACGGCCTGGCCCGTACGGCCCTGCTTTTCTAGCTTATCTACGTGGTGCCGGTGGCGGGCAATGAGCGTAGCGAAGACAGCCTGGGGCGTACTGCTTGCCGCGCTGTAAAAGGACTTGAGGGTATCGCCCATACTGGCCTCCACTTGTGTCTTTTCGATGACGGCGAAGAGGCGGCCTAACTGGTAGCCGATGTTGGGGTGTTCGGGGTCTAGGGCCACAGGAAAGCGGGGGTTTGGTGAACGGGAGAAGCGAAGACGACGGTTGAGGTAGGCCTTGATGAGTGCCGCGCGTGGGTAGGTTGCCTTTTGCTCTGCCTGGTTACGGCGGACGGCGGCCTGCAACAGGGTTTCGGGTAGGGGTAGGCCCGCCAGAACCGTGCGCAGGGTATCGCCTGCCAAGTTGGGCGGGATGTTTTCGGCCTTCCCGAGGGTAGCGATACTGGTTAGGAGCCGAAAAAGAGAGGGGTAGCCAAACTTGTCGCGACCGACCATATCTAGGTCATCGAACCACCCCGCGATGCGTGTACCGGTCTGGGCAACGGTACCTACGTGCCAAAACCGGATAGCGATGCGCGAAGCATTGGGCGATAACCCGAGTACATAGAAGGTGTCGTTGCCATCGTCGGCGACGTACGCGCCGTTTTGGATACTGCCCAGTAGGCTCCGAATGGCTGTGGTGCGGGCGTCGGGGTTGTCTTTTTCAGGCTCAGCAAACAGGCTAGCAAAGTTGCCCTCCAGTGCACTGCCTTGCTTCGACCAAAAGACCGTACTGGCATCGCCCACTTGCATCCGTTGGTTGCTTTTTTTGTCGAGCAGAAGGTTTAGCGCAGTGGTGTATTTGAATACCGCCGAAGCGCCAACCGGAGCGTTGGCGCCCTGCTCTTTGCCGTACGAGGTAAATGCTGGTAGGTTGAACGAAACAATGTTTGCCCCAGACGACTGGCTACCCCACACCCCTTTGATAGAGGGATGCAGCCGTTCGGTTGGCTCGACCTGCCCAGTTACCAGACAGACACCTGTGCTAGAAACTTGCGTGTCGCCATTTGATTGGATAGCAGCGACGACAGCTGGCCGAAGGCTCACCAAGTCGGCACTGTCGCCTGCCAAGCGAAAGCTCACATTGGCGTTTGTCTCAACAATTTCATGTACCAGATGAGGCGTGGCCGATTGCCAATTTGGGTTTTCGAGAAACCGTAGAACGGCCAGGACGCCCTCGTCGTGGGCTACGCCCGCCAGTTCAGTGGCAATCCGTTGCCGGAAGGCCTCGAATTGGAGGTGCGTTTTCGTTGGATTTCCTTTGATGTCTACGCTCAGCGCATACTCGGCTTTATCCCACAGTAGGTTGGGATCAATGGCCGAGGTACGACCTACATCTTGGGGTACCAAGAAGCGCCGCGCCACCAACTTTTTTCCTTCAGGTGTGCGGGTGTCTTCAATGTGTAGTAAAGACCCATCGGGGTTCAAGACCAGAATGAAGGGTATCGCTTTCCACTCAAAGCCGGGCGGTGCAACTTCGGCGCTGCCGGTAGCGGTCTTGCGGTCGTAGTACTCGACCAATGCTTGAAGTATCATCTGCGCACCTCCTCGCTGTTCCAAGCAGGTACCGTAAGTGTTCCATCCACCAAGTGCGCTCTGAAGAACAGCGGGGCAGGCCCCTCGGGCGCCGCGAAATCCAGGTCGTAGAGCATGAAACCCAGGTCGCGTGTTTCGGCTATTGGGGTAACGGGATCTTCAACGGGGTCAACTAGCCGGAAGTGCGCTGGGAACTCGCGGCAGCCCAAGTACGGCTGGTGAAAGCATTGCCCAGCACCCGCCCGGCGTTCAAACATCTCCCAAAACTTTGGGGCCGAATTGCCCTCGCTCGCAGTAGAAAGCACCTCAAGACCTGCGTACAAACGGTAGCGAACGTCGCGTAGTAAAAGCCCTGCCCGCTGCTGGCGTTCGTCCTCGATGAAAATGGATAGGCTGCCTCGACCAGCGTTCATGGCTTTGGTCGCGTTGTCGACCGAGAGTTTGGTCGCAACTTCATTTCTGCGAATGCTGAGCCAATGAATGGGCTGTAGCACGTCAATTCTCTGAACGTGCCATCGAATGGCAGGCTTCCAGAGTATGGCTTCGAAGATGGCTCTGGCAGCCGAGGGTGTTATGACATCGTAGCTGACACGCTCTACTTTCATTTCGGGTCGCGTGAAGCAGGCGTAGTCGCCATGCACTTCAAGGCAGTAGGTTTTCATGTTCAGGCCAAAAGTTCGGAAGGACGGATTTCAGAAGTGGGTAGCACAAGCCCGATTTCGGCATCATACCGGCGGGCCAAATACAGGCCTTCGCGTACTTCGACATCGCCAACTTGTTGCATCGCCTGTAGTAGGTGTTCAGGAACGGAGACCGTGTACCGCTGCAATGCACGGTACGCCGCACGGTCGGTACCCTCCCGTTCGAGTCTCGAAAGCCACTCAAACACTGGGCTTTCTGCTTCGTTGGGCGGATTGTAGGGCACTACGATGGGTACGCCATCGTCCGCGATCAGCTTAAACCGTTTCGCAATGGTTCTGAACGGAATTTCACCCCGGCTAGCATCCCGCTGCTCAAGGGTGAGAATAGCGTGTTTATCTAGCTCACCTTTGCTGTACAAGCGATCGAAGTAGCGCCGGAAGGATTCGGGCGCCAAGGGGTCGGTCACCTCTCCCGATAGCAAGAGCTCACGTGCGGTGTCTTCACCTTGCCTGAGTAACCCTGGTGGGGCAGGGGCTTCGGGGTTAAAGACAGTAACGGTGCCCAGCGTGTCAAGCAGGCCCTCACGGTTGCAACGACCTGCTGCCTGGGCAATGGAATCCAACCCTGCCATGGCCCGAACGACCACCGGGAAGTCGAAATCAACCCCCGCTTCGACCAGTTGGGTTGCCACCACGCGCAAGGGTTGGGAGTCACCGGCCCGTCGTTTCGACAATCTTTCTTTTATGTTGGCAATAACGTCTGTGCGGTGCTGGCCGCACATAAGGGCCGATACATGCACCCGGCCACTCTCAGCTGGAAGCAGGTTGTAGAGTGTACGGCAGTCGGCACGTCGGTTTACGATGACGAGTACACAGCTCTGCGCCAAGAGGTAGTCTGCAACTTCTTGCCAAGTACTCGTTATGCACCAGTCTTTCAAGGGCTGAACCGAAACGCGCTTTAACCGCCCTGCCAGTGCCATAGGTGCCTCGGCGATCTCGCGCACGTGTGTCAGCCCCCTACGCACCAAATGCCCGAAGGCATCACGCTTTTCCTCCAACGCAGGCTGGGTCGCAGTACAGAGTAGTACCGTTACACCGTAGTGCCAAGTGAGCAGTTCTACCACGTGCACAATTGGGTCGAGAAACTCACGGGGCAGTTGTTGAGCCTCGTCGAGGACGATGACGCTGTTTACAAGGTTGTGCAGCTTGCGGCACCGGCTGGGCTTGGCAGCAAAGAGCGATTCAAAGAGCTGTACGTTGGTGGTGACCGTAAGTGGGGCATCCCAGTTCTCAGCCCAAAGGCGATTCTGAGGGGTCTCTCGCGCGGGATCAAGGTTGCTGTGGTGCTCCAGAACCGCATCAGGCCAAGTACGAAATACGTTTCGGAAAACATCGGCGGTCTGCTCGATGATACTAGTGAAAGGAATCGCATACACGACGCGTCGCTTTTGCCACTTCACAGCATGCGTTAGTGCAAACGCAAGGCTAGAAAGCGTTTTCCCCCCACCGGTGGGGACAGTTAATGAAAATAGACCAGGCTTCAGCTCTGCAGCTGAGCGGCAACTTGATAAGACCTCAGAGCGTAGGTTGGTTACCCCGCTTGGAGTTGCCTTCAGGGTGAATGAATCGAGGTGACTCCTAAGGGCCTTCTCCAAGTCCATTACCGATGCTCTTGTCTGCGCGCGCTGGGTCGTTCGCGTTGGGTCCATAAAGGACTCCGTGTTCAAGAAGTCGGCATCTACCAGGCAAGAAAATAGCATCCGTTGCCAAAGTGCTAGGCCAGCAGCGCCACCAGGGAGTTTGGGTTCAGGCTGCGGCGATTGCAGCCAATCGGGTGCGTGTGTGCCTAGGCCCAGCAGCGACTCCTTCAGCTCTTCGGTTGCAGCGGCCAGCCGCACCTGAAGACAGCTTTTGCCGCCATCGGAACCCTCGACCGTATCAGGTGCCCAATCGGGTAGCCCAGCATGATGGCCCGCGATGCAGTACGCCAGCAATCGTCCATATGGCCCAAACCGGTTGACAGCATGTAGGGCGCCTGCTGTGCTATGGGGTAGTTTCCCGACGCTACCCTCCAAGTGCGCTTCGGGGTCGTGCCCTGACGCAAACCGAATCCGTCGCTGAAACGCTTGTTGGTATTTGCCCAGGTCGTGCCAAAGACCTGCCAAACGCGCCCAATCTGTAGCTCCAAAGGGTTCGGCGAACTGCGCGGCGAGTTCCCCAACATCGCGCAGGTGGTTGTTAAGCGGATGGACCAGCCATTCGCCCGAATCTAGCTCTCGAATATGGGCGACTGGCTTCTGCATTAGTCTACGCTACTATTGGTATAACCAAATTAGAGCTCCCAGCGGTACGCCTGCAACGCCCGCACATCCGCCCCAAGGTTCGAGAGTAACGACCGTGGGGGTACCGGGTGGCCCTTTTTTCTGGTACAGTAGCTTGCCCCTATGCGCAAGCTGGTACTCTACACCGCCCTTAGCCTTGATGGCTATCTGGCCCGCCCCAACCACGCCATCGACTGGCTGCCAGAAAATGACACGGGCGAAGACTACGGCTACACTGCGTTTTACGACACCATCGGTGCGGTGGTTTACGGGCGTAACACCTACGACTTCATGCGTGCCCAGGGCTTCTACGCCTATGAGGGTGTGCCCAACTACTTGTTCTCTAGCGCCTACAGCGGCGATCTGCCCCCGAACGTCCTGCACGTAAACCAGCCCCTGGCCGCAGTGGTGGGCCCACTGCTACAGCAGGAAGGAAAGAACATCTGGCTGGTTGGGGGCAGCGGGTTGATACGCGAAGCGCTTGAGGCCCAACTTCTTGCCGAGCTTCACCTACAAACCATCCCCGTACTCATCGGCCAGGGTATTTCGTTGTGGTTACCCCGTAGCGGCGATGTGCGGCTGGTCCTTAGGTCGTATACAGCCTACCCCGATGGCGTTGTGGCCACGGTGTACGGGTGTGTATACGGCTAGTACCTTCGCCCCATGCCCGGCTACACCCTCGCCCCCAGCATCCTCTCGGCCGATTTTGCCAACCTACAGGCGGCCCTGGGCCTCATCAACCGCTCGGCAGCCGACTGGGTGCACTGCGACGTGATGGACGGCCACTTTGTGCCCAACCTCACCTTCGGCATGCCGGTGCTGCGCGCCCTGCGGCCCCACACGCCCAAGCCCCTCGACGTCCACCTCATGATCGAGGCCCCCGAGCGCTACATCGATGCGTTCGCCGACGCCGGGGCCGATATCCTCACCGTCCACTACGAGGTGAGCCCCCACCTGCACCGCACCCTGGCCGCCATCCGCGCCCGCGGCATGCGCCCCGGCATCAGCCTCAACCCCAGCACACCCGTCGAGGTGCTTACCGACATACTGCCGGCAGCCGACCTGGTGCTCATCATGAGCGTCAACCCCGGCTTTGGCGGCCAGCAGTTCATCGAGCAGACCTACAGCAAGCTGCGCCGCCTGCGCGCCCTGGCCGATGCCCTGAACCCCGGGCTGGTCATTGAGGTCGACGGCGGGGTTACGCTCGCCAACGCCGGGGCGCTCCTAGCCGCCGGGGCCACTGCCCTGGTGGCAGGCAACGCCATCTTTGGCACACCCGACCCCGTGGCCACCATCGGCCAGTTCAAGGCCATTGGGCCTGAATAGAGGCTACCAGACCAGCTTTTCTTTGTTCAAGAAGGCCGTGATGCCGGCCTTGCACTCGTCGGTCATGCGGGCGTGGGCGTTCATCTTGGCCGCGAAGGTGAGGGCATCTTTCAGGGGCATGTCCTGCACGTCGGCCAGTAGGCGCTTGGTGAAGTCGAGGCTGCCGCCGGCGTTTTCCTGGCAGAGCTTTTCGGCAAAGAGCTGGGTGTGGCGCTCCAGCGTTTCGGGGGGCACAATCTGGGTGATGAGGCCCAGCTTGCAGGCCTCGGGCGCATCAATGAGGTCGCCGGTGAGCAGTAGCCGCCGGGCATGGGCTTCGCCGATTTTGCGCACCAGGAAGACCGACACCAGCGCGGGCAAGAAGCCAATCTTTACCTCAGTGTAGCCAAACCGGGCCTCGGGCACGCAGAACGCGAAGTCGCATACCGTTACCAGCCCGCAGCCGCCCGCAATGGCCGCCCCGCCCACCTGGGCGATGACCACTTTGGGGTGCCGGTAGATGGCCAGGTACAGCTCCATGAGGTGGGTGCTGTCGGCCAGGTTGTCGGCCAGCGTGTACTCCTGCAGCTTCTGTAGGAACTCGAGGTCGGCCCCGGCGCTGAACACCGTGCCGTTGGCCCGTAAGACGATGACCTTCACGGCGGGGTCGGCTGCAAACTGCGCCAGGGCGTCTTTCAGCTCGCTGACGGTGGGGTAGTTCAGCGCGTTACGCTTCTCGGGCCGGTTGAGCGTGATGTACCCGATGCGTTCGCGGGTTTCGGTGAGGATGTACTTGTACGCCTGCATACCCAGAGAAAAAGCTTAGCCCCACAAGATGCACCCATTTCACGCGATCTGTAGCACCTCGGGCCCGCGCCCGCGGCGGTAGTACAGCCACAGGCCCAGGCCCACCAGGGCAGCCGCCCCAAGCCCGGCTTGCCAAGGTGCAACGGCTAGGCCCGTACGGTAGGCCCCCGGCCACTCCGCCACGGCCCGGTTGAGGCCCAAGAGTAGCGCCGAGCTCTGGCCTGCCAGGTACACCAACGCAGGGCCAATAAGGGGTACGCCCCCCAGCGCCAGGCACCCTACGCCCAAGAGCAGCACCAACGAGCTGAGCGGTACCGCCACGAGGTTCACCGCGAGCCCGTACGTCGAGAAGGCGCCAAAGGCCAGTAGTTGGAGGGGCAGCGTACCCAGCTGCGCCCAGCAGCCCAGCGCCAGCAGCTCGGCCGGGTAGCGCAGCCACCCCGGGCGGCCCTCCAGTGCCGTAGCCACAACGGGCATACCCAACAGGATGGCCGTCACGGCCGCGTAACTAAGCTGGAACGAGAGGCTCTCGAGCACCCAGGGGTTTACAACTACTTGGGCTAAAAAGCTGGCGCCCAGTAGGTTAAGTGCAACTGGCTTGCGCTCAAGTAGTAACGCCCCCCAGGCCAGTACCACCACCAGCGTGGCCCGCACCACCGAGGGGCTGCCGCCTGTAAGTGGGATGCACAGCACCAGCAGCCCAAGCCCTGCCACTGCCCGTAGGTACCAGCCCCGGCCCCGCCAGCGGCCCAAGCCCAGGCCCCAACTGAGCACATAGACCACCACCGCGATGTGCAGGCCCGACACCGCCAGCAGGTGGGCCGTGCCGCTGGTCAGGAACGCGGCCCGGTCTTCGGGCGCTAGGCCCCCGCGGTCGCCGAGTACCAGGGCCCGTAGCAGGGCGCTACTGGGCGCCGCCAGGCCCAGGTCTGCCAGCCGGGTTGCCGCACGGGTACGCAGGCCCAGCACACCGGCGGGTGGGGCCAGGGCCACGAGGCTGTCGGCCCTGAGGGTGAAAGAAAACCCCTGCCGCGCGAGGCTGGTCCGGTACGGCACGTTTCGGATGGCTCCCAGGTCGCGCAGGGTGCCCACCACCCGCAGGCGGCTGCCCTGCAGCAGGAGCCCCTCGCCGGGTAGGGCGGCGTGGTAGAGCACACCACGGGCGCTGCTGGGCACTGCGCTATGCCCGTCGGCCTGCAGGCTATCGAGCGTCAACAGGCTGTAGTAGCCGTAGGGCGTAGGGCGGGCATCCTGGGCTAGGGTCCCCCATACGGTTACGTGCGCCGCCACGGGTGGCACCACCGGTGGCTGTTGGCGCACCTGTAGGCCTACGCCTACCCCCATGGCCACTGGGCTTACCCAGGCAAAGGCCGGTAGCGCCCAGCGCTTGCGTAGGGCCAGTAGGGTTAGCAACCCACCCCCCGAAAGCCCCAGCGCCCACCCTGCCGGCAGGCAATAGCCCACCACCAGCGCCAGCGCTAGCCAGAACAGCGGGGCCTGGCTTGGCAGGGGTTTGGCACGCAGTTTGGAACTCATTCAACCGACACCCACACCCCTGCCCAGGCAACCGTTTGGGTATCGCGGGGCGGGAACGTAATTTTACACGGTTACCAGCGGTTATCTTACACACCAAACTGAACTGACTGTCATTGCCACCGGGTATGGATACACGCACACGTGGGTCGGGTAAGGTTACTTCGGGTATACGCCGGCTGGCCCTGGGGGTTGTGGTGGGGTGTGCACTGGCCACCTCTTCACTGCACGGTCAGAAGCTTTCGTTCGCGCGCACCTTCGACAACATCGGCTCGCTGGTCGATGTCAGCAAAGAGTTTAAGTACCAGCCGCCCCAGCAGCTCATCGCCGTCAAGTTCACCGGCCGTGGCGAGCTGCCCATCGATACGCTGTACGTGATCGTAAAAGACATCAATGGGGTAGCCGGGCGCTTTTACATGCAGCGCAGCAAGCGCAACCCCTCTGAGGCCAACGCGGTCATCAAAATCAAAACCGATGGCATCTACCGGGTGTACGTCTACAACCCGGCACGGCGTGTGCGCCCCATCTCGCACGGCATTGTATACCTGACCAGCGCCAGTTACCCTACCAAAGAGGCGCTTCTGGAGCGGCAGCGCAAAATCTTGGTGCAGCGGGGCATTATCAAAGATGTGAACAACCCCAACGGTGCCGATCCCTTTGCCGAGGGCAACACCGGGGGTAACGACACGCCGCTTGACCAGTCTATTGACGACGAGTTTGCCGATGCAGGGCTTTCGCTTGAAGACGACATCGAGGGCGATTTTGCCGACGACCTGGCCGATTTTGACGAAGAGTCTATTGGCGAGGACGACCTGGAGGCCGATATCCTGCCCGAAGACTTTGCCGGCGAGTTTGAATCGTTTGATGATTTGGACGAAGAATTCGACCTCGAATTCAACATCGAAGATTTTTAGCCCCCTTCAGAGCGCCTAGCGCTTCGGCAGCACTGCGCTGAACACGTCGCGCACCAGGCCTTCGGCCTTCCCGACCGGGTCTTTCCGTATCGCAGCTTCTTGGCGACCAAGCGTCGCAAAAAAGCCCTCCAGCGCCTTCCCAACTACGTACTCGCCAATGTCGGTCGGCAGGGGTTTACCCGAGGCCGTTAGAAAACTGAAGCGGTTGTAGGTCGTGGCGAACTTCTGCCAGCTCTGCTGTAGCCCCACGGCCTGCATTTGCTGCGCGACCACAGGGCGGTACAGTGCCAGAAGCTGGTCTTGTGTGCGGCTTTGCAGCAGCCGGGTAGCGGCCACCGAGTCGCCCTGTAAAATGGTAAGCCCGTCGGCAATGGTTAGGCCCTTAATGGCCTCCAGGAAGATGGTACGGGTTTGGCCCTGGGCTGCCGCAGCCTCTGCGGCCCGGTTCATTTTCAGAAGCACATCGTCTACCACGGCCCGGCCGGTACGCCCGCCTTTGGTGCGCAGCAGCTCGGCGGCGGCCTGGGCTTCGGGCGGCAGCAGGATTTTCACCAGTGCATCGCTGAAATAGCCGTCTTTGGCACCCAGTTGGCCCGCGGTACGGTTCGTGGCCAGCTCCAGCGCGCCGCGCAGGGCATCGGTGGTTTGGCTTTGGCTAAAGTTGAACTGTGCCTGGGCAGCCACGGCTACGCTCAGTGCGGCAACTACCCCAGCAAACCGAAACCCGCGCATGGCCTAGTCGATGAGCCGTTGTTGGATGGCAAACCGTACGAGCCCGGCTGTGTTTTTCACGCCCAGCTTTTGCAGTAGGTTCCGGCGGTGGGTATCGACTGTGCGCAGGGAAATCGAGAGCTTGTCGGCGATCTCCTGGTTCGTCATCTCGCTGGCGATGAGCTTGATGATCTCTTCCTCCCGTTTGGTGAGCTGCACGTTGTCGCGCGGGCCGCGGTCTTTCTTGCCATCGCCCGCGATGTAGTTCATCATCATGGCGTAGCTCACTTCGCTGCTGAAGTACTTTTCGCCGGTGGCCACTTTTTTGATGGCCATAACCAGCTCCTGCTTGCCGGCGTTCTTGAGCATATAGCCGTGGGCCCCAGCCTGGAGCATTTTCGAGATGTACTCCACCTCGTCGTGCATCGAGAGGCTGAGCACGGGCAGGTCGGGGAATTCCTCGCTGATGATCCGCGTGGCCTCAATGCCACTCATTTCTGGCATCCGCACGTCCATCACCACAACATCCGGCTTGAGCTCGCCCGCCCGGATGAGGTCTAGGGCCTCCTTGCCGTTGTCGGCTTCGTCAACTACCTGAATCTCAGCCACGTCGTCCAGCAGTGCCCGGATCCCGTCGCGGATCATCTTATGGTCATCAACCAGTAGTACACGTATAGGGGTGGTTGCCATAGGCTACGGAGAGAAGTCTCCGTAAAACTACGTACAATTACCTAATAGCAAACGCCTTGCTTTGCGCCTACGCCACGGGTTCCAGGCCCAGGGTGCGCTCAAAGACCAGGTCGTTGCCCAAGAGGTCTACCTCGATCGCCTCGGCGCCTTCCAGTAGGCCGCCCAGCAGCTGTTTCGAGAGCTCGTTTACCACCTTGCGCTGCAAAACCCGTTTGAGCGGTCGGGCCCCAAAC
Source organism: Bacteroidia bacterium (assembly GCA_033763015.1). Classification (GTDB taxonomy): domain Bacteria; phylum Bacteroidota; class Bacteroidia; order J057; family JANRLA01; genus JANRLA01. Next base: position 25,691 of record JANRLA010000128.1, read on the forward strand.
TGGGGGTCGTAGCCGAGCTGGCCCAGCCAGTCCAGCGCCGCGTCGGTAAAGTGCAGTTTGAGCCCCTGCTGGGCCAAGAGCGCCGTGAGTTGGCGAGTCTGCAGCTCGACGATGGCCCGGATTTCGGTGCGCGTAAGGGGCGTAAACATGATCACCTCGTCGATACGGTTCAAAAACTCGGGCCGAAGCTGCTGCTTGAGCTGATCGAAGATCTCCAGTTTGGTGCGGGCCAGCAGTTCGTCGCGGTTCTCGTCCGTCAGGCCCTCCATCCGCTGCTGGATGAGGTGCGCCCCGATGTTGCTCGTCATGATGACCAGCGTGTTGCGGAAGTTGGCCACCCGGCCCTTGTTGTCGGTCAGCCGCCCATCGTCGAGCACCTGCAAGAGCGTGTTGAACACATCGGGGTGTGCTTTTTCAATCTCGTCGAGCAGTACCACGCTGTAGGGCCGCCGGCGGATGGCCTCGGTGAGCTGGCCGCCTTCGTCGTAGCCCACGTAGCCCGGGGGCGCCCCAATGAGCCGCGAGACGGCGTGCTTCTCCTGGTACTCGCTCATGTCGATGCGCACCAGGGCATTCTCGTCATTGAACAGGTAGTCGGCCAGGGCTTTGGCCAGCTCGGTTTTGCCGACCCCCGTCGAGCCGATAAAGATGAACGAACCGATGGGCCGACGTGGGTCTTGCAGCCCGGCGCGTGACCGGCGGATGGCATTCGATACGGCCTCGATGGCTTCGCTTTGGCCCACGACACGCGTGTGGAGCTCCTGCTCCATCCTGAGCAGCTTGCTGCGCTCGCTCTCGAGCATCTTCTGCACAGGGATGCCCGTCCACTTGGCGACAATCTCGGCGATGTTTTCGCTGTCCACCTCTTCGCGCAGCAGGCGCCGCTCGGCGCTGATAGTGCCCAGCTCGGCCTGTAGCCCTCGGATGCGCTTTTCCTGCTCAATGATCTGCCCGTACCGGATCTCGGCCGCGCGGCCCCATTCGGCGTTGCGCTCGGCGATTTCGGCCTCAATGCGCCCCTGCTCGATGGCCTCGTTGGCCTCGCGGATTTGCTTGATGAGGTCGCGTTCGCTTTCGTACTGGGCCTTGAGCACGTTGCGCTGGTCGGTCAGGTTGGCAATCTGCTGCGTGAGCTCGTCCACTTTGGCCTCCTGCTTTTCGCGGCGGATGGCCTCGCGCTCGATCTCCAGGGTGCGGATGCGCCGTTCGAGTTCATCGAGTTCTTCAGGCAGCGAGTCGATTTCCATGCGCAGCTTGGCCGCGGCCTCGTCCACCAGGTCAATGGCTTTGTCGGGCAGGTACCGGTCGGCGATGTAGCGCTGCGAGAGCTCAACGGCCGCAATCAGGGCCCGGTCGGTGATCTTCACCCCGTGGTGCACCTCGTACTTTTCTTTTAGGCCCCTAAGGATCGAGATGGCGTCTTCGGTATCGGGCTCGTCGATGTAGATCGACTGGAAGCGCCGTTCGAGCGCCTTGTCTTTCTCAATGTACTTCTGGTACTCTTCCAGGGTCGTGGCCCCAATGGCCCGCAGCTCGCCGCGCGCCAGGGCCGGTTTCAGGATGTTGGCCGCGTCCATGGCCCCATCGGTGCGCCCGGCCCCGACCAGGGTGTGGATTTCGTCGATGAACAGGATGATCTCGCCCCCGGCCTGCACAACTTCCTTGACCACGGCCTTGAGCCGCTCTTCAAAGTCGCCGCGGTACTTGGCCCCGGCCAACAGGGCCCCCATGTCCAACGACACCAGGGTTTTGCTCTTCAGGTTTTCGGGCACATCGCCTTTCACGATCCGGTGGGCAATGCCCTCGGCAATGGCCGTTTTGCCCACCCCCGGCTCGCCAATGAGGATGGGGTTGTTCTTCGAGCGGCGGGAGAGGATCTGGAGCACCCGCCGGATTTCATCGTCGCGGCCAATGACCGGGTCCAGCTTGCCCTCCCGCGCCAGGTCGGTCAGGTCTATTGAGAAGCGGCGCAGGGCGTTGTAGCGGGTCTCGGCGTTGGGGTCGTCTACCCGTGCGCCGCCCCGCAGCTCGCCAATGGCCTGGGCGAGGTGTTTTTCGTTTACCCCTTGGTCTTTGAGTAGCTGCGCCACCTTGCCCCCGGCCTTAAGCAGGCCCACGAGCAGGTGCTCAAGGCTCACAAACTCGTCTTTGCGAGCGGCGGCCTCCTGGTTGGCGGCCTCGACCACACGGTAAGTTTCGCTGCCCAGGTACTGCCCGCCCGTAGCGCCGCTCACGCGGGCGAACCCGGCAATCAGCCCATCGAGCTTTTCGGAGACGTAGTCAAGGTTTACGTTGAGCTTCTTGAGCACGTAGGGCACCACGCTCTCATCGGTCTGGAGCAGCGCCTTGAGCAGGTGGGGCGGCTCAACGGCCTGCTGGCCGTTACTACGGGCCAGCTCGGCGGCGGCCTGCACGGCCTCCTGCGCCTTGATGGTGAGGTTGTTCAGGTTCATACGCCCTATGAACCTACCAAAAACGCGCTAACCCCGCCCACAATGCACAACTGGCAGCCCCCTCACGCCAGAGCGACGTAGGGGGCTGCCAGTGCGGCTGTTTGTATAGAAGAGCTGGCAGTTAAACTCCGCCGAGGATGACAGGTTTGCCTGCTTTTGAGGAGTAATTGGCCTAGCGAATCTCAGTCCAGGTGAAGGTAGTACCCGACTTCACTACGCGTACTTTGGCTACCATGGGCGCATCGCTGGTATCGAACAAGTCTTCGTCGAGGTCAGCCCTGCGGATGGTTCCCGTAATAGAGCCCAATTCAGTGGAGGACTTCGGCTTGGCGGAAGCGGCTATGATTTCGTCGCTGTATTCATCCAAGCTCAGGGTCCAATTCACTTCGGCTACACCTGACTGAAGTTCGTAGGTCATAATGTAGAATGTGTATACCCCATCTTCTTCGCTGACCGGAAACTCGATCGCTTCTAAGCCTGAACTTGATTCGTCGGCAGACACAACACCGCTAGGGAAGTTGTTGTACGAGTAACCTGTTTCAGGCTCGCCGGCCACCAGAAAAATATCAAGGTCTGTGTCATCAGGTTCGGTATTGCTCCCGTCCCAACTGACATTACCCACAATGCCACTCAGCGATGTGGTAATGGTCACTTCCTGTACTGGGGTAGGCTCGTCGTCGTCTTTGCAACCGGTGACAACAACAAGCGCTACTAGTGCCGATAAGAATGGGGTGTAAGGCAGTCTTTTCATAGAGATTTGGATGGGCTGCAAATGTAGGATAACGCCCAGCTTGCGTTGAAGCGGACCCTCTGCTTAACCAAAATACAATACGAGAAGAGCCAACAGGTTGACTTACCGCCCGTCGGGGCAACCGTTGTGTTCGGGCAGGCCGGGGTCGTTGGGGCACTTGTCCAGGCTGTCGGGTACGTGGTCGCCGTCGGTGTCGGGGGCCCCGTTGTGCTCCCAGCTGCCGGGGGCTTTGTCGTCGGTGTCGTAGCGGTTGCTCACCCCGTCGTTGTCGCGGTCGTGCACTTGTTTGTACCCAATGCCGATACGGAAGCCAAAGTACCCGTCGAGGTTGTAGATGGCCCCATCGCTAAAGAGCAGCGTACCCAGCAGGCTGTTCGAGCCCACCACCACCGGGCCCACGCGCACCGATACCCCGGCGGTCGTGTTGCCCAGGTTGTCGAAGAGCAGGGGCAGGCTGGCCTCGAAGACCCGGCTCTCGTACCGTGGCACGAAGAGGTAGCTGTCGTTTACCCGCGTGGTAAACTGGTCGCTGCCCACGAGCGACTGGCGCACCAGCGCCCCGAGGTAAAAGCCCTTGTACAGGTGGTAGTCTACCTGCAGGTTGAGCGCGGTGGGTAGCTGGAGCTCGAACGACTGCCGCTCTACCGGTGGGGTATCGATCTGGGCCAGGAGCAGGTCGCGGAAGTCGTTGGCGGTCTGGGCGCTACTAAAGTTGGTCAGGTCGGTCAGGTCGGGGGCGGTAAAGGTGCCCGAGAACAGGTCGTCTTCCCACTTCACCTTACCAATGTCGGTGATGGCTAGGCCCACCCGTAGCTTGTACATAGGCTCGCCCTGGGGCAGCTGGTTGCGCTTGCCATCGAGGTTGTACTGGTAGTCGATGAGTCTTGGGCGCCACTCGTACACGAACCCTACGTCGTAGCCGAGGCTTGGCAGGGCGTTTTGGCCGAACTGCGAGGCCAGCTCCTCGAGCTGGAAGTCTTGGCTGTACGAGATGTTGAAGTTGCTGCCAGGCCTGAGCAGTAGGAGGTCTTTGTTCGCTACGGCGATGGCCAGGTCGTCGGCCCCAAACGCGGCCGAGGCCACGCCCTGGATGTACTTCACGCGCCCGCTGGCGATGAGCGCGTGGGGCCCTCGCTCGAGCACCGTGTGGGCATAGCTCAGGCTGTACTCGGCGAAGCCCAGCGAGCGCAGGGTGCCGCCACTGGTCTCGATGTAGTTCAGTTCGTCAACCGAAGGTGAGACGATGGGGTTGCCCCCGGCATCAATGGTGACAGTAACAGGCGAATAGATGGCATTGGCTTCGGGGCTGCCGGGCTCGAAGTCGAACTGGCCCAAGAAGGCCTTCAAAAACAGGGCATCGGCATCCTGCAGCGCATAGAGCACCCGCCCCCGGCCCGAAAAACCCAGCGCGCCGCGCTTGCCCACGCGGGTTTGCACCGAGATGCCAGAATTGAGGCTGGCGTAGACGTTGCGGCGACCGCCTTCTTCCCAGTTTTCTTCCCAGTACTGCTCGTAAATGGGCCGACCGTTGGCGTCTTCGCCGGTGAAATTGAAGGCATCGCCCAGGTTGCTGAAGCCCTCGCGCCGGAAGCCAAAGTAGTCGTTGGCCAGGCTAAAACTGCCCGTAAGCCCGATGTCGAGCCGGTAGCGGCTGCTGAGCATATAGCCCGGGTTGAGCGTAGAGCCCATTACCCCGGCGTAGTTGCTGTTGGCGTAGCCTAAAAAATCCTGGCCCAGTACCTCGAGTGGGGCCAAAAGCCCGAATGCCACCCAAAGCCTACAGGTACGGCGAAAAACGTGCTGCATACGAATGAAACTGTGGTTACCGAAAGTACGCACACGGCGCGCGCTAGCATCGGCGGAAGCAAAAGCCGTGCAAAGAAGTGTTGCACCCGGCCCCCAGGCGCCGAAAGCCTCGCATTTTTGTGCAGATGTTTCAACAGCCACACGCGCTGTGGGGGCTACTGGCGCTGGCCATCCCCATTCTGGTACACCTGTTCAACCTGAGGCCCCCCCGGCTGGTACTCTTCAGCCAGTTGGCCTTTGTACGGGCGGTGAACGTGGTGGTGGTACGCCGCCTGAAGCTGAAGCGCTACCTGCTGCTGGCCTTGCGGCTGTTGGCCATTCTGGCGGCGGTGCTGGCCTTTGCGGGCCCCAGTTGCAGCCCACGGCCCAACGGGCTGGCGGGGCCCACCCAGGTGGTGCTGGTGCTCGACAACTCGCTCTCTATGACCCTGCCAGGGCGCCAGGGCCCCGCCCTCGAGGCGGCCAAGCAAGCGGCCCGGGGGTGGGTAAAGGCCGCCGGTAGCGGCACCAGCTTCCAGGTCGTGGGGCTGGGCAGCAGTGCGCAGGCCAACGGCTTTTTTGCCCCCGCCGATGCCCTGGAGCAGATCGATGCTGTGCGGCCCGAGGCCCGGGGCAAAAGCCTGGCTACGCTCGTGGCGCAGGTGCCCCGGTTGTTTGAAGGGCAGGCATCTGCCAACCGCCAGGTGGTCGTCTTTTCCGACTTTCAGCCCGCCACGGTGCTCGCCGATAGCCTGCGCCAACGGCCCGACAGCAGCGTTGCCCATTGGCTTGTGCCGCTCGGCAGCGCCTCGGGCAGTGGGGTGTACCTGGGGGCACCCACCCTTACGGCGCCAGCGCTAGACGCCGGCCAGCCCGTCGAAGTGGCCCTCACGGTAGTCGCGCCAGGCGAGACCCCGGCCGATAACCTGCCGCTACAGCTCTACCTCAACGGCCAGGTCGTGGCCAGCCAACGGGTCAGCGTACCGGCCGGTGGCGAAACCCGCGTTACGCTCAGTTACCGGCCCAGCCAGGCAGGCTGGCAGGCGGGGTGGGTTGAGCTGCAGGGCGCAGGTGCGCGGTTCGACAGCCGCCGGTATTTGGCCTTTGAAGTCCCCGCACGGGCCAAGTTGCTGCTGGTGGCCGCCCAGCCCGGCCAACCTTACCTGCCGGCACTGCTCCAGACGCTCGAACGGCGGTTCGAGACCACACCGGTAGCCGCCACACGCCTGCCGACCCTGAGCCTGAACGACTACCAGGTCATTGTGCTATCGGGTGTGCCGCGCCTGGGCTCGGGCCTGGTGCAGCGATTGGCCGATTGGGTAATAGCAGGCGGTGGGCTGGTGGTCTTCCCCGGCGATGGGTTTCTGCCCGACGAGTACAACCCCCTCTACGCCCGCCTGGGAGTAGGGGTATGGCAACCGCGCCAGACCCTAGACCCCTGGGTGCCGGTGGTAGCCCCCGACCTCGAACACCCGCTGTTCGAGGGTGTGTTTGGGCTGCCGCAAAGCCGTGCTGTGTTCGACGACCCCACCGTTGGCCAGCTACAGCCCCTGCGCCCGGCCACGGGCCGCGTACAGGCGACGGTGTTGCGGCTCGAGTCGGGCGAGGCAGTGTTGCACGAGGCACGGGTGGGCCGGGGCGTGGTGTACAGCTTTGGCGTGGCGCCCGAACTGGGCTGGACCGACCTGCCCATCAAAAGCTCGTTCGCCCCCGTGGTCTACCGCACCCTGCTCTTGGCCTCGGGCAAGCGCGACCCCATCCTGGCCTACGACCTGGAGGGCGAGCGCCCCGTAGAGCTCACTACCGCACGGCCCGACCTGGTGCGGCTGGTGGCCCCCGACGGCACCGAGCTTATCCCCGACCAAGTGGCCCAGCCCACGGGTGTAGCCCTGCGGTTGGCCCGTACGCCGGTGGCCCCCGGCACCTACCGCGCCTTCCAGGCCGATAGCTTGCTGGCGGCGCTGGCCTTCAACCCCTCGGCCCGCGAGTCGGACCCCCGGGTGGCCAATGCCGATGCCCTGACCGACTGGCTTGAGGCCCAGGGCGCTAGTGCGTCCTTTGAGGTGGTGGCCGGCACCCCCGACCAGGTGGCCCTATCGGCCAGCACTGCCAGCGCCCCTGCCGGGGCCTGGCGCGTGTGGGTACTCGTGGTACTGCTGTGCCTGGTAGGTGAGGTACTTGTGGTGCGGCTGCTTAACTAGCATATCCGTTTTGTCTATGGGCCCCCGCCACCTGCTCACCAACGTCTGGGTCGTCGATGCTGCCTCGCCCTGGTACGACCAGCGGGTAGATGTGCGCTACGACGGCGCTGCCGTGCTTGAGGTTGGGCCTGCGGGTACCCTTTCGCCCGAGGGCCCTACGACAGATGGCAATGGCGAGGGCCTGACGACAGGGTTTGTAGACCTGGGGGCCGAGTGCCCCGAGCCCGGCAACCCCCACCGGGGCACACTCGCCGAGTTTGCCCTTGAAGCCTACCTGGGCGGCTTTGCCGATGTGCTGGTAGAGCCCCAGACCTCCCCAGCGCTCGATACGCCCGAGGCGGTTGCATACCTGAAAGCAGCCGCGGCTGCCTACCCGGTGCGGCTGCACCCCCTGGGGGCGCTCACCGCGCACCTAGGGGGCGAACTATTGGCCGAAGTAGCGCGCCTGCAAGCCGCAGGGGCCCTGGCCCTGGGCGATGGGCGGCTGCCTACCCTAAAGACCGGCCTCTTGGAGCGGGCCCTGCACTACACCACCCCGCTAGACCTGCCGGTTTTTCAACCCCTGGCGCTGCAGCGCACCTGGCCAGCGGGGGTTGCCCACGAGAGCCCCACGACCGTGGCGCTGGGCCTACCTACCAGCCCTGCGGGCCAAGAAGCCGACGCCCTGGCCCGGGCTGTGGCCGCCCTGAACTACGCCGGGGGCCGGTTGCACGTAGGGCCTGTGACCACCGCGGACGCACTCGCAGCGCTCAAAGCGGCCCAACAGGCAGGGTTTGCCCTCACGGCCCATACCTCGCCGCTGTACCTGATGCTGACCGACGCCGAACTGGCCTCTTTCGATGCCCGGTACCACCTCTGCCCACCGCTGCGCAGCCAGGCAGATGCAGTTGCCCTGGCCCAGGCCTTCGCCGATGGCACGTTTGTGGGCATTGCCACCCACCATACGCCGGTGTGCACCGAGGAGAAGGTGGCCGATTTCAGCGCGGCGCGGCCCGGCGGGCCGGTGCTGCACGCTGCGTTTGCGGCCCTCAATACGGTGGTGGTGGGCTCGGGGCTGCTCACGCTGCCCGAGCTCGTGCAGCGGCTTACGGCCCCAGCTAGGCAGCTGCTGGGCTTGCCCACGCCGGTATTCGAGGTAGGCTACACAGGCCCCCTCTTTCGGCTAAGCACCACCGAGGCGTATGTGCCCTACCGGCCCAAACCCGTGTACGCCCACGCCGACCCCTTTGGCGAGCTTGCCCTCGTGGGCCGTGTTACCCCCTTACGCCCGTTTACCCAGCCATGAGGCGGCGCTACTTCCCGGTTTGGTTGCGGGTCGTGGTGCTGGCCCTGCTGGTGCTGGGGGTAGCCTTGGGGGCCATTACACTTGCCCAGCGCGCGCGGGTGGCCGAGGCGTACCTCAGGCGCACGGCAGCGTCGGTGGCCGAGCGGCCGGGCTGGTCGCTTACCTACACTGCCCCCCACGGCACGGGTTGGCGCTCGGTACGGCTGGATACCCTTACCCTGGCGCGCAGCGCGGGCCCCTCGCTCCGCCTGGTGGGCCTGACGCTCACGCCCAACCTGTGGCAGGCGCTGGGCGGCAACCTAGCCCTGGCGGCAGTGGCGCTCGATAGCCTGCGGGTAGACTACCCCTTCGATGCACCGCCCATAGCCGATACAAGCCGCAAACCGGCTGGCGAGGAGCCCCGTGCGGTCGATTTTTCGGTCTACCACCGCACAGCCCAGCGGCTGCTCGGGCGCCTGCCCGGGGCCCTCGCGCTGCGCCGGGGCCTGGTCACCTTTCGGCACGGTAAGGGCATCGATACCCTGCTACTGAACGATCTTACCCCCCAGGCCGAGGGCTGGGCCGGTACCCTGGCCCTGCCCAACGACACCGTAGAGCTCTACGGCGGCCCCATGGGTGGGGGCTACCAGCTGGGCTGGCGCCGGGGCTCGGTAGCCGCATGGGCGCTACCGGCGCTCGAGGCCTACTGTGGGGTGGTGGTGGGCGGCAACCGGGGCAGCCTCTCGGCGGTGCTGGGGGGGTCGGGCCGCGTGCAGCTGGCGCTTGCGGGCGAGAACGTTAGCGTAAAACACCCCCGGCTGGCACGCGGGCTGGTTGGCTTTGCCCACCTGCAGCTTACGGCCGAAGGCACCACCGTCGAAGGCGGTATCGCCATTGACAGCAGCCGCAGCCGCTTTGCCCTCAATGGCTACACGGGCTATTGGGGTGGGGCCTGGCAGGTGCGCCCCGACACGGCCCTTAGCTTCGTCTGGGCGACCGATACCCTACAGGCTAACGCGGTGCTCGACAGCCTGCCGACCAACCTGGTGCCCAACCTACAGGGCCTGCGTGTGGCCGGGCGCTTCCGCCAGCGGCTTTACGCCAGCGTGGGCCTGAGCCACGGCGATACGGCCATCTTCGAGCCCACCCTATGGTGCGACAGCTGCCGCGTGACGCGCTGGGGCAAGGCCAACCCGCTCATCCTCAATGGCACCTTTACCCACCGCACCTACCGCGAAAACCGCGCACTGGTGCTGGGCCCCGAAAACCCCACGTACACACCCCTGGGGGGCATTAGTAAGTACGTGCAGCACGCGGTCGAGATCTCGGAAGACGGCGGCTTTTACGGCCACCGGGGCTTCTACCCCCAGATGATGGCCAAAGCCCTGGCCGAAAACCTGCGCCAGGGCCGCATTGTGCGCGGGGGCAGCACCATCAGCATGCAGCTGGTGAAAAACGTGTTCCTCACCCCCGACAAAACTTTGAGCCGCAAGCTGGAAGAGGCCGTCTTGGTGTGGCTCATCGAAAGCCAGCGGCTGGTGCCCAAAGCCCGCATGCTGGAAGTGTACCTGAACCTGATTGAGTGGGGGCCCGGCGTGTACGGCGCTGCCGAGGCCAGCCAATACTACTTTAACAAGCCCGTGGGCCAGGTCTACTTCCCCGAAGCCATCTTTTTGGCGCTGGTGGTGCCCAGCCCGCGCAACTTCAGGTACCACTTCTTGCCCAGTGGGCAGCTAAAGCCCTACGTGGCCCAGTACTACGACCTGATCCTGGGGCACCTGGAGCGCCGGGGCCTCTTGCAACCCGGCGAACGGGTGGGCTGGAACATCGAGACCTTCCGGCTGGCGGGGCCCGCGCTGCGCGAGCTGGGCCAGACGCCGGATACGACCTACGTGCCCGACCCCACGCTCCAGCTACTCGACGCCGAGATAGACGACCTGTTCCGCGAGCTCGGTGTCGGCGGCTGATGGATTCGCCCAGCACCCCCCTTGCCGTTGTGCCCACCGCCGACGGTAGCCCTACGCTGTACCACCCCGGGCTACGCACCCACTACCACAGCCAGGCAGGCGCTGCCGCCGAAAGCCGCCACGTCTTTTTGCAGCACACGGGCCTGGCAGACCTGCTGGCCACGCTGCCCGAAGTGCACGTGCTGGAGGTGGGCCTGGGTACGGGCCTCAACGCCCTGCTCACCGCCGAACTGGCCCGCCAGTACCCCAGCTGCAGGGTGCACTACCACGCCGTAGAGCCCCTGCCGCCCCCGCCCGCCGTGCTCGCCGACTACTACCGCCACCTGGCCGCCCCCGCGGGCTGGGCCGAGGCCCTGTACCGCCAGCCCAACGCCCCCCAGCTGCTCGCCGGCCTGCGGTTTACCTGGTGGGCGTGCCGCTGGGAAGCGGCCCCAGCGGCCCCGGGCTGGGCCCACGCCCTGTACTACGACCCCTTCGACCCCGCCGTAGCGCCCGAGCTCTGGACCGAAGCCGCCCTGCTACAGGCCTACCACGCCCTGGCCCCCGGTGGGCGCCTGGCGACCTACAGCGTGCGCGGCGAAACCCGCCGGCTGCTGCGCCGGCACGGCATTGCCCACAGCCGCCCCCGGGGCTTTGGCCCCAAACGCGAGATGCTGGTGGTGGTGCGGGCGGCGTAGCCGCTTGCTGACCGCCCCAAGACGTAGCGGGGTTGCTGGGGCCGTTGCCGTGCGCAGGGGCGCGACGCTGCGCAGTAGCCCTAGGCGGGCACCCCGGGGCAGCCGGGTGCGCGGTCGGTCCTTCGGCGGGGGCCTCTAGAGGGCTGGCGTCTTGGGCCGCCGGGTGGTCGGGGGGTGGCGTTTGGCCGGGGTAGAGGGGCACGGGCTCGCCGCGGTAGCGGCCGGTGTGGTACCAGTCGGCAATTAGGCCATCGAAGGCCGGGTCGTGTACGTAGGTTTTGTCATCGAGGCAGGGCATGGGCGGCGGTGCGGATAGGGTAGGGCGCTAAGGTGCGCGCCTACCCCCGCTGCGGCCTAGCGCGGCCTCCACGCGTCTTCCACAGGGTGCAGAAGTGGGGGATGTGTAAACACTAATATTCGACTTAGCATCCAATTGAGAAATCTCATTGATTGAAAGTTTGACATTGATAATGTCGATGCTAGTAGATATTCACAACTAACTAGATGCAGAAAACTTTCAGTGTTCATAAGAAGCTAAAATACCACACACTGCCTGGTCGTTATGTGGGCATTAACTATTTGAGGGTTATGGCTTATGGCAAAGGACTTAATCAAGACAAATCAGGTACAAGAGCCAAAGATTAGCGCAGCAAAACTCGCTGCATATCTGGATGGCGATGCGAGTAAAAGAAATAAGATACTCAGAGAACATAAATTTCCAGATGAGTATAAGAATGCGGTATATACAAAACTATATCCAGTTGTTAGTCGATTTATTAAAGGTAATTGCAATATTGAGATATTAGAGAACGAACTATCAAAACTATCTCATATTGTGCCAGTTAGTGAATTCGAAAAGACTAATAATAAAACTCTTCAAACTGCAATAGAACATCTAATTGATACAGATTTTTCTCTAATACAGAGATATAGTTCAGTTCCTGTGCCTTATAAAAGAAGAACAATTAAAATATCAGGTGTAAGCGTTTCGTATATTCCCGTAGGCATGTTGGAGGGTACTTTCAAGTCAAAAAAATATTTTGGCTTGATCGCACTAAACCCTAGTAAATCTGGTAGCTTAAAGGGAGATGCTGCAAAACCATTTGCGGTACTTTCAAAATTGTTTGCAGATCAATTCGATTTCGAGGATGGAGAGGTCTCTACTAAAATGTGTTTTTCAATTGATGTTTATTCTAAGAGTGTTATAGAGTGTCCGAAAAGCCATGTAAGAATCGAGAAAAACATCCGAATTTCCTGTGATGAAATTAAAAAAATATGGCCAAATGTTGTTAATATTTCATAGTTTTTGCTGGCTATTTAATTAATACTTGATCGTTTTGGTGTAGTTGAATCTCATTTAGCAGGAATAGGGCGTCTTTGACGCTGGGGCAGGGTTTGGCCTGCAGTTGCAGCAGCTCGCGCACCTGGCGCAGCTTCAGGCGCTCGGGGTGGGCGTTGGCGTAGGCCAAGAGGCTGCCAAACACCGGGCCGTTGAGGTAGCCCTCGGCGGGCTTTTGCGGGAAGTAGCACTTGAGCGTGGCCTCGGCCAGCACCACCCGCTCAAAGCCCAGGGTCTGGGCCAGGGCACGGATGCGCAGGGTATCGAGCAGGGCAAAGGTGGGCGCGGGGATGGGCCCAAAGCGGTCTATAAGCTCGCGGGCAAGGGTTTGCAGGGCGGCCTCGGTGTCGGCTTCGGCGATGCGCTGGTAGAAGCCCAGGCGCTCGGCCACGTTGGGGATGTAGGCGTCGGGGATGCGCACCTCCTGGTCGGTTTCGACGGTGGCCTCGCGGACGGCGGCCCCGGCGTGGGGCACGTGGTCGGCCAGCTCGGGGAAGTGTTCCTCTTTGAGCTCCTGGATGGCCTCGTTGAGGATGCGGTGGTAGAGGTCGTAGCCGACCTCGGAGATAAAGCCGCTCTGCTCGGCGCCCAGGATGTCGCCGGCCCCGCGGATGTCGAGGTCGCGCATGGCAATCTGCAGGCCCGAGCCCAGCTCAGAGAACTGCTCGAGGGCCTCCAGGCGCTTGCGGGCGTCGGTGGGCAGGGTGCTCAGGGGCGGGGCAATGAGGTAGCAGAAGGCCTTGCGGTTGCTGCGGCCCACGCGGCCGCGCAGCTGGTGCAGGTCTGACAGGCCGTAGGTGTGGGCGTTGCTGATGAGGATGGTGTTGGCGTTGGGGATGTCGAGCCCGCTCTCGACGATGGTGGTGCACACCAGCACATCGGCCTCGTTGGCGATGAACTTGAGCATGACTTCCTCGAGCTGCTCGCCGTCCATCTGGCCGTGGCCGACCAGGATGCGAGCGTCGGGCACCAGGCGCTTGATCATGGCCGCGTGCTCGTCGAGGTCTTTGATGCGGTTGTGCACGTAGAAGACCTGGCCGCGGCGCTGGAGCTCGTAGGCGATGGCGTCGCGCACGAGCTCGCTGTCGAAGCCCGTCACCACGGTGTCTACCGGCTTGCGGTTGGGCGGCGGGGTGGCAATGATGCTCAGGTCGCGGATGCCCAGCAGCGAGAACTGCAGCGTACGCGGGATGGGCGTGGCCGTGAGGGTGAGGGTATCGACCGAGGCCTTGAAGAGCCGCAGCTTCTCTTTGGCGGCCACGCCAAACTTGTGCTCCTCGTCTATGACCAAGAGCCCCAGGTTTTTGAAGGCCACGTCGCGCGAAAGCAGGCGGTGGGTACCGATGACGATGTCTAGCGTACCGGCCTTTAGGCGGTTAAGGACATCGGTCTGCTCCTTCTTGGTTTTCAGGCGGTTAAGGTAGTCTATGCGCACCCCGAAGCCTTCCATGCGCTCGGCAAACGAGCGGGCGTGCTGCATGGCCAAGAGGGTGGTGGGCACGAGCACGGCCACCTGGCGGCCCTCGACGACGGCCTTGAAGGCGGCGCGGATGGCGATCTCGGTTTTGCCGAAGCCCACGTCGCCGCAGACCAGGCGGTCCATGGGGTGGGGGGCTTCGAGGTCGGCTTTGACGGCCTCGGTGGCTTTTTCCTGGTCGGGGGTGTCTTCGTACAAAAAGCTGGCCTCGAGTTCGGTCTGCAGGTAGGTGTCGGGGCCAAAGGCGGTGCCGGTTTGGCGTTTGCGCTGGGCGTAGAGGGCCACCAGGTCGAAGGCCAGTTGCTTGACGCGCGACTTGATCTTGGCCTTGGTTTTCTCCCAGCTGCCCGAGCCCAGCTTCGATAGGCGGGGCACCGAGCCCTCTTTGCCCGCGTACTTGCTGATTTTGTGCAGGGTATTGACCGGTACGAAGATGGCGTCGTCGTCTTGGTAGAGGATGCGTACGGCCTCTTGCACGGCCTGCCCGACGGTGATGCGTGTGAGGCCCGCAAAGCGCCCAATGCCGTGGTGCACGTGCGTAACGAAGTCGCCGGGCCGCAGCTCGAGCAGGTCTTTGAGCGTGAGGGCCTGGTTGCGGCTAAAGCCCTGGCGCGAGCGGAAGCGGTGGTGCCGCTCAAAGATCTGGTGGTCGGTGTAGAGGGCCAGGTTGAGCTGGCGGTCTACAAACCCGGCCGAGAGCGTGGGGTGCAGGTACTGGGCCTGGGGCAGGCCCTCTTCGGTGGCCAAGATTTCGCGCAGGCGGCGCTCCTGCTTCTCGCTGTCTATCGTCAGAAACAGGCCGGTGCCCTGGGCCCTGAGGCCGCGCAGGTGCTCGAAGAGCAGGCTAAACTCTTTGCGGAAGCTGGGCTGGGGCGTGCCCTCCCAGCGCAGCTCGTGGGCGTAGTCGCGGTAGTAGCGGCGGCCCAGCTCGAGGGTCTTGAAGCCCTCGAGGGCTGCTTTGAGGGCCGGGCCGGGCACAAAGCGCTCGGCGGGGGGGCGCTGGGTGGCGTTGCCACCGGTTTCGGTGTGCAGGGCGGCGTAGAGCTGCTGGGCGCGGGTAAAGACTTTGTCGAGCTCCTCGAGCGTGAGCCGGAGGTCGTCGAGCACCCAGAGGGTCTGGCTGGCGACGAACTCGGAGAGCGGGATGAGCGCCTCGCGGTGCAGCCGGGTGGTCACGTTGGGCAGGATGGCAAGCTCGTCCTGGCTGCCGGTACTGAGCTGGCTGATGGGGTCGAAGGGCCGGATGGACTCGACCTCGTCGCCCAGGAACTCGAGCCGGTGGGGCGTTTCGTGGTTAAAGGCAAATAGGTCTACGATACCGCCGCGCTGGGCGTACTGGCCGGGCTGGTACACGGTGTCTACGGCCTCGAAGCCGTAGTCGTCGAGCACCTCAACCACGAACTCGATGCCCGGGGCCTCGCCGCGCTGCACCACGAGGGTGCTTTTCTGGAGCGTCTGGCGGGTGAGTACCTGCTCGGCCAGGGCCTCGGGGTAGGTAACCACCACCACGGGCTCACCGGCCGTTCGGCGCAGGAGGTCGAGCACCTCGGTGCGCTCGACAACGTTGGCGTTGTCGAGGGTATCGACCTGGTAGGGGCGTTTGGCGCTGGCCGGGAAGCTCAGCACACGGGTGGTGGGCAAGAGCTGCTCCAGGTCGTTTTGCAGGTACAGGGCGGCCTCGCGGTCGGCCATCACGACCCAGAGCGGGGCCGCGGTTTCGAGCTGCAGCGCGGCCAATACAAACGCATACTGGCTGCCTACGGGGCCACTTAAAGTGCAGCGCTGGGGGCCGGGGGCCCTCAGCGCTGTGGCCAGGGCTTGCAGGTCGGGCGATTGGCGGTAAGGGGCCAGCAGATCGGGCAGGTGCATACAAAAAATGACGGGCCCAGCCCCGTGGGGTGGGGTGGGCGTGCTGTGGCAGGCTAACCCCGCCAGGGGTGTGCAAAGTTCGGGTGCGGGTTGCAGCTCTGCACGGGGCGTTGGCAAAGTTTGGGGTAGGGGCAGGCGTGCCAGTAGGTACTTTCGGCACAAATTCTGCTAGAATGCCCTAGGTATCTACCGGCCAATTCGGTAGTTTTCTTGCTTCACTACCCACGAACAACCATGCGCACCTTTCAACGAACCGTACTCGCCCTGGTGGTCGCTGCGCCTCTCTGGACCCGTGCACAGACGCCCAAAGTATCGGCGTTTGAGTCTACGGCCCTGCCCGAGGTCGTCACCTCGGTAGCTTTTACCCCCAACAACCAGTACCTGCTCTTGGGCACTGAAAAGGGTGTGGTGGCCCGCAGCACGATGACACACCTGCGCGACGTGTCGCGCCTGTTTGTCTTGGGTGGCGACAAGCCCGTGGTCTCGCTGGCAGTATCGAACGACAACAAGTACGTGGCCGCGCTCAACGCACTGGGTCGGCTGGTGCTCTGGGAGGCCGCCACGAGCTCCAGCGCCGAGCTTTCGTTCGAGCTTTCCAGCTCCAACGCCAAGCCCCAGGTCGTCTTTAGCCCCGACAACAAGTATTTCGCGGTGAGCTCTAAGCTCAAGGTGGTCATTATGGAGACCCGCAGCCGCGCCATTGTCAAAGAGCGGCCTGCCGGGTTTGTTACTGGCCTGGCGTTTTCGCCCAATAGCCAGCAACTGCTAATGGGCCAGAGCATCAACGCCACGGTGACCGTCTGGGCCTTTGGCCCCGATAGCAGCTACACCCTGGGCGGCGCTGCGGGTAGCTGGACAGCCAAGGCCGGAAGTGTCCTCAGTGCCGACTACAGCCCCGATGGCCGCTACATTGTTGCTACGTACAAGGGTGGCGGGGTAGCCCTCTACGATGCCCAAAGCCGGAAAGAGCTGGCTGCCAGCCAATTGAAAGACGATATCACCCTTGTACGCTTTACCCTTGATGGCCAGTACCTGGTTACGAGCAACGAAACGGGCAAGGTGAAGGTCTGGACCCTGCCCGACCTAAAACTGAAGCTGAGCCTGCACGAGTACGAAAGCGCCCTGACCTCGTTCGCCCTCTCGGCCGATGGCAAGCACTTTGTCGGTACCGACGGCAAAGCCCCCAGCCTGTACGACCTGAGCTGGCTGCAACTGGGTAAGTGGAAACCGGCCGATACCGAAGGCCCCGCCATTGCGCTGCTGAGCCCCCGGGCAGGCAGCCAAACGCTCAACGACGGTGCGCTGTACGCGGGCTCGCCTCAGCGACGGATTAAGGTCTCGGCGCGTATTAACGACCTGTCGGGTGTGCAGCGAGTAGAAATCAACGGCAAACTGGCCCAGCCGACCGAGCCCGGCGGCAACCGCTACGAAAGCGAGGGCCTCATGGCGCTGGAGGAGAACACCTACGTGCCGCTCGAAATCCGCGCCGTAGACTCGGTGGGCAACGTTACCCAGCAACGCTACGGGGTTGAATACAAGCCGGTACAGTTGGTGGGCGCCGAGAACTACCACGCCCTCTTCATTGCGGTGTCTGACTACCAGGACGAGAAGATCCCGAGCCTAGACCAGCCCGTGGCCGATGCCGAGCGCCTGGCCAACGTGCTCGTGGACCGCTACACGTTTAAGCGTGAAAACGTCGAGGTGATCAAAAACCCCACCCGCGCCGAGCTTGTGCAGCGCTTTGAAGACCTGGCCGCCCGCGTGCAGAGCACCGACAACCTGTTGGTCTTCTACGCCGGGCACGGGGTGTGGGACGAAACCATGGGCCAGGGGTTCTGGCTACCCGCCGACGCCGAAGACGGCAACCGGGCCAACTGGTTCCCCAACAACCAGCTCAAAGACTACATCGCCTCGATCCAGAGCAAGCACACGCTGCTCATTACCGACGCCTGCTTTTCGGGCGGCATTTTCAAGACCCGCGCCTTTGGCGAAGACGCCAGCCCGGCCATTGAAGAGATGTACAAGCTCAAGAGTCGCAAGGCCATGACCAGTGGTGCCCTGAAGCCCGTGCCCGACAAGAGCGTGTTCCTGGCGCAGCTCATCCAGCACCTGGAGCAAAACCCCGACGATTACCTGACCGCCGCCGAACTGTTCAACGGCTTCCGTACCGAGGTAATCAACAGCAGCCCTACCCACCAGGTACCGCTGTACGGTGAAATTGGCTCGACGGGCGACCAGGGCGGTGAGTTTGTGTTTATTCGCCGCAAGGAATAAGCCTGACCCCTGCCAACCGACCCCATCCCACTATCGACCTATGAAGCTACCTGGCGCTCCCTGGGTTGCCCTAGCCCTCACGCTTGGTGCCCTGTTTGGCCCCTCGGCCCAGGGGCAAAGCCTGAACGCAGGCTACAAAGCACTCGAGAATCGGAACTACAAAACGGCGTTTGAGGCCTTCAATGGCCGTATGGCCAAAGAGCCGGTGGCCGCACGGGTGGGGATGGCCACCCTGTGCAGCACGCCCGATAGCAGCAACAGCTACTTCAACCTCGATACGGCCTTTACCAACGTCTTGACGGCCGAGGCGCTGTTCTGCCAGTTTGAACAGAAAGAACGCGACGCCCTGACCAAAGACGGCTTTACGTTCGAGCAGATACTCTCGCTACGCGACACAGTGTACAACCGGGCGTACTGGCAGGCGCACCATGCCCACTCAGTGGCGGCGCTGGAGCATTTCCTGGCCTTTTACCCGGCCTACAACAAGCGCCGCGAGGTAGAGCTGGAGCGTAACGCACTGGCCTACGCCGAAGCCCAGGCGACCAACACTGCCGCTGCCTACGCCGCGTTTCTGGAGCGCTACCCCACGGCACGCGAGGTAGGCGAGGCCCGGCGGCTGCTCGACCAGGCCATTTACCAGGAGACCGTGGCCCAGGGGACGCTCGAAGCCTACCTGGCTTTCTTGGAGAAGTACCCGCGAAGCAGCTTCAGCGGCTCGGCCCAGGATTCGGTCTACGCCCTGGAGGTCACCACCCGCGACGAGGCCACCCTGTACGGCTTTACCCAGAAATACCCCCGCAACCAAAACTACAGCCGTGCCTGGCGCGAACTCTACGAGATGGTGTGCTACGACTACCAGGAGAGCACCTACCTGGCGTTTTTGAAGAAGTACCCCACCTTCCCGAACAAAAGCCGGGTGTACGAAGACCTGGAGCTGGCCCGGCTACAGGTGCTTGAAACCCGGAAAGGGATAGGCTATGGGTTTACTTCGGTGCAGGGCGCCACGGTGCTCAACCCCACTTTCGATTCGCTGCGCACCTTCAGCGAGAACGTGGTGGCCGTAAAAGGTGCCGAGGGGTGGCAGTACTACACCAAAGCGGGGCGACCTGCCTTTGCCGGTAACTTCCTCGCGGCACTCGATTTTCATGGCGGGTTGGCGGGTGCCCAAACCGAAACCGGTTGGGGCCTGTTGACCAAGCGTGGCACTTGGGCGCTGCCCCCCACGCACACTGCCGTGCTGTACCTGGGCCAAAACCGCTGGGCAGCCCAGCTAGACGGTACCTACCACCTGCTCGATGCCCAAGGTCAGCCCGAAACCGCCCAGGGGTACCAGGCCATTGCCCCGTATGTAGGCAAAACGGCGTGGGTGTGCCAGGGCGGCAAATTTGGGCTCATCGACTCGGCGGGCGCCTGGGTAGTGGCCGCCCAATACGACAGCCTTGAGGCTGGGCACATGTGGTCGGGCATCGTGGGCGCGTTTGCCGACGGTAAGCGCCACGCGGTGTTTACCGGGGGCGCCGACGAGGTGGCGGGCCCCTTCGATGCGCTGGTACCCATCCGGCCGGGGCTAGCCTTGGCGCGCACCGGTAGTACGTACGGCTACCTGAAGGCCGACGGCACCTGGCTAGCCAAGCCCACCTACACCTGGAACGACACCCGCGCGGCACTCTTCCAGCGGGCCCCCGACGGCGCCCTGGGTGCCATCGTAACCCCAACCGATACCACGCTTGCGGTGCTCGACGAAACGGGCGCAGTGGTGCAAGAGGGCGGCCATACGGCCTTGCGGCTGCTGCAGGGCAAGAACGTTGGGTTCTTGAAAGACGGAAAGTGGGGCGTCTTCGACCTCAAGGGCCGCACCGTGGTACCGGCCACCTACGAGGCGCTAGAGCCACTCGATGGACCCTTTGTGGCCATCCGGGCGGCAGGCCGCTGGGGTGCCATCACGGCCGAGGGGCGGCTGGTGGTGCCGATCCAGTACGACAGCCTGCGCTACCTGCCCGGGGCTAACGTGTTTGTGGCGCACGAGGCCGACCAACTGGGCCTGGTTTCGACCAAAGGCCAGGTGTTGCACGAAGCGGTGTTCGACGCGGCCGAGGCAGTACTGCCCGAGGTGGTGCGTGTCACGGCGCTGGGCAAGCTGGCATACCTGAAGGTGGGCCTCTCGGCGGTGACGTACATCTGGAAAGAATCGGGCTTCCCGGAAACAGCGACCGACCGGTAACGCGCTGCCCCCGGGCGGGCGTGGGCGCAGATTGCCCCATATTGCGGTATGGCCGTAGAAATCCTCTCGCCCCACCAAGTTGAGGTCTGCCTGCGGCGCCTGGCGCTGCAGGTGCTTGAGCGCTACCCCGAAGCGCCCACGCTGCACTTGGTGGCGGTGCCCCCCCAGGGTTTACTCCTCACCGAGCGGCTGCAGCCTGAGCTGGAAGCCCGGGGCCGCAGCGTACGGGTAAGTATAGCGGGGGCAGCAGTACCCCTGGCCCCGGATGAGCCCCTGGTGGTGGTAGACGACGTACTGAACACGGGCCGGACGCTCTACCGCGCGCTGCATCAGCTCGGCGAGGGGCCCCCGAGTGGCATCCAGGTGCTGGTGCTGGTAGACCGTGGGCACCG
The DNA here is from genome assembly GCA_033763015.1 of Bacteroidia bacterium. GTDB lineage: Bacteria > Bacteroidota > Bacteroidia > J057 > JANRLA01 > JANRLA01. The sequence goes on from JANRLA010000128.1 coordinate 46,361, forward strand.
GCAGTGGCCCGTCGCCGCCGATTTTGTGGGCCTGCGCCTGGCCACCACCCTGCAACAGTACATCCGTGTGGCCGCTACGGGCCAGGGGGGGCAGTCGCTAACGGCTTACCTCGACTGATGGCGTTGCCCCTACCCAGCCGTTACCCCGAGAGCCTGCTGCAGTACGCCTGGCAGCACCGGCGCTACCACGCCCAGAGCCTGCTGACCACCGAGGGCCAGCCGGTGTGCGTTGTGCGGCCGGGTACCTGGAACGCGGGGGCGGGCCCCGATTTTTTGCAGGCCCAGGTGCGCATCGGTAAGCTCGAGTTTCACGGCCATGTAGAGCTGCACGTGGCGGGTGCCGATTGGTACACCCACGGGCATGCCACCGACCCCGCCTACAACCCCGTCGTGCTGCACGTGGTGGCCCAACCCTCGGTTACCCCCCCGCGCCGGGCCGACGGCAGCCGAGTGCCCGAGGTGGTGCTCGGCGATCGGCTAGACCCCGCGCTGCTACTACGTTACGGCAAACTGGTGGCTACCGAGGGCCGCCTGCCCTGCGCCGCGTTCTTCGCCGAGGTGCCCGTGGTGGCCAAAAACGTCTGGTTCACCAGCTTGGGGCATGCCCGGCTGCTGGAAAAGGCCGAGCACCACCGGGCCACGTGGGTGGCCGCCGCCCACGACTGGCGCCAAGCCCTATGGGTAGCCCTGGCAGGCGCCATGGGCGGGCCCACGAACCGCCCAGCCTTCGAAACCCTGGCCCAGCGCGTGCCCTACACGCTTCTGGCCCAACACCGCGACCAGCCGCTGGCCCTCGAGGCGCTGCTGCTGGGGGCTGCGGGCCTGTTAGAATCGCCCGAGGACGACTACGCGCAGCAGTTGGCCCAGCAGTGGGCCCACTACGGGCGGCTGCACCAGCTTACGCCCCTGGCGCCGGGTGTGGTCTCGTTTGGGCGAATGCGTCCGGCGGCCTTCCCGAGCCTGCGGCTGGCCCAGCTGGCGGCCATTGCGGGCCAGCGCACCGATTGGCTGGCGCTGCTCACGGCCACCACCGCCGAGCTTGGCCAGTGGCTACAGGTGCCGCCCAGCGCCTACTGGCAACACCACTACCGGCTAGGGGTGCCCACGGCACGCCCCATCCGCGGGGGCCTGGGGCAGGCGCAGGTGCACCACCTCCTCATCAACACCCTTTTGCCCTTTGCGGTGCTCTACCACACCGAGCGTGGCGACTACGCCGCGGTAGAAGCCGCTGGCGAGCAGCTCGCCGGCCTCCCCCACGAAGCTCATGCCCTTGCCCGCCTGTACGCCGGGTTGGGGTACCGCGCGCCTTCGGCACTACACACCCAGGGTGCGGTGCACCTTCACCGGCACTACTGCCAGCCCAGGGCCTGTTTGCGCTGCACGGTAGGGCACCACATTTTACAACCTACCGATGACCACGCGCGTACCTAAGCTGGGGTTACTGGTACTGGTGCTGGGGGTTTGCTCCCTGGGTTTGCAGGCCCAAGAGGCACCGCTCGACGCCACACCGGGGCTTTTGGGCCTGCGCCTGGGCCAGGCCCTCGATTCGGTACCCGTGCCCCTAACGCCCAAGAAGGGCAAGGCCCGGGGTGCCCAGCGCTACCTGGCCCAGCCGCCCGAGGGCCTCAAGGCTGGCCTGGCGCTGCTGCGCGAGGTGGTGGTCTTTGGGTACAAGGGGTATGTCATTGGGCTGGACTACAAAACCGGTAGCCTTGACGATAGCCACGCGCTCTTGGCCTACCTCGAAGAACTGTTTGGCCCAGGGACCCAAGACGGCTACGCCCCCAGGTACCGCTGGAAGACCCAAACCTACCAGCTGCTCTACGACCGCAACCTCTTTACCGGCGAGGCCCGGGCAACCTTCGAATACCTGCAGGAATAAGAGCAACAAAAAAACGCCCGGCAAAGTTGCCGGGCGTTGAGGGTGTGGTAGCGACGGACGGTTACTGGACGGCGACTTCGACCTGCACGGTGTCCCACCCGATGACTAGTTTGCCATCGGCGTAGTGGATGTCAAGTTTTTCGATCACCGGCACGGTTTTGACTGGGGCCGTCACACGCAGCACGTCTTTCGTTGCGTCGTAGTTGTAGGCGCCCCATTGTTTGGCGACGCTGTTCAGGATGATGGTCCACTCGTTTTCCGTAGGGATCGTGAACAGGCTGTAGGTGCCGGCTTTCACGGGCTTGCCACCGAAGGTGACGTCGCGGCTGAAGGTAATGGTCGTCGCTTCGTTGGCACCGGTGCGCCACACCTGGCCGTAGGCTTCGAGGCCACCGAAGATGACGCGGCCCTTTTTGCTGGGCTGACCGTACGAGAGGGCCACGAGGTCGGTTTTGGTTTCGACGCGGGGGCTGGCGGGCGGGTTTTGCTGGGCCGTGGCCAGAAGACCAAACGCCAGCGCTACGAGGGTAAAGGCAAGTGTTTTCATGGTAGCAAGGTGCGGCTTAGGTGTTGGAACAACTGTTAATCAGTTCCTAAGGCCCTGCTAACGAAGCTTACGCCTCCTCGCGTTCGGGCTCGTAGGTGCTGTGGGCGTAGCGTTCGGGCTGGCCGGTGCTGGCGGGCTGGCCTTTGGGGCGGCGGGTTTTGGGCCCGGCCGCGTTGATGCTATCGAGCGTGGCTTTGAGCTCCTCGCTACCCAGGTTGTACTTGCATACGTGTGCCAGGCCGCAGGTCGCGCAAGCCGGTTTGCGGGCATGGCACTGGTAGCGCCCGTGCAGGATGAGCCAATGGTGTAGGTCGCCCAGCACATCGAGCCCATCGCCCACGTGCCGCTGAAATTCGGGTAACAGCTTCACGAGCTGCGCCTCGACCTCTTTGGGCGATGCCGCCCGGGTGGGCACCAGCCCCAGCCGACGAGCGACGCGGAAGACGTGCGTATCGACGGCAATGGCAGTGGGCTCGCGGAAGACGACCGATAGAATGACGTTGGCTGTCTTGCGGCCTACACCCGGCAGGGCGGTCAGCGCCTCGAGCGTATCGGGCACCGCGCCGCTGTGCTGGTCCACCAGCTGCCGGGCCATCCCCACCAGGGCCTTGGCCTTGTTGTTGGGGTAACTGATGCTTTGAATGAGCGGGAAGACCTCTTCGGGGGTTGCGCCAGCCAGCGCATCGGGCGTTGGGTAGCGCCGGAAGAGCGCAGGCGTTACCAGGTTCACCCGTTTATCGGTACACTGGGCCGAGAGGATGACCGCCACCAGCAGTTCAAACGGGCTGCCGTACACCAGTTCGGTTTCGGGTTTGGGCAGTTTGGCCTGAAAGTAGGCCACTACCGACCGGATGCGTTCTGTGAGCTTCACGGCTGTCGTCTCTACGCAAAAAGTACGCCATAGGGCGCTAAAGCGTTCGGGTGTCCGCCGATACTTGCAAGCCGTTAACACCCCCCCGCGCCTGGCTGCCAGTAGCAGCTGCCGTGGCCGTTGAAGGCGGCACCTACGCCGTGCTAGCTTGCACCCGTTGTGCGTGTAGGCTGGGATGTATTCTCGTTCGATGCCCCGGGGGCAAACTACGGCGTGGGCCCTGGGCTGGTGGTCTGGCGGCTGCTGCCCGAACTGGCCCGCCTGGCCCCTGACATCGAATTCGTGGCCTTTGCCAACCCCCAGTGCGCCCCTTACCTGCCCGCCGCCCCCAATGTGCGGGTGGTGGTAAGCCCGTACCCCACACGCCCCCGGCCTCTGCGCCTGCTGCACGAGCAGCTGTGGCTGCCCCAGGCCGCGCGCCGTGAAAAGCTCGACCTGCTTCACGGCTTCGGCAACAACCTGCCGTGGGGCCTGCGCATCCCCACCGTGCTACTGGTGCACGACCTGATGTGGCGCTACTACCTCGGCCGAGGCGACCGGTCGCTCAAGTACCGGTACTTCGCCCTCACCGTGCCCCGCAGCCTGCGCCGTGCCCGCGCCCTGGTGGCGGTATCGGAGGCTACACGGCAAGAACTCATCGCCGCTGGGTGCGCCCCTGGCACGGTACACCGCATTTACAACGGCCCCGGTAGCTATTGGGAGGCCCCCACGCCCTCGCACGCCGCCGAGCTAAAGGCCAAGTACCCCGAGCGGTTCTTGCTAAGCCTTACCACCAGCCTGCCCCACAAAAACCTGGTGGGGTTACTTGCGGCCCTGGTACTGCTACGCGACCGGTACGGGCTGGCCGTGCCGCTGGTGGTGGCCGGGCAGCTCAAGGGCCGGTTTCACCTGCAAACCCAGGCCTTTGTGGCTGCCCACGGGCTAGAGGGTCTCGTCCGGCAAGTGGGTTTTGTGTCTGAGGCCGAAAAAACGTGGCTCTACCGCCACGCCGCCGGGGTGGTGTACCCCAGCCTGTACGAGGGCTTTGGCCTGCCGGTGCTCGAGGCGCTGGAGGCTGGGGTGCCCGTGGCCACCAGCCAGGCTGCCTCAATGCCCGAGGTAGGCGGCGATGCCGCGCTGTACTTCGACCCCACCCGCCCCGAAAGCATCGCCCAGGCCCTTCACCGGTTGCTGACCGACGATGCCCTGCGCGCCGAATGCATCGAACGGGGCAGGGCACAAGCCGCCCGCTTTAGCTGGGCCCAGGCCGCCGCCGAGAATTTGGCGCTCTACCGGCAGCTAGTGGGCCAACCCGTTCGCTAGGGCCACTAGCGCACTTTCGGGTACGGTGTGCCCCCCGGCGTACCACGTAACGGCGGGCCGAATGCCAGCGGCTGCCAGCTGGGCCAGGTAGGCCTCGGCTTTGGGGCGGGGGATGATGTCGTCGGCGTCGCCCAGGTACAGCTGCAAGTCTACGCCCGCGAGCCGGCCCTCGGGGGCCGCTTCCAGCGGGATGCTGCCAGCCCAGAGCACCAAGGCAGACACAGGCAGCGCTGGGGCGGCGCACACCCAGCGCCAGGCCGTGGCCGTACCCTGCGAGAAGCCCAGCACCACTAGCCGCACGCCGGTGGGTAGCCCCTGGGGCAGCACCTGGCTGTAGACGGCGTTGAGGTACTGCTGCTGGTCGGCGATGTCGTGCTCCCGGTCGTCGCGGGTCATCCAACTGGCGCCTACGCGGGTATAGCTGGGCACGTCGAGGTAAAAGCGCGAGGCCCCTTCGGGCGCTACAATCAGGCGGCTTTCGTCGGCGATGGGCTCAAACCGCTGCAGGAAGTAGCGCGCCAACTGGCCGTAGCCGTGTAGCACGAACCAGACCTCGCGTGTGGCGGGCCCCAGCGCGCCGAGGGTGTAGTACCGGGCCGTACGGGGGACGGTACAGGTGTGTTGGGTGGGCTGCACGGCTAGCGGCCGGGTACTTCGCGTAGGGTGATGAGTAGGTTCCGGTCGTCGAAGCGGGGGGTGGCCTCGGGGTCTACGGGCAGCTCCTGCCACTCGGCCGTGGCCCAGAGGGTTTTGCGGGTGGTGCCCAGCTGTACCTCGATGGGCAGCTTGAAGCCCGGGGCCTGGGCCACGACGCGGTAGGCAATGGCTGGGATGCCGTCGGTGTTGCGCTTCAGGGGCTTGTACTCGAGCACCGGCAGGGCGATGTAGTTCAGGTACTGGTCGAAGAAGGGCCGCACCCAGTCGCCGTAGCGCTGGGCGAAAAAGCCGACGACGGTTTCGGTGCTGAGGGTCTGCCGGGCGTAGGTCTGGGCAAGGGCCCTGAGGGCGGCGAACCACTGCGTCGAGTCGGCGGCGGGGTCGGCGTACTGGGTGGCTGTGCGCAGGGTGTGCAGCACGTTGGCGCCCTTGAAGTACATGTCCGAATCGGCCCAGCCCTCGAAGGCTACGCCGCGCGGCCCCTGGATGGCATCGGTGCCGCCGATCATGCGGCGTTGGGCCAAGAGGTAGCGCAGGGCCTCGGCGGGGCCGTGGTAGTACTCTACGTACAGGGCCTCGCTGTAGGTGGTAAAGCTTTCGTGGATCCACATATCGGCCTTGTCGGTGTGGGTGAGGCTGTTGCCGAACCACTCGTGGCCCGCTTCGTGGACGATGATGTAGTCGAAGAGGTCTTTGCGGGGGTAGGGGAACCAGCCCGGCAGGTAGCCGTAGTTGTTGCCGTAGGCGATGCTGCTCTGGTGCTCCATCCCCCAAAATGGGGTCTCGACGAGCTTGAAGCCATCGGCGTACCAGGGGTAAGGGCCAAAGTAGTGCTCGAAAGCCCGGAGCATGCGCGGCACCTGGGCCCCAAAATGGGTACGGGCCTGGGTGGCGTTGGCTGCCAGCACGTAGTGGTCGAGCGTCAGGCTGTCGGCGGCCACGGCGCTGGGGTAGCTGCCCTGCAGGTGGGCAAACCGCGCGACGGTGAGGTTTACGGCGTAGAGGTTGATGGGCGCGGTCACGCGCCAGGTAAAACGGCTCAGGCTGTCAAGGTCTTGGGTGCTCATCAGTCGGCCATTGCCCACGGCCACTAGGCCTTTGGGGACGGTAAGGGTTAGCTCGACCCCGGCGTCGGGCTCGTCGGCCGGGTGGTCTTTGCAGGGCCACCACAGGCTGGCGCCCTCGCCCTGGCACGAGACCGATACCCAGGGGTTGCCCGCCGGGTCTTTGGCCCAGGTAAAGCCGCCGTTCCAGGGTGGGTTTTTGGCCACCGCGGGCCGACCGCCGTAGTGGATACGGATGCGCAGCTCGCTGCCGGGGCCCCCGGGCTGGGGCACAGCCACAGCGTAGAAGGGCCCTTCGCGCTGCCACGTAAGCGGGCCCGTGACCGCACTGCCGTCGAGGGCTACCTGCTGTACCTGGTGTACGACCAGGTGGGTATCGAGCTCGAAGCGGAAGGTGGGCGAGGGGTCTGAGGTTACCTGGTAGCGGATGTCTACCGAGCCCTCCAGGGTCTGGGTCTCGGGCCGTAGGCGCAGGTCCAGGTAGTATTGCTGTACATCGCTGCCGGCGCGGGCGGCGTCGTAGGTGCCCTTCAGGCTGTCGGCATGGGTAAAGGGGCCCCGTCCGGTGAGTACATCGCCCGTCTGGGCCTGCACCTGGCTAAGTGTTAGCAGCGCAGAATAAAAGGCTAATCCACTGGTTACAAACCGGTTACACATGTGTTTGTATAAGTTGAGTCAGGTACTTCCAGAGAGTATCGATGCCGTAGCCGGTTTCGCTGGAGGTTACGTAGGTAGGGGGTAGGGGCTCCCAGGTTTGGGCCAGCGTTTCGTGGTAGCGGCGCAGGGCACCCTCGCGTTGGCTGGCGCTGAGCTTGTCGGCTTTGGTAAAGACAATGGCAAACGGGATGCCAGCGGTGCCGACGCGCTCGAGGAATTCGAGGTCGTTGGCCAAGGGCGGGTGCCGCAGGTCGATGAGTACCAGCAGTACCAACAGGGTACTGCGGCGCTCGAGGTAGCCCCAAATCAGGTCTTCGAATTGCTTGCGGCGGGCCTGGCTCACCTGGGCGTACCCATAGCCGGGCAGGTCGACCAGGTACCAGCGGTCGGCGACGCTGAAGTGATTGATGAGCTGGGTTTTGCCGGGCGTACCGCTGGTCTTGGCCAGCTCTTTGCGCTGCACCAGGGCGTTGATGAGCGAGCTTTTGCCCACGTTGCTCCGGCCAATGAAGGCTACCTCGGGCAGGGTGGCTGGCGGTAACTGGCCGACCCCGGGGCTCGATTTGAGGAACGTGACCTGAGGCCGGGGCTCGTGGATGCGCTCCATAGCGGTAAAGTTGGGGCAAAAAACGTGGCCCCGCTGGGCACCCTCCGGCAGAAGCCGTAGTTTGGAGGTGTAATTACCCGTTTACCCAACTGTTGCATGAAAACCTCTGTACTTCTACTGGTCTTTGCAGCGCTTAGCCTACCCAGCTGGGCCCAACACGGCAGCTGCTGCATGGCCCTGGGCGAAGAAGCCCACGCAAACTTTGCCAACAACGCCGCCGACCCCGCCTTTGCCGCCATGCACGAAACCCCACGCCCGGTGCCCACCCCTGTGGGTGGCGAAATGATCAGCTTTACCACCCCCGACGGGCAGACCGCCAAGGCCTACTTCGTGGCGAGCCCCAAGCGCACCAACCGCTACCTCATCGTGGTGCACGAGTGGTGGGGCCTGAACGACAACGTAAAGCGTGAAGCCGAAACCTGGCGCGAAAAGCTGAGCGAGGTCAACGTCATTGCCGTAGACCTCTACGACGGTACCGTGGCCACCACCCGCGAAGCCGCCGGTGCCGCCATGCAGGGCCTAAACGCCGAGCGCGCCGCCAACATCCTCAAAGGTGCTATCGCGTATGCGGGGCCCGACGCCGTGTTTGCCACCATCGGGTGGTGCATGGGTGGGGGGTGGAGCCACCAGGCCAGCCTTCTGGCCGGTGCGCGTGCCAAAGCCTGTGCCATCTACTACGGCAGCCCGGAACTGGACGTTGAGCGCCTAAAGCAGGAGCAGTTTGCCCCCGTCATCTTCATCTGGCCCACGAAAGACCAGTGGATCAACGAAAAACTGGTGAAAGGCTTTGAGGGCGCCATGACCCAGGCCGGCAAAAGCCTGGTGGTCAAGAGCTACGAGGCCGACCACGCCTTTGCCAACCCCAGCAGCCAGAGCTACCTCGAGGCCGCCTCGCAGCAAGCCAATGCTGCCGTACTGGCCTTCTTCCAGACGCACTTTAGGTAGCTGGCCTTTATCGCATAAAACAAAAGGCCCCAACCGGGGCCTTTTTTGTGGAAGATATGCTAAAAAAATTTAGCTTCGCTAATTAGTCTAAACACCATGAGCTTCATCCCCATTGTACGCACAGCCCACCGCCACCCCATACTCACCCCAGTGCTGATTGTGGCCGACTGCGCGGGCTTGCTCGCGTTTATTCGGGATGCCTTTGGCGGCCAGGAGGCTGGCGAGCGCTACCCAGGCGAGCAGCCAGGCACCATTGGGCACGCCGAAATTCGGATCAATGATGCGCTGATTATGGCCTGCGACCCCATGGCGGGGTTCCCGCCTACGGCGGCCCGGCTGTTCCTGTACGTAGTAGACGTACAACAGACCTACGAGAGGGCCATTGGCTTGGGGGCCACCTCACTTACGCCCCCCGAGGCTTCACCTGACCACGGTATGGTAACCGCGCGCATCCAGGATGCGTGGGGGAATTACTGGAGCCTTGCCCAGGCGCTCTAGCTCACGCTAGATGCCGCCGTGCTGGGCCACGAGTTTGCGCAGGTTGACCAGCGCGTAGCGCATCCGGCCCAGGGCCGTGTTGATGCTCACGTCGGTGAGTTTGGCGATCTCTTTGAAGCTCATGTCGTTGTAGTGCCGCATGATGAGCACTTCTTTCTGCTTGTCGGGCAGTTGGTTGATGAGCCGGCGTACGAGCTGGGTAGTCTCGGCGCGGATGATGGCCTTCTCCATGTGCTCTTCGGTCTTGAAGAAGCTGTCCATGAGCAGCATGGCATCGCTGTTCTTGAGCTGCGGGTTACGCTTCTCTTTGCGGAAGTAATCGATGCTCAGGTTGCGGGCCACGCGCAGCACCCAGGGCAGGAACTTGCCCTCCTCGTTGTAGCGGCCTTCCTGGATGACGCCCAGAATTTTGATGAGCGTCTCCTGGTAGATGTCTTCGGCGATGGTGCGGTCTTTGACGATCTGCAGGATGGTGCTGTATACCTTGGCCTTGTGGCGGCGGACGAGCACCTCAAACGCACGGGGGTTCCCGGCCACGAAGTCGCCGATGAGCTCCTTGTCTTCGCGCTGGGTGAACTTCGGCAGGGTTCCACTCGTTTTCATGGCACCTCCGGGGTTAGGTGTTGGGTTGTCTGGGGCCTACTGCCATCAGATTTAACACTCAGATGACACGCAAGCCGTAGGGTTTGTTCGTTTTAGGAAATTTACAAACGCTGTGCCACCGGGCAACGGGGTAGGCTTAATTAACTAAACCTTTGGGACGTAAACCGCAGGCCCCGCCACCCCCGCAGGCTACCACCGCAGCGCGTGCGCTACGGGTGGTAGGTGCGCGTGAACACAACCTGAAAAATATCACGGTCGAAATCCCTCGCAATCAGCTGGTTGTGGTTACGGGCGTTAGCGGTAGCGGTAAAAGCTCGTTGGTTTTCGACACCCTCTACGCTGAGGGTCACCGGCGGTATGTGGAAAGCTTGAGCAGCTACGCGCGCCAGTTTTTGGCCCGCCTGCAAAAGCCCGACGTGGACTACATCACCGGTCTTTCGCCGGCCATTGCCATCGAGCAGCGGGTGAATACCAGCAACCCCCGTTCCACCGTCGGCTCAACGACCGAGATCGTCGATTACCTGCGGCTGCTCTACGCCCGTATCGGCCGAACGTTCAGCCCCATTTCGGGCGAAGAGGTGACCCACCACACCGTTACCGACGTCGTGGCCCACCTGTTGGGCCGCCCTGCCGGGGCCCGGCTCTACCTCCTGGCCCAACTGCCGCCCAGCCCGCGTTCGCTCAAAGAAGAACTGACCATCGCGCTGCAGAAAGGGTTTTTGCGTGTGTGGGACGGCGACGGCCCCCGCGCCATTGAAGACATTTTGGCAGGCGACGCGCCATTTGTACCGCCCGCACTCACCCTGGTCATCGACCGGTTCGTGGCCGCGCCCGAGGCCGACGAAGACTTCGTCCACCGCATGGCCGATTCGGTACAGACGGCCTTCAACGAAGGGGTGGGCGAGTGCGCGGTGTACGAAACCGGCCTGGGCTACACCTACTTCAGCGAACGGTTCGAAAAAGACGGCCTGAGCTTCGAGCTGCCCAGCGTGCAGCTCTTCAACTCGAACAACAGCTACGGGGCCTGCCCCACCTGCGAGGGCTTTGGGCGCGTAATGGGTATTGACGAGTCGCTGGTGGTGCCCGACCCCAGCCTCTCGGTCTACGGTGGGGCGGTGGCCCCCTGGCGCGGGGCCACGCTGGGCACCTACCTCGATGCGTTTGTTGCGGCAGCGGCGGCGCACGACTTCCCCATCCACCGGCCCTACTACCAACTAACCCCCGCCGAAAAGCAGCTGCTCTGGCGTGGCAACAACCGCGTGGTGGGCATCGACGACTTCTTTGCCGATGTGCATCGCCAGAGCCACAAGGTGCAGTACCGCGTGCTGGCGGCCCGCTACCGGGGCTACACCACCTGCCCCGAGTGCCACGGCAGCCGCCTGCGCAAAGAGGCCAGCTACGTCAAGATCGATGGCCGGGCGCTGACCGACCTCTTGCCGCTAGCGGTGGCCGACCTAGCCGCGGTCTTCCCTACACTCCAGCTCACGCCACACGAGCAGGCCGTGGCCCAGCGGCTGCTCACCGAGATCACCACCCGGCTGCGGTACCTGCTAGACGTTGGGCTGGGCTACCTGCAGCTCGACCGCAAGGTGAACACCCTGAGTGGCGGCGAAACGCAGCGCATCAACCTGGCCACAAGCCTGGGCAGCAACCTCACGGGCTCGCTGTACATCCTCGACGAGCCCAGCATTGGCCTGCACCCCCGCGACGGCGACCGGCTCATCGGCATCCTGAAGCACCTACGGGCGCTGGGCAATACGGTCATCGTTGTCGAGCACGACGAGGCCCTGATGCGCCAAGCCGACTACCTGATTGATATGGGCCCCTTGGCCGGCGAACACGGCGGTGAGGTCATTGCCCAGGGCACCGTACCCGAGGTGCTGGCCAGCCCGGCCTCGCTCACGGCCCAGTACCTCACCGGCGAGCGCCGTGTACCTGTGCCAGGCCACCGACGCACGCCCACCGGCTGGCTCAAACTGGCCGGAGCCCGCGCCCACAACCTCAAAGACGTTACGGCGGCCTTTCCGCTGGGGGTGTTTACGGTCGTGACGGGCGTATCGGGTTCGGGCAAAAGCACCCTGGTGCGTCAGATACTCTACCCCGCGCTGTTGCGCCATTTGGGTGGCCACGGCGAACGGCCCCTGGCCCACGAAAACCTGGGTGGCGACCTCGACCGCGTGACGCACGTCGAACTGGTCGACCAGAACGCCATCGCCAAGAACGTACGCTCCAACCCCGTTACCTACGTGGGCGCCTACGATGCCATCCGCGAGCTGATGGCGGCCCTGCCCGCTGCCAAAGACCGGGGCCTCAAGGCGCTGCACTTCAGCTTCAACGTGCAGGGTGGGCGCTGCGAGACCTGCCAGGGCGAGGGCTACACGACGGTCGAGATGCAGTTTCTGCCCGACATCAAGCTGCTGTGCGATACCTGCAAGGGCAAGCGCTTTAAAGACCTGGTGCTCGAAGTGGCCTACCAGGGCAAAACCATCTACGACATCCTGCAGCTGACTGTAGACGATGCCATTGCCTTCTTCGAGGGCGCCAAAAAGGTGCAACAGCGCCTGCAAAAGCTCGCCGATGTGGGCCTGGGTTACGTGCGGCTGGGCCAGAGTACCAGTACGCTCTCGGGCGGCGAGGCCCAGCGGCTCAAGCTGGCCTCGTTCTTGGAGCGCAAAGAAGACGGCCACACGGTGTACTTTTTCGACGAGCCCACGACCGGCCTGCACGTGCACGACATCCACCTGCTGCTCCAGGTCTTCTACCGGCTCGTGGAGCAGGGCAACACCGTGGTGGTCATCTAGCACAACCTTGATGTCATCCAGTGTGCCGACTGGGTGCTCGACCTGGGCCCCGAAGGCGGGGCCGCGGGCGGTGAGCTACTCTATGCCGGGGCACCCGAGGGGCTGCTCGAGGTAGAAGGCTCGTACACGGCCCAGTACCTGGCGCCCAAACTTTCGTTGCAACCCTATGCCCGCGTGTAGCATCTTGTATACGATGCGCCTGAAGCCTTTGACCTACCTCACACACCTAGTGTTCTTACTGGTTTCGGCTGGGTCTGTTGCCGCACAAACGGTTACGATTCCAGCGTCGGCCGTTTCAAGACTCGACTCAGTTTTTCAGGCGTATGCAGTCCAGGGTGCTTTTTCTGGGGCGGTGCTGCTGAGCGTGGGCGATTCCATCGTGTTGGAGAAAGGCTATGGTATTCGAAACAGGGTAACGAATTCGCCGAATGAGCCTCAGACCATCTACCGTCTGGGTTCTGTTACCAAGCAATTCACAGCATTCGGAATCCTACGATTGGTTGATGCAGGAAAAATCAGCTTACAAGATCCACTAGCGAAGTGGCTGCCAGAGTTTCCGAATGCATCCGACATCACAGTCCATCACCTGCTGTGCCACACAAGCGGCTTAAAAGGGTACACAGAACTTGCCATCTATGATTCGATCAAAACGCTTCAGCTTTCTCCTCAGCAACTGATCGCTGTCTTGCGCGATTCGCCCACGGTATTCAAGCCTGGGCTACGTTTTGAGTACTCGAATACTGGCTATGCCATTTTGGGTTACCTACTGGAGCAGGTAACCGGAACGACCTACGGCGAGTACCTATCCCAAGAAGTATTTCGACCCCTGGGCATGGCAAGCACGGGCTACACCTGGTCAAAGCCCCCTGCTCACCTGGCACAAGGTTACAAAACCGGCCTCGGGAACACCTGGCCCCCTGCAGACTCGGTGAACTTGAGTGTACCCTATGCAGCAGGTGCTTTGTGCGGGACTGTGAAAGACCTTTTGGCCTGGAATCGTGCACTCGACAGCCACTGGGGCCTATCGGAAGCCAGCTACAAGGCCTATTACCGCCCCAACCAAGCCAATTACGCCTACGGCTGGGTAGTGGCTCCGCTGAATGGCAAAACGGTTGTTACTCATACGGGGGGCATTGATGGATTCAGTTCTCTAAACTTCCGCATCCTAGAGGATTCGCTCAGTTTTATCGTCCTCCAAAACGTTGAAAGCAGCCCACTACGGCTAGATTTAGTGCTACTCAATGCCCTGTACGGTGTACCCTATACCTTGCCCGTAGTACGTACAGAAGCGGCAGTGGGGCCGGATTCGTTTGAAGACTACGAAGGGACCTATGCCCTGTCCCCAACCTTCAAATTGAAGGTGTACCAGTCGGGCGAAAAGCTGATGGTACAAGCAACTGGTCAACCGGCCCTACAGATCTTCCCAGAACGAACCGACTTCTTCTTTTACAAGGCAGTTGATGCCCAGTTGGAGTTTCTTCGGGACGACAAAGGCAGAATCACTTCTCTGGTGCTCCACCAGAATGGCCAGAAAGTGATTGGTACCCGAGAGAACTAACCGCCATTCGGCGCACGTGAAATAGGTGTGACCACCGACGTAGAAACCTATTTCGCCCAGGGCTGCGGGCGCTGCCCACGCGGGGGTACTCCAGGGTGCAAAGTCCACACCTGGGCAGAGGCGCTAGTGGCACTACGTCAGGTTGTGCTGGCTTCGGGTTTGGAAGAAACCTGCAAATGGGGTGTGCCGACGTACACCTACGCTGAGAAAAACGTTGCTCAGATTGCTTGCTTCAACGACTACGCAAGTCTGAATTTTTTCAAAGGGGTTTTGCTCGACGACCCCACGGGCCTATTGGTAGCCCCTGGCCCCAACTCAAAGTCCGACCGCATTGTGCGCATTACCCAATCCGGCCAGGTTGAACGGCTAGCACCGGCCGTGCAGCAGCTTCTGGCGGGTGCTATCGCGCTGGAGAGAACAGGCCGTCGGGTAGAGCCAGAGGGCCCTGAGGAACTGACCTTCCCGCCAGAGCTTCTCGAGAAGTTTACTGCCGACCCTGGCTTCGAACAGGCGTTTAGGTCCTTGACCCCAGGCCGTCAGCGTGGGTATACCCTACATTTTGCCGCCCCCAAGCAGGCCAAAACCCGCCTGAGCCGCATCGAAGCCAGTGTGCCGAAGATTCTGGCGGGCAAAGGCCTGCACGACTAACTCAGCCGTGGTTGCAACTAGTAGGTTTTGGTCATGCGGTCGGGTACCACGACGATGAAGTCGGCCTGGCCCTGGGCAGCGGCAGTAAGGCTCTCCAGGTGGTGCTGCTCTACGCACACCACGGTAACCACCCGCAGGAAGGGCGCGTAGCGGCCTAAGTACCCTGCAATGCCATCGGCATGGGCGTTTTGCCCGCTGTGGTCCTGTACGTGGTAGGCGCCGGCGGTGTGCACCACAGGCACCCCTGCGCGGTGAAACCGTGCAATGCGCCAGGCCATGACGGCATCTTTCAGGGCCTGGGCCTCGACCAGGAAGGTGGCGCTCGCGGTGCCCCCGTGCCCGGCCATCATGGCGCGCATCTTGGCATAGCCGGGCAGGGCGGTGTCTACGGGGAGCGGTAGGGGCGGCCAGGCGGGGCCACGCAGGGCAAGGCTGGCCACGCCGTTCCGGCCAGCTTTGCGGGCGCTGTCGCGGGGCACGTTGGCGGCCAGTGCCCGAAACGAGTGCTCGAAGGCGAACTCGAGCATGGGCCGGTAGTCGGTGGCGTAATTGGGCCACACGCGCTGGGTGCGCTCAAAGTCTTGGAACGATAGGTCGCCGCCCAGCAGGCTATCCAGCGCGGGCTGCTGGTCGGCTTCGAACTGCTCGAAGCTCATGTCTACGGCCAGGGTGCGTTTGAACAGGTCGTGCACGAGCTCGAGGTTGAGCCAGTGGTCCAGGGCGCCGTTGTGGCGTTCGCCAAAGAGCACGACGTCGGCCTTTTTGGCAGCGGCAAGGATGTCGGAGTAGTGGGCTGGGGTGCCCTCGGCGGTATAGATGCGGTAGGCGGGTTTGTCCCACCCCCCTTGAGCAAACCCGTGTAGTATGCCCAGTAGCAGTACCAGGCAGCTGAGTGCAATCCGTTTCATGGCCACGAAGTACGGTAGGGCCTTGGATATGCCAGAGGCAATTTCTAGATTTGTAGCCCCAAAACCTGAACACTAACACCTACTCACTACGCATGATCATCGTAGAAGTAAAAGAAGGCGAATCGCTCGACCGCGCCCTGCGGCGCTACAAGAAGAAATTCGAGCGTCTGGGTATCTTGAAAGAGATCCGCTACCGGTCGCACTTTACGACCCCCAGCGAATCGCGCCGTGAAACGGTCAAGAAGGCCCAGCGTCGCCAGCGCTACAACGACGCACAAAACGTCTAGCGCCCGTTACCAGTAGGTGCGCACACCTATCCGCCCAGCCGTGGCGTGGGGTGTGCAGGTTTCAAAACCGACTTTCGAACCAGATTTGCCGACCTTGTCAGACCACTGACAAGGTTTTTTGTTGTGCCCCCCGCCCCTCACGAGGTACCCGATCGGCTCCGGGCGTTTGCGGTCTACCTGCGCACCCAGCGGCGCTACAGCCCAGCTACCGAAGCTGCCTACACCACCGACCTACGCCAGCTTGCGGCTCACCTCAGCGCCTACGAGGCGTTCGACCTCTGGGGCGAGCCAGCACCCTCGCTAGCGCAACTGCGCGGCTGGGTCGTGGGCCTGGCCTGTAGCCGCACCAGCTTGGCGCGCAAGGTGGCCGCTGTGCGGGCGTACTTCCGCTGGCGGGTAACCTCCGGGGAGCTCGACAAAAGCCCCGCCGACGGGCTGCGTGTGCCCAAGCCTGGCCGCCGGCTACCCACCTGGGTGCCCGAAACCGCCCTTGGGCCTCTGCTCGATGGCCTGGCGCTAGCCGATGACTTTGAGGGCATCCGCGATCGGCTGCTGCTCGAGCTGCTCTACGGCTGTGGCCTGCGCCGCGCCGAAGTGCTGGGCCTCACCTGGGCCACCACCGACCGCACCAGCCGCACCCTGCAGGTGCTGGGCAAAGGCAAAAAGGAGCGTATCGTGCCCCTGGGCCCCCCTGTGCTGAAGGCCCTGGCGGCGTATGAGGCCGCGTTTCGTGCCCAGGGCTGGCTGCCCGAGGGCCCACTGCTGCGCACCGCAAAGGGCGCACCGGCCTCGGCTACGCTGGTGGGTCGGCGGGTAAAGGCCTACCTCAGCCAGGTGCCGGGCCTGGCCAAAGCCAGCCCCCACGTGCTGCGCCATTCGTTTGCCACGCACCTGGTAGAGCACGGGGCCAACCTACAGGCCGTAAAAGAGCTGCTGGGCCACAACTCGTTGGCTGCTACCCAGTTGTACACACACAGCAGCCTTGAGCGGCTGAAAACTGCGCACAAAAAAGCCCATCCGAAGGCCGAAGGGTAAACGGTTTTTTTGTAGTTTGTGTAGACCACTTAATCCCTGTAGTACGCCATGAACGTTACCATTCAGTCGATTCACTTCGATGCCGATCGCCGCCTGATTGGCTTCATTGAGAGCAAATGCCAAAAGCTCGCGCAGTTCTTCGAGAACGTGGTGGATGTGCAGGTGTACCTCCGCTTGGAGAAGAACAAGTCGATTGGCAACAAAGTGGTCGAGATCAAAGCCCTGGTACCGGGCAGCAGCCTGGTGGCCACCGAGCAGTGCCCCTCGTTTGAAGAGGCAACCGATAAAGCCGTAGAACAGGTACGGCGGCAACTGCTCAAGTACAAAGAGCGCCAGTCGGCGGCGGCTTAACCCAGCCGCTCGAACCCCAGGTAGGTGTGCAGCGCCTTGGGCAGGCCGACGGTGCCATCGGCGGCCTGCCCGTTTTCAAGTAGTGCAGCCACAATGCGGGGTAGGGCCAGGGCACTGCCGTTGAGGGTGTGCAGGATACGCGTTTTCTTTTCGCCCTGGGGCCGGTAGCGCAGTTTGAGCCGCTCGGCCTGGAAGGTAAGGAAGTTGGACACCGAGCTGACCTCCAGCCACCGCTCCTGCGCGGCGCTGTACACCTCAAGGTCTACGGTCTTGGCCGAAGCAAAGCTCATGTCGCCGGTGCAGAGCAGCAGCGCCCGGTAGGGCAGCTCCAGCGCGTCGAGCAGGCTGTACACGTGGGCCAACATGGCCTCGTGGCGCTCGGCCGAGCGTTCGGGCTCGACGACTTCGACGATTTCAACCTTGTCGAACTGGTGGAGCCGGTTTAGGCCCCGTACGTGCGCCCCGTACGACCCCGCCTCACGCCGGAAGCACGGGGTGTAGCCACACATGCGCACGGGTAGTGCGGCCGGGTCTAAAATCTCGTCGCGCAGCAGGTTCGTGAGCGGTACCTCGGCGGTGGGGATGAGGTAGAGCCCGTCTTTCTCGATGTAGTACATCTGCCCCTCTTTGTCGGGCAATTGGCCTGTACCAAAGCCCGAGGCCTCGTTTACCACGAGTGGCGGCTGGTACTCGGTGTACCCCGCGGCCACGGCCCGGTCGAGGAAAAACTGGATAAGCCCCCGCTGCAGCCGCGCACCCTGGTGGGTGTACACCGGGAAGCCGGCACCCGTGATTTTCACGCCCAGTTCAAAGTCAATGAGCTGCAGGCGTTTGGCAATCTCCCAGTGGGGCTCAGCGCCGGGGGGCAGGGTAGGGCGGGGCCCGCGCTCGAAGAGCACGGTGTTGTCGTCGGCGGTTTTGCCCAGCGGCACCTCGGGCAGGGGCACGTTGGGCAGTTGGACGAGTTGCCCCTGCAGGCGGGCTTCTACGGCCTCAAGTGTTTCTTCGTAGGCCTTGAGCTCAAGTTTCAACTCGGCGGTTTTGGCCTTAAGCTGGTCGGCTTGGGCCGTGGCACCGGCCTTCATCTGCGCCCCGATCTCGCTGGCCAGTTGGTTCAGGGTCTGCTTGAGTTCGTCGGTGGCTTGGATGGCCGCTCGGCGCTCGGCGTCGGCGGCCAGCACGTCGGCGACCAACGCTTCGGCCATGGCCAGGCCTTTGGCGCGGGCGCCAGCTACTACGGTTTCGGGGTTTTCGCGCAGGTACGCCAGATTCAACATGGTACGGTGGGCTGAGGCTGCGAAAAACGGAAAATTTTTGCCTGCCCAGGGTGGTCGGCGTACAACCGCCCGTGTGTTACCTTTACCGCTGTGGTAGTACAGGTGCTGATGCCTGACTGCCCCATTGCTGTAGCACGCAGGCCTACAGGCCTGTACGCTGGATCCGGTGTGGCGGTAGAATCGCCCCTCCTTTTCTCAACTAACTAAACTGACAGCAGCCACTGGGCCCCGCCCAGCGGGATGGAACAATTCCGTAGCGCTGCACACTCTGCACCCCCCTGTATGGAGCTAACCACACTGCTCGTGAGCGAATTGCGCGATTTGGCGCGCACGCTCAACATTGAAAACGCAAACGAGCTTAAAAAGCAAGAACTCATCGAGCTCATCGAAGCCGCCCGCGCCGGTGCCGGCACGGGCACTGGCAACGGCAACGGCCACCCCGAAGCCCCCACCACTACCCCCGAAGCCGAGACCGACGACCCGCGGCTACCCCGCAAGCGCAACCGACGCACCCAGGCCGTCTTAGAAAGCGCCGCCGAAGAGCTCACCCCCACCGCCGAGGCCGACGATAGCCCTGCCGAAGTGCTGCCCACGGCCGAAGTTGACGACGAACCCAACCCCCTGGCCGACGACCCCAATAACAAGCGCCGCCGCCGCCGCAGTGTCGTGAAACTGGGCCCCGAGGCCACACCGCCCCAGGCCCCACACGCCGAAGCTTCGCCTGAGAGCGAATCGCCCCTGCACACCCCAGTCCCCACCGAAGAGCGGCCGCGCAAAGACTTCGTCCAGCGCCAACCCCAGCAGCAGCAGCCGCGCCAGGAACGCCCCGATCGGCAAGAACGCCCCGACATCAAGCCCCAGACCGACGCCGAGGCCCTGGCCGAGTTCGACGGCCACATCTTCAGCAGTGGCCTGCTCGAGGTCTCCGACGAAGGCTACGGCTTCTTGCGCAGCGCCGAATACAACTTCCTGCCCAGTCCCGACGACGTGCTCGTGCTGCAGCAGACCATCAAGCAGTACGGCCTAAAGACCGGCGACAGCGTGTATGGCTCGGTGCGCCCCCCCAAAGAGGGCGAGCGCTACTTCGCCCTGGCGAGTATCGAGACCATCAACAACCTGCCGCCCGAGCGCACCCGCGACCGCGTGTTCTTCGAGCACCTCACGGCCCTGTTCCCCGACCAAAAGTTCAACCTCGTAGGCGCTACGCCCCACGAAGACGACAGCAGCCTACGCATCCTCGAGATGTTCTCGCCCATCGGTAAGGGCCAGCGGGGCCTGATTGTGGCCCAGCCCAAGACCGGTAAGACGTTCCTGCTGCAAAAAATTGCCAACGCCATTGCCCGCAACCACCCAGAGGCCTACCTCATAGTGCTGCTCATTGACGAGCGGCCCGAGGAAGTGACCGAGTTTGCGCGCAACGTAAACGCCGAGGTCATTGCCAGCACCTTCGACGAGCCCGCCGAGCGCCACGTAACGGTGGCCAACCTGGTCATCGAAAAGGCCAAGCGCCTGGTAGAAGTGGGGCACGACGTGGTCATCCTCCTCGATTCGATCACCCGCCTGGCCCGTGCCCACAACACCATGATGCCCGCCAGCGGCAAAATCCTCTCAGGTGGTGTAGACGCCAACGCCCTGCAGAAGCCCAAGAAGTTCTTCGGCGCCGCCCGGAAGGTGGAGCAGGGGGGCTCGCTCACCATCCTGGCCACGGCGCTCATCGATACCGGCAGCCGGATGGACGAAGTGATCTTCGAGGAGTTCAAGGGCACGGGCAACATGGAGCTGGTGCTCGACCGCAAGCTGGCCAACCGCCGCATCTTCCCGGCCATTGATGTGGTGCAGAGCGGCACGCGGCACGAAGACAAGCTCATTGATGGCAAGTGGCTGTACCGCATCTTCATCCTGCGCAAGTTCTTGGGTGAAATGAACCCCCAAGAGGCCATGGACTTCCTGCAAGACAAACTGCGCTTCAGCAAAACCAACGAGGAGTTCCTGGCGTCGATGAATGGGTAATAGCCCTAGATGATGGCTGAGAATATTAAAATAGCGGGTATCCTCTTCTTATGAAAAGAATACCCGCTTTGTAGTTACTTAGACTTTCGCAGCAAATACCAAATACCTACAGGAAAAACAAAATAAGCTAATACTCCCCATCCAAAGCTGAAATCACCATTTCTATGCGCCTTTCTTGCAGTAAGGTAGCTAATAAATAAACTAATTAGGAACCAGATTAATACGAAAATTCGGAATTTTTGGTAGAAAGACATAGGAGTAAAGGTTAGTTGTTAGCAAAGACAGGCTCCACCCGATCCAATTCCACAGGCTACGACATTGATGCCGATTGCCCACCACAAATCAGCTACACAATCACCAAAATTACCCCAACTACATTCAAAAGCTCTATGTATATCATCACAAAGGCAACCTTTAGTAAAATATTTACATTTTGCATGTGAGTCGGTAATGCCCTTAAATCTACCATGTTTGTCAAAGTTGAATATAATTTTGTCTTTACCATTCTCATTTCTTATTGCCTGAGCTGATTGGCCTAAGAATGGGAATAACCCTAATATCTTTTCAGGGTTTGTATTAACTTCTGAAGAAGTTACTTCAAGGTAAAAATCGGTAGTGTGAAGTTGAAACCCCCCTTGAGAAATGAGGAATTCATGCAAATCTTTAGCTGACTTTGCCAGCGATCCATTTATCTTAATTTGGTGGTCTACACCAACTTCGATACTAAAATGAGAATTTTTGGCAGCTATGTTTTGCAATGCTTGTTCGAGTTGAGGAAAACTTTTGATGTATTCCATGTTGTTACTAACAATTTTACCATCAGCTACCGAAACAGTAAAATTTCCCTTGGGTGCTACAATCCCATTAGACTGTGGTTCCGGATCTTGGTCTGTGCAAGAGGCAAGTCCAAGCGCGATAATAACCGCGAATAGTTTGCGAGGAGAGACGATTGCTTTCAGGAATTGCATACAATAACATTGGTTTGGTGAGTTGCAAACATATGTTATCGGCGCAACTACTGTCAATGTAACCGTCAGGAAAACGTCAAAATTTAGTTACGCGTCCAGTAACTCGTGCGGCCCAGCCAGCTGATGCCCACGTAGCCGCGCAGTTTGAGGCGGTTGGGGCCTTCTAGGGCCAGGTAGCCGCTGTAGTCGTTGCCGCTTTCGGGGTCGTAGACGCGGCCGCCGGTCCACTCGTTGTCGTCGGGGTCGTACCGAAACCCCCGCAGGATTTGCAGGCCCAAGATGGGTTTGGTGCGCAGGGCGGGGTCGGGGTTTTCGGTGTCGCGTTTGGGGGTGCCGTCGGCTTCGTTGGGGTCTTCCAGCCACACAATCTGGCCGTAGTAGGTGCCGTTGGTCGCGCGGAAGATGTTTACGCGGGCGTCGCGGTTTTCGGTCATCCATTCGCCCACAATGGCATCGCCGGGGCGGGTGGCAGGGGGCGCCTGGGCCAGGCACAGGGCCGGTAGCCAAAGCAGGGCGAGCAGGTAGGCGGCGCGCTTCATACAGAGCTACAACGCGTGGGCTAGGCCGGTGTGGTATGCGGCGGGCGGGCGGCGAGCTCGGGGAAGGCCTGGTAGAAGCCCTGGGCGCGCAGCCGGCAGGCGGCACAGTCGCCACAGCCGTAGCCCCAGGGGTGGTAGTGGGTGCGGTCGCCGTTGTAGCAGCTGTGGCTGTCGCGGATGACGAAGTTGAGGCAGCCCAGCTCGGCGGCCAGCGCCCAGATGTCGGCCTTGCTGCGGAAGAGCAGCGGCGCGTGGATTTTGAGCGGCATGTCCAGCGCCAGCGTGAGGGTCATCTCGGCGCTGCGCACGAACGACACCCGGCAGTCGGGGTAGCCGCTGTAGTCTACCTGCCCCACACCCAGCACCAGGTTTTTGATGCCCCGGGGGTAGGCGTAGGCCGCGGCATAGCTCAAGAAGATGAGGTTGCGGCCGGGCACAAAGGTGTTGGGCACCTCCTTTTCGGTGCCGATCTCGGTGGGGATGGCCAGCTCGGTGTCGGTGAGCGACGAGCCACCCAGGGCGCCCAGGCCCGTGAGGTCGAGCACCGTGGCCTCGACGTGGGCCAGCTTGGCAATGCATTCGGCCTGCTCGATTTCGATGCGGTGCCGCTGGCCGTAGTCGAAAATGACGGCCTCTACGCGCTCGAAGTGGTGTTTGGCCCAAAACAGGCACGTGGTCGAGTCTTGCCCGCCACTAAAGAGCACCACGGCCCGGTCGGTCTTCAGCCCCTGCATCGGGGGGCCAAGTTATGCACAGCAGTAGGTGTTCCACGCCCTTGGCGGGGCCAAATGTGCATAGGTAACCCGGTAGCGCAACTGGGCTAACGCGGTGGCTATCAGGCACTCGGGTTTCAGACCGGGCCCGTTCGGTAAGAAGGTTACGCGCCTGGGGCGGGGTGTTGGGGGCTGTTGGCGCCTGCCCACGCCCCCCCGGGGCCGCCACGCCATACCCGTGCACAACCCCCCGTTGTGGCGGAGCGAAAAACCCCGCTAACTTGTTGCAACACTCGGAGAAACGGACTGGGGGCACTGGCCACACCGCCAACCCGCCCCACGTCTCGGGTACCGTTGGGTTGACGTACGGTAGGCAAACCAAACTGAGGGCCGCACCATGGCATTCGCCACCCACCCCCTGGCCAAGCTCATCGCCGAAGGCGAGGGCCAAAACCTCGACTTCAAGAAGACCATCTCGTCGGCGCGCAAAATTGCCCGCACCCTGGCGGCCTTTGCCAACACCAAGGGCGGCAGCCTGCTCATTGGCGTGAAAGACAACGGCAAGGTGACCGGCGTGCGCAGTGGCGAAGAAGAGGTCTTTATGATAGACACCGCCGCCAACGTATTCTGCCAGCCCGCCGTGCACTACGTGTACGTGCAGCACGACTACAAAGGCCTGCCCGTGGTGCAGGTCATTGTGCCCCAGGGCACGCAGGCCCCTTACAAAGCCCAAAACGACGAAGGCGAGCTTAAAACCTACCTGCGCCTGAGCGACCAGACCGTGCTCGCCAGCACCGTCATGCACGAGGTGCTCGTGCAGCAGGCCAAGGGCGAGGGCGCCCACCTACAGTTTACCGACACCGAGCGCCAACTGCTGCGTACGCTCGACGCCGAGGGCCGCGCTACGCTGGAGCACCTCTGCCAGCGGCTGCACATCAAGCGCTACCAGCTCGTGAAGATTCTGGCGAACCTGATTCTGGCGGGCCTGGTGCGCGAACTGCCCGGCAACGGCACCGAAACCTACGTGGCGCTGGATCCGGCGGCGTGAGGGGAGGGGCAGTTTTCTACTCGTGGAATTTCAATCTATTTGGGGCGGGCAATGGATAATGCAGATAGTGAAAAGTTGAATTTGAAGGTAAGTACATATGTTTTCCTGCCCTGTATCATAAACTTTCTAATCTCAATAGTTATAATTTGCTTTTCACAAGCAATTAATTTCAATTATCATTTAGGTAGCATTGTAGATTATGTGTTAGGATCTCTTTACCTAATGGTTCCTGGTATTCTGTACCACTATGTTAGCAAGTCTATACCAGGCATATTTTTGGCTTATGTTTTGCTGTTTATTCCTGCGACTATTATTGGGTTTGATTTCATACTATTCATTTTGCTTAATCCATTAAGCACCCTAATTCTCATTGGATTAGATGCAGATACATACGAATGGAGATACCCCTTAAAAATTCTGTATTTACTGTCGGGGCCAGCGCTGTACATGATTTATCTATTGATTACACATTTTGTTGTGCGCACACTTGTAAAAGCTAGATGAAACATTTATTGCGTTCTATTTACCATTCAGGTGACTAGTACTCGGATTAATACATTTTTTAAAGACAGAGCTTGGGTCGGTTAAGTCCAGGCTTCTTCCCCATCCACCGCGCATCTTCGCGGCGTGGACTACCCCGAAGCGGTGGCGTACCTCTACCGGCGGCTGCCGGCCTACCAGCGCGTAGGCCCCGCTGCCTACAACCGCAACCTCGACCGCACCCTGGCCCTGCTCGCGGCCCTGGGCAACCCCCACCAGGGCCAGCGCTACCTGCACGTGGGCGGCACCAACGGCAAGGGCAGCGTGTGCACGCTGCTGGCCGCCGCCACCCGCGCCCTGGGCGAGCCCCGCGTGGGCGTGTACACCTCGCCGCACCTTATCGACCTGCGCGAGCGCTTCCAGGTCAACGGCCAGTGGATGGCGGCAGACTACCTGGCGCAGTTCGTTACCCGCCACCAGGCGCTCATCGAGCGGGTGGGGCCCAGCTTTTTTGAGCTCACCGTGGCCCTGGCGCTGCAGTGGTTCAAGGACGAAGGCTGCACGCTGGCGGTGATCGAGGTGGGGCTGGGCGGGCGGCTCGATTCGACGAACGTCATTGCACCCGAGTTGGCCATCGTCACCCACGTCGACTACGACCACATGGACCTGCTGGGCGACACCCTAGCCCAGATTGCCGCCGAGAAGGCCGGCATCTTCAAGCCCGGTACCCCCGCCCTGGTGGGCCGCGCAGACGCCGAAACCCTGCCCGTGTACCAGGCCCGTGCCCAGGCCGTGGGCGCCCCGCTGCACCTGGCCACCGCCTACTACCACGCCGCGCCCGCAGGCCCCGAAGGCGCCTGGGCCGTAACCGCCCGCGGGCCCAACCCCGGTGGCACCGACCTGAGCGGGCCCTACCAGCTCGACCTACTGGGCGGCTACCAGGGCGAGAACCTGGCCACCGTGCTCACGGCCCTCGGGCTGCTCGAGGCCCAGGGCCGCTACCGGCTCGACCGCAGCACTGTGCAGGCCGCCCTGGCCCAGAGCCGCACCTACTACACCCTGCCCGGCCGCATGACGGTATGGCCGACCGATGCACGCATCCGGCTCGATATGGCCCACAACGCCGAGGGGCTGCGCTACGCCCTGGCGCACATGGCCGGGCTGGGCTACCGCCACCTGCACATCGTGCTGGGGGTGGTGCAGGAGAAAGACCTCGGCAAGCTGCTGCCACTGCTGCCCACCCACGCCACGTACTACTGGGTGGCACCCGACCTGCCCCGGGCCCGGTCCGCCGCCGACCTGGCTACCGCCGCCGCCGCGTACGGCCTTGTGGGCAATGCCTACACCAACAGCCTAGCGGGCTTTGCCGCAGCGCAGGCTGCGCTACAGCCCACCCACGGGCTCTTGGTAACAGGCAGCGCCTTTGTGGTGGGCGAGGCACTAGCCAGCCTACAGCAATAGGCAAAGGCTATAACCGTGCACTAACTATAGCCAAACCCAGTACCCTAGCCAACGGTACTTGACTATTCGTATGGCTATACCTGTCAATCTGGCAGCACATAGGCGCAATTTCGGCCCCTAGGAATACCGGAATAGGTACCCCTCAGGTTTTAGGGCTACCTAAATATCCCGAAAATTCGATGAGTCGAAAGTTTAGAATACGAAAACCTACAGTGGGGTATGTGCATCTAAATACTTGTAAATCAGCTACTTAAGTATGTGAATACTGGTAACTGATGAAATCGGCCTAAGTGCCTGATTGCCAGCTGGATAGATAGCCTTGTTAGGCAGAAGGGGTGGTATCGCCTTCGCTGCGGGTGGCGCTAAAGACACCGCGGATTTCGATGAGCTGCTTGAGCAGGGCCTGCAGCTCGGCCAACGAGCCCACGTACAGCTTGACCACGGCCTCGAACATACCGTCGGCCGTATCGATGGTAAACGACCGCACGTCGATGCGCTGCTGCACCGAGATGGTCTTCACGATGTCTTTGAGCATACCAAACCGGTCTTGCCCCACGATCTGCACGGCCGCCAGGAACTCGACCTGCTCCTCGGCGCCCCATTTGGCTTTGATGAGCCGTGCGCCG
>JANRLA010000129.1:0-10159 GCA_033763015.1 Bacteroidia bacterium
CTACAGCAACGTGTACGGCCCCCGGCAAAACCCCCACGGCGAGGCTGGCGTGGTGGCCATCTTCTGCGAGAAGATGAACGCCGGGCAGGCGCCCACCATTTTTGGCGATGGAAAGCAAACCCGCGACTACGTGCACGTAGCGGATGTAGTGCGGGCCAATTTGGCCGCCTTACGGTACCCCCAGAGCGGCACCTTTAACGTAGGCACGGGCCAGGAGACCGATGTGCTGACCATCTTTTCGGCCCTGAACGCCGCCTATGGCAACCGCTTTGTGGCCCAGCACGCACCCGCACGCGTGGGCGAGCTCCCGCGCAACGTGCTTTCGATTGAGCGGGCCGGGGCTGTACTGCAGTGGCGACCCGAGCGCACGCTCAACGAAGGCCTAGCCGAAACGGTAGCCTGGTACCAAGACCGCATCCCCTCTCAGGCATGAAACGAATGGCAGGATGGATGGTCCTAGGGGCCTGTTGGGTGTGCCTGGGGTGTAGCGGTGGCGCCGAGTCGGCGCAGCAAACCGCCCCAAAAGCCGTTACCCCAAAGGTGAACGTGCCCGAGTTTTCCGGCGATAGCGCCCTGGCCCGAGCGGCCCACCAGGTCGCTTTTGGCCCCCGCACCTTGCGCAGCACGGGCCACCAGCGCTGCGGCGACTACCTGGTAGCTACACTCAAGGGGTATGGCCTCGCGGTCACCGAGCAAAAGGCCACCCCCACCACAGTGCTGGGCAAGCTGCCTATCCGCAACATCTTGGCCCAGTACAAGCCCGAGCGCAAGCGCCGCATCCTGCTCATGGCGCACTGGGATACACGGCCCGAAGCGGACCAAGACCCCGACAAAACCAAGCGCCGACTGCCCATCGACGGGGCAAATGACGGGGCGAGCGGCGTGGCCGTACTCCTCGAAATCGCCCGCCTCGTCAACGCCCAAGACCCAGGGCTGGGGGTAGATTTCTTTTTCTGGGACGCCGAAGACCTTGGCCAGACCGAAGTTGAAAACTCGTTCTGCCTCGGCGCCCAGCACTGGGCCCGGAACAAGGTGCCCGCGGGCTACAGCGCCGAGTTTGGCATCCTGCTCGATATGGTGGGGGCCAAAGACGCCGTTTTCCCGCAGGAGACCTATTCCAAGCAGTACGCCCCCCACGTTGTGGAGCGGGTGTGGCAGACCGCCCACCGGTTGGGCTACGGGGCGCTGTTTCCGCTCTACGGCAACGTGGGTACGCTCGACGATCACTACTACATCAACACGCTGGCCCAGATCCCGTCCATCGATGTCATCCACCGCACGGCCGACCAGCAGAACTTCTTTCCCCACTGGCACACCTTGGGCGATACCCTCAATAAGCTTTCGGCCGAAACACTCAAGGCCGTGGGCCAAACGGTAACCACCGTAGTCTACGAAGTGGGCGCCGAGGGCTGAGCCCGCGCCGCTGCGAGCCCTACCAGCCCCTCCCACTGCGCCAGAATACCTTCCAGCGCCTCGGCGGGGGTAAGGGCGCTCAGGCGTACGTCGGCCTGGCTGTAGGCTGGGTAGCGGGCCAGGGCCAGGGCTTCGAGCTTTTCGGCGATGCTACCACCCACAAAGAGCGGCCGTGGGTTGTTTGAGGCCGCCAGCCGACGGGCCAGCGTGGGCAGGGGCACCTCCAGCCACACCACCGCGCCGGTGGCCTTCAGGTAGGCCAGGTTACCGTGAAACAGGGGGGCACCGCCGCCGGTGGCCACCACCTGCAGCCTGCCCGTGGGCGCAGGCGGGAGGCTGCGGAGCTGCTCGGCTTCCAGGGCCCGGAAGTGTGCCTCGCCATGGGCCTGAAACAGGCTGGCAATGGTCTGCCCGGTGTACTCCTCAATTTGCTTGTCCAGGTCAAGTGCCGTAACCTGGCCGGGCATGCGCCGCCCAAGGGCTTTGGCGAGCGTGGTCTTGCCGCTGCCGGGCAGGCCAATGAGGTACAGGCGCACGGGGTACGAACGAGGGGCCTGGGGGGCGTAGTTTTGCACCGGTGAAGAAAATCAACATCGCTCTCGATGGCTACGCCGGTTGCGGCAAGAGCACCACGGCGCGGCGGGTGGCCCGCGCATTGGGCTACCTGTTTCTCGATACCGGGGCCATGTACCGGGCCTTCACCCTGAACCTGCAACGCAACGGGGTGGCGCCCAGCGACCGGCTGTCGGTCGAGGCCCTGTTGCTCGAAACCACGCTTTCGTTCCGGCTTACGCCTGCCGGCGAGCGCCTGACGCTCCTCAACGGCGAGGTCGTAGACGCCGAGCTACGTACCACGGCCATCAACAGCCAGGTGAGCGAGGTGGCCGCAATCAAAACGGTGCGCCAGGCCATGGTGGCCCAGCAGCAGCGCATTGCCGAAGGCAAAGGGGTGGTCATGGACGGGCGCGACATCGGCACCGTGGTACTGCCCAGCGCCGAGCTCAAGGTCTTTATGACCGCCAGCCTGGAGGCCCGCGTTGAGCGCCGTTCGGCCGAGCTCAGGGCCAGCGGCCAAGCCGTCGTTCCCGCCGAAGTACGTCGGCTGCTGCTGCACCGCGACCACATTGACACCACGCGCGAAGAAAGCCCCCTGCGCCGCGCTGCCGACGCCCACCTGCTCGATACAACGACCGTGACCATCGATGAGCAGGTAGACCAGGTGCTCGCCTGGGCGCATGGGCTACTGGGCACCCCGGAGGTAGAATCTTTTCCGGAGGCGGCTCGTTACACGCAGAGTACGTAGCACCGAGTGCATGACCGACACCCTGACCGTTGAAATTGACCCCAAATCGGGGTTTTGCTTCGGTGTAGTCTACGCCATCGAAATGGCCGAAGAGTACCTCGACGACACCGGCGAGCTGTTCTGCCTCGGCGACATCGTCCACAACGACGAAGAGGTCGCGCGCCTCAAGGCCAAGGGCCTGAAGATTATCACGCACGACGACCTGGAGCACCTCTACGGCACCACTGTGCTCATCCGCGCCCACGGCGAACCGCCCAGCACCTACCAGACGGCGCTGCGCAACAACCTGACGCTCATCGACGCCTCATGCCCTGTGGTGCTCAAGCTCCAGAACCGGGTACGTGGCGCCTACGAGCAGACCACCCAGATTATCATCTACGGCAAGGAAGGCCACGCCGAGGTAAACGGGCTCGTGGGCCAGACCTCGGGCCAGGCCATTGTAATTGGGGGCATCGAAGATCTGGATAAGGTCGACTTCGGCCGCCCCATCCAGCTCTTTAGCCAGACCACCAAGAGTACCGACAAGTTCTACGCCCTCAAAGCCGAGATCGAGCGCCGCACCCAGGCCGCCACCGCAGAGCTCGCCCAGGCGTTCAAGGCCAACGATACCATCTGCCGCCAGGTAAGCAACCGCGAGCCCGAGCTGCGCCTGTTTGCCCCCCGCTACGATGTCGTGGTGTTCGTGGCCGGCAAAAAGAGCAGCAACGGCAAGGTGCTCTTCGAGGTGTGCCGCGCCACGAACCCCAACACGTTTTTCGTTTCGGGTGCACATGAACTAGAGGCCGCCTGGTTCGAGGGCGCCCACAGTGTGGGCATCTGTGGGGCTACCAGCACGCCCATGTGGCTCATGGAGGCCGTTAGAGAAGCCATTCTCGCCCGCCGCTTCGCCCCGGTAGCCGCGCCTGCCTAGTTTTACATTTCGCCTTATGGATACTGGCCTACTGCACACCCACCACCTGTTTGTGGTGCTCTACCTGCTACTCTACCTCACCAAGTTTGGGCTCCTGGCCGCCCGGCGCGGCCCAGCTTTAGAGCGGCTGAACCGCAAAACCAAGGTGCTGCACATCGTTTTGGCCAGCGGGTTTACGCTCACGGGGCTAGTGCTCGCCTTCCGTGCGCCAGCGTCTACGTCGCTACCGCACCTGGTGAAGTACGCCGCGCTGGTGGCTGTCATTGGTTTGGGCGTGGTGGCCTTTAAGCGCCGCAACGTGGTGCTGGGGGCCTTGGGTCTGGTGCTGCTGGCCTACAGCTACGGGCTGGGCAAAACCCACGACGTGCTGCTACGAAGCGAGCGTACCCAGTTGGCCGCCGCGAGCCACGCGCTGGGCGAGACCCTCACCCAGGACCCCGTCCGGGTCGGCGAGCGTCTTTACCAAACAGCCTGTGCCCGGTGCCACGGCACCGATGGCGCCAGCGAGTACCGCAAAAGCCGCAACCTGCAGCTCTACGCCGCCGATACCACCGCCGTAGTAGCTGTGTTGAAAGCAGGGCTCAAGCCCATGCCCCGGTACGACTACCTGAGCGAAGCCGAGCTGCGCGCACTGGCCCTGTACGTGGGCACCCTAAAACAGCCCTAGCACCTGCTAGTTTGTTTTGAGGATGTACCCGACGGTAAACTGAAGCAGAAACGTGTGCGGGCGGGTGTAGCTGTACGGCTGGCCGTCAAGCACAATGTCGTGGGTAGCCTGCAGGATGTGCTCAAACCGCAGGTCGATGAGCACATACTCTGCATCGAGGCCAATGCCCAGATGGTAGCCATAGAACCATTTGCCCTTGGTGTAGTCTTGGGGCACACGCCCAGCCTCGGGGGTACTCACGATGCTGGCTTGCCCCAGCGGGTAGCTAAAGACCGGCCCAAGTACCACGCGGGGCGCAAAGTCGGGGTCGCGGGCCAGCCATACGCCAAGCAAGACCGGGAAATCGAGGGCCGTATGGTTCACCTCGTATGTGCCCTCTGGGTAGGGCAATTGGATGGAAATGGGTTGTAGCGC
Source organism: Bacteroidia bacterium (assembly GCA_033763015.1). Classification (GTDB taxonomy): domain Bacteria; phylum Bacteroidota; class Bacteroidia; order J057; family JANRLA01; genus JANRLA01. The sequence goes on from JANRLA010000129.1 coordinate 4,708, forward strand.
CGTATAGCGCACCAGGTTGCGGAAGTACTTCATGCTCAGCTGGGCCTCGCCCTGTACAAACACAGGCCCAATACCCGCCCGTGCAACGGCCCCCAGCACAAACCCCGTGGGGTAGTCGAGCTGCGGTTCGAGGTCGCTGTTGAACGAGATGCCCTGAAAGTTGGCACCAGCTTTAAACCCAATGCCCACCTGGCTGGCCCCAGCCACCGGCAACAACAAGAGCAGGAATAACCTGGCGTAGCGCATACCCAATAGATAGCCAAAAGCCCCGCAGGGTTGCGGGGCTTTTGGCTAAAATGCAGAGTGAGAAGTTCTAGATGAACTTAAAGCCAACGGTGAATTGCACCCAGTTGGCGTTCGATTCAAGACCTTGTACGCCAAATTGCTCGGGGTCGAACACGTCGCCAAACGAACCGTTGTAGCGAAGGTCGAACGTGAGCTTAGTAACATCCAGGCTCACACCTGCCGCAAACCCAAACCGAGCCGACTCGTAGAGTTCGTCGACATCACCATCGAAATCGGTGACTTCGTTGCTCAGGTTAAGCGATGCTTGGGGGCCCGCCATCAGGCGCAGTTTAACAACCTTGGCGTCAATTAAATCTACCCCAATTAGAACAGGGATGTCAATCTCATTGCTGGTGAACTCGGTCGTGATACCGTCAGACTCATCTTTGTATTTTTTCTGGGAATAGAGAATCTCAGGCTGGATGCTGATTTTACCCAGGTTGATTCGTACAAAGCCACCGGCAACGATACCCACCTGCGACTTCAGTTCATCGACAGTTACATCAGGATCGGTTTCTTCAATATTTACATTGGCAAGGTTTGCGCCAATTTTCACCCCAACATTGATGGGGCTTTGGGCGTACAGGCTGGCAGCCAGAAACACTGCCGGTAGGGCTAGTACAAGACTACGTTTCATCGTGGTAGAATTGAGGGTTGGTTGAGGCCATACACGGCTAAAACCGTGCCACGGCAAGTTAGCGCGCAGTGGCCATGCGCGCCCCCGCCACCAGCCAACACCTACCTTTGCCCCCATGCGCGGAATTGTAGCCATTGTGGGTCGGCCCAACGTAGGCAAAAGCACCCTCTTCAACCGGCTCATCGAGCAGCGGCTGGCCATTGTAGACGACCAGCCCGGCGTAACCCGCGACCGCAACTACGGTACCTGCCACTGGGCCGGGCGCGAGTTCTCGGTCGTCGATACCGGGGGCTACATCCCCGAAAGCGCCGATGTCTTTGCGGCCGCCATCCGCGAGCAGGTCGAAATTGCACTCGAGCAGGCCGATGTTGTGGTCTTTGTCGTCGATACCGTCGACGGACTGCTGCCCATCGATGCCGAGGTGCTCGATGTCATCCGGCGCCGAGGCAAAGACAAGGTGGTGCTGGTGGCCAACAAGGCCGACAACGCCATGCGCACCTACACCTCGGCCGAGTTTCTGGCCTTGGGCCTGGGCGAAGTCTACCCCATCTCGGCCCTCTCGGGCGCGGGCACCGGCGAGCTGCTCGACCGCATCCTGGAGCTACTGCCCGCCGACGTAGAGCCCGAGTACACCGCCGATGTACCCCGCCTGGCCATCGTGGGTCGGCCCAACGTGGGCAAAAGCAGCCTGGTCAACGCCCTGGTGGGCCAAACCGTCCAAATCGTTACGCCCCTGGCCGGGACCACCCGCGATGCCCAGGCCGTGCGCTACCAGGCCTTTGGCTTCGACTACTACCTGGTCGATACCGCAGGCCTGCGCCGCAAGGCCAAGGTGAACGACAACGTGGAATACTACTCGGCCATCCGCACCCTACGGGCGCTCGAGGAGTGCGACATCGCCCTACTGCTCTTCGATGCCACCACCGGCCTCGAGGCCCAAGACCTGGCCATCCTGCGCCAGGTCGAAAAGCACCGCAAAGGCCTGGTGCTGTTGGCCAACAAGTGGGATTTGGTCGACAAAAACCAAAAAGGCGCCGATACAAACCTGCAACAGCACGTCGCCGAGCGAATCGCGCCCATGAAGCACGTGCCACTGGTGCTTATCTCGGCCACCGAAAAGCTACGGCTTCACAAAACGATGGAGATCGTGCGCCAGATGGTCGCCGAGCAGCGGCAGGTCATCCCCACCCGCCAGCTCAACGACTACCTCTTGCCCATATTGGCAGCCACCCCGCCGCCGAGCACCCGTGGCAAGCTTATCCGCATCAAGTTTGTGTCGCAGGTAGACGGGCGGGTACCGACCATCCTGCTCTTTACCAACTACCCCAAGCTCATCCCCGAGAGCTACAAGCGGTTTGTCGAGGCCCAGGTGCGCGCCCGCTACCCATTTACCGGCTGGCCCATGAACCTGTTCTTCCGCGAGAAATAAGTAACTGGCTCTTTCGACGAAACAGAAAGCCTTACCTCTGAGCTGTCAGCTAGCTTTAGGGGGTGGAACTCAACACCCCCCGGCTGCTACTCGCCCTAAAAACCAAGGCCCACTTCGACCTGTGGGCACAAGGCCCCGCTGCCTTCCAGGCCGCAACCGCCCTTACCGTTGCCGACGGTTACCCGGTATTCCCTGAAGAGATGGATGCCAGCCGCTGGCCCGTGCAGAGCCAACGGCCCGAAGACCAGTGCTGGGGCGCCTACCTGCTTGTGTACCGCGAGACCCAGACCCTCATTGGCTCGGCAGGGTTTCATGGCCTGCCCGATGCCGAGGGCCATGCCGAGATTGGCTACAGCATCGTGCCGAATTACCGAAGGCGCGGCTTGGCATCGGAAGCCCTCTCGGCGCTCCGTCAGTTTGCAGCGGCAAGCCCCCTCATTCGCAGCCTCGGCGCCACCACCCTCGCAGGCGACCCGGCCTCGGGCGGCGTACTGAAAGCCAACGGCTTTGCCCCCCTGGGCGACCCCATAGAGGTGGACGACCCCGACGAAGGCCGCCTGAGCGTACAGGCGTGGCACCTACACCTATAACGCAACGGGGGCCGCTAGGGCCCCTGTTGCGTTGCATTAGATCCGAGCCGACTAGTACCGGTAGGCGTCGTTTTTGAACGGGCCGTTTACTGGCACGCCAATGTAGGCGGCCTGGTCGGTCGACAGGGTCTCGAGCTTGGCGCCCAGCTTGGCCAGGTGCAGCCGAGCTACCTCTTCGTCGAGGTGCTTGGGCAGGGTGTACACCTGATTCTCGTACTGGTCGTGCTTGTTCCAGAGCTCCATCTGCGCGATGGTCTGGTTGGTAAAGCTTGCGCTCATCACGAAGCTGGGGTGGCCCATGGCGTTGCCCAGGTTCATCAGGCGGCCTTCTGAAAGCAGGATGATGTCGTTACCATCCACGTTGTACAAGTCGACCTGCGGCTTGATGTTCACGTGTGTGTGGCCGTAGTTGGTCTTAAGCCAGGCGACGTCAATCTCGTTGTCGAAGTGCCCAATGTTGCCCACAACGGTTTTGTCTTTCATACGCTTGAAGTGGCGCCCCTGCACGATGTCTTTGTTGCCCGTAGCGGTAACCACGATATCGGCTTCGGGGATGGCTTCGTCCATGGTTTTCACCTCGTAGCCGTCCATGAGCGCTTGCAGGGCACAGATGGGGTCAATTTCAGTGACGATCACCCGCGCCCCGGCGCTGCTCAGGCTGGCAGCCGAACCTTTGCCCACATCGCCGTAACCGGCCACGATGGCCACTTTACCGGCCATCATGAGGTCGGTGGCGCGGCGGATGGCGTCTACGCAGCTCTCGCGGCAGCCGTATTTGTTGTCAAACTTCGACTTGGTGACCGAGTCGTTCACGTTGATGGCGGGCACGGGCAGGGTGCCTTTTTTCACGCGGTCGTAGAGGCGCATCACACCGGTGGTGGTTTCTTCCGAGATGCCACGGATGTGCTGTACGAGCTCGGGGTAATGGTCGAGCACCATGTTCGTCAGGTCGCCGCCGTCGTCAAGAATCATGTTCAGCGGTCGGCTTTCGTCGCCGAAGAAGATCGTCTGGCGGATGCACCACTCGAATTCTTCTTCGTTCATGCCCTTCCAGGCGTATACCGGTATACCTGCGGCGGCAATGGCAGCCGCTGCGTGGTCTTGGGTGCTGAAGATGTTGCAGCTCGACCACGTGACTTCGGCGCCGAGCTCGACCAGCGTTTCAATGAGGACAGCCGTCTGGATGGTCATGTGGAGGCAACCGGCAATCCGGGCGCCTTTGAGCGGCTTCTGGGCGCCGTACTCGGCGCGCAGGGCCATCAGGCCGGGCATTTCGGCTTCGGCAAGGCGAATCTCTTTGCGGCCCCACTCGGCCAGCGTGATGTCTTTAACCTTGTAGGGCAGGGTGGCGACTTTTTCCTGTAACATGATTGAGGTAGGGCTTGGCGGTTTTACGGGTACAACGGCTTTTGACGGTTTCGTGTTGCCGATGGGCAAATCTACAACTTTCAATTTAAACTGAAAGTTTGCCTGGCGCAAACAAAAGCGCCCAACCGGTTGGGGCTGGGCGCCAGGTGTGTAGGTATTGTAAGGGTTACTTGCTCTCGGCAGCTTCGGCTGCGGGTGCGGCTTCGGCGTTGGGCTGGGCAACCAGGTCGATGGTTAGGTTGACTTGGTCGGCAATGAGGTCGTCTTTTTTGCCGGTGTAGGCAATGCCCCAATCCTGACGGTTGATGTTGAACACCGCGTGGGCTTTGAGAGCCTCGCCTTCGGGGGTCACTTTGGCACCGAACGAGATGTTCTTGGTCACGCCACGCAGGGTAAGGTTACCGTTGATGCGGTGGGTGGTGCTATCGGTGGCTTCGGGGGTAACCGAGGTTACTTCAAACTTGGCGGTGGGGAATTTCTCGGCATCGAAGAAATCGGGGCTCTTCAGGTGACCCGTCAGTTTCGACTGCATTTCACCTTTCAGGTCTTTCACCTCTACATTGTTGACGGCGATTTCGAACGAACCACCGGTGATGGTCGTACCATCGAAGGTGAATGAGCCATTGGCAACGGGGAAGATACCGTTGTGACGGCCCGTTACTTTGGTACCGACCCAGGCCACTTGGCTTTGGGCAACTTGTACCGCGTAGGTTTTACCGCTACCGGCAGCAGCGTTCTGAGCGTCGGCAGCACCGGCGTCTTGGGCTTCGGGGGCTTTGGCGCAGCTGGTGGCCAAGAAAGCAGCACCGGCAAGCAGAAGCAGATTGAGTTTCATACAGTTGTGTGTAGGGTTAGTAACAGTTGGTCAAACGACTACTGGTGGGCGTTTGGTTCAACGGGGCTGTTATACGAATGTTAAATCACCCGCTGGGCACCAAAACCTGTTCTGGGCTGCCGTGGGGTTGTAGTTTGGGGCCGCCAACGTAATTCGTACCCGAACCTGCCAAACCCCGTTTGTATGTCTGTCTTCCACCGCATCCGCAGCGAATCGGCCGAGGGCCTGTACCAGAAGCACAACAGCATGCTGCGCTCGGCCATTGAGGCGCTGCACACCCGTGCGTTTTTCGCCCAGTTCAACGAGTC
>JANRLA010000130.1:0-4897 GCA_033763015.1 Bacteroidia bacterium
CCGCGAACAGCACCTTGCGCGCGCGCTGGCACCCCAACCAGACCAGCGCCCAGGAAATGGCCCTCTTTCGGGCGCTGGACAACGGGGACATTGAGATACTGTACCCAGACCTATCGGGTGGGGTAGAGGTCTACCAGCACCCCGAAAACGGGCGCATAGAGCTCTACACGCGCACCCGGGTGGCCGAGCCCAAAGGCGACGCCAAGTACCTTGGCCCCCGGGGCGTACGGGCACGGCCCTACTTCACCCCGGGGGTGATTGACGCCTACCGCGAGAAAACACCCTTTGACACGCTCGTCATTGTAGAGGGGGAGTTCAAAGCGTTTAAGGGGCACCTGCAGGGCCTCAAAATCGTGGCACTGCCGGGGTACCAGAACTTTCGGGAGCCCACGGGGAAGCTCTTCCGAGAGTTTGGGGCCATCATTGAAACGTGCCGGGTGCGCAACGTGCTGCTGCTGCACGACGCCGACGCCCTACAGGTACGCTACGCCCCACCCGACGAGCGCGACCTGTACAAACGGCCCAACGGCTTTTGCAGCGCGGTGCTGGCCTTCAAAGAGCAGCTCCTGCCCTGGCGCGAGCAGATAGACTTTTACTACGGGCACCTGGACCAGGACAAGCTCGGCACCGACGGGCCCAAGGGGCTCGATGATCTCTACCTCTGGGATAAGCTTGTGGGGAGTGAGCAGCTGGTAACCGAAGAACTGTTGCGCCTTTCGGCGGCCGCCCGGTGGTTCAGCATCTCCCGGATCAGCTCGTGGAGCGAGAAGCAGCTGCGCCGGTACTTTCACCTTTCGAGCGAACGGGAGTTCTACAAAGCCTACGCATCGGTGCTGGGCGACCGGCCCTTTCGGTACCGCGGCTACGAGTACCGCTGGAACTACGAGAAAGGTGGGGGTGAGGGTGAGCTGGAGCTCCTGCACGACCACGACCAGCAGTTTGTGCGGGTCGGCTGCGACTACTACAAGCACATCACGGTGACCTACCGCGACAGCCTGGGCGACGAGCAGGACGAAAAGCGCCTGGTGCTCTGGCGCAAGGCCGAGATCACCCAGGACTTCGTGCACACAAAGAAGGCCCCCAACATCTTCGAGAAAATGGCCAAGTACGATGCCTTCTGCAACGTACCCTGCCACGAGGGCGACTACCGGCGAGTGGTAGGGGGCTGCTACAACCTCTACTTCCCCGTGGAGTGGACGCCACTACACGGGCCCTGGCAGGTGACCGAAGCCTACCTGCGCCACCTGTTCGACAACGAGTACCAGCAGTGCTACGAGATAGCCCTGGACTACCTTACGCTGCTCTGGCGCCAGCCGACCCAGAAACTACCCATCCTGTGCCTAGTGAGCCCTGAGAAAGCGACGGGCAAGACCACCTTCACGGTGTGGCTACAGCTCATCTTCGGCTCCAACGTGACCATGATCGGCAACGCCGAGATTGAGAGCGAGTACAACGACGACTTTGCTACCAAGCTCGTAATCAGCATTGACGAGGGGTTCATAGACAAGGCCAAGGTGGTAGAGAAGCTCAAGAGCATGTCTACCGCCGAGCGGGTGAAGATGAACGGGAAGTTCAAAAGCCGGGAGGACGTGCACTTTTTTGGGAAGTTTGTCATAGCCACCAACTACGCGGACAACTTCCTGCGCATTGACGACGAGGAAAACCGCTTCTGGGTGAACCGGGTACCCAGGCTCAAAGCCCAGGATCCATTTCTGATGGCCAAGCTGCGGGAAGAAATACCGGCGTTTCTCTCGTTCCTGAGTAACCGGCAGATCACCCACCCGCAGCGCTCCCGGCACTGGTTTGAGCCGGCCCTGCTGCGCACCACGGCCCTCGAGGCGGTGGTAAGCACGACCGAGAGCTGGACGGTGAAGAACATCAAGGAGATCGTGCGGGCTACGCTATTGGAGTACGAAATCTGGGAACTGCGCTGGACGGTTACCGATCTCATCGAAGAGATGAAGCGCCGCGAGATCAAGAGCCAGCAGTTCTGGGAGCTGGTCCGGGTGCTGAAGAAAGATTTGGCCCTGGAGCAGGCCAAGGGTTCGTGGAAGTACAAGAAGCCCCGCAAGTGGTACAACGACGATGGCAGTTGGCAGTTGGAGTGGCAGGGCGACCGAGGCCGCTACTACCGATTTACCGCCGAGCAGTTCCTGACCGAGGAAGAGCGCAGCCACCTGCCCGAGAAACCCGCCGCTGAGCCTGACGATGCTCCGTTGGGTCGCACTCAGCTCTCGCTGCTGCCCGAGGACGATACCGACGAAATGGGCACCCCAGCGTTCTGACGTCTCACGAGGTTCTGAACACCCCTACGCCCGCCTTTCAGGTGGGCGTTTTTGTTGGCGTTGGCTGCGAAACGGCCAATGGCCAAAAAGGAAGTTTTGCACTGAGACCCTGAGACCCTGAGACCACTTCTACTACTTATTTGAAAATCAAAAGTATAGGTGGTCTCAGATGGTGGTCTCAGGTTTGGAAGCTCTGCCAAAACTTGAGACGGAATTGGGGGTCTCAAGTCCTGGGCCGTCTCAATGCCCAAAACCAGTGCGACCTAATAACCCATTGATATTCAGGGGGGATACTCAGGGTCTCGGTCTCTCAGTGGTTTTCACTCCTTTTCTTTAAACCTCTTTTCGCGGCTTCATTCGGTACTCATGGCCCCGGCGCGGTGTGGACAACCCTGAGCCTTGGGCGCATCAAGTAGGCTGCTCGGCATACAGGGTCTACCAAACAGTTGACCTACCGCGTAGTTTTACTAGGGTCTGGCAGCGCTCAAACGGCGGTGCCGGTTCGATTTGGTAACGGTTCGCCAAGAGATTCGGATCTCCGATATAGCCCAGCTGACGGGCAGGTCTGTTACTACAGCCGCCCAGACCCTGCGGTACCTGAAAGACGTACTCGCCAAAAAAGTGGTCACCATCGAGGACTACTGCGAGTTTTACGGGCTGAACTACGAAACAGTGTGCGCCAAACTGCCCGAGGTGCCCACTCCTTTGAAAGCCATCCGGCAGCAGCAGCAAGAAAATCGCGCCGCAGTTGTACGCAGAATACAGGTAGTACGGATAGTACAGCGGCCTTAGCACCGCCGCTACAGGTTTGCGCTTGTGAACCTGCTGCTGCTTGCCTTGGGGGGCTTTGCCCTCTACACGGTGCTCAAGACCGGCCGCACCCTACAGGGCCTGGACTACCGGGCGGTAGGCATTAAGGATGTGGTGGTAACCCTCACCGACATCAAGTTCACCCTCATCGTTGAGATGTTTAACCCCTCGCAGCAGGGGTTTTCGTTTTCGGCCCTGCGGGGCCTAGTAAAGCTCAAGACCGACGGCACCACCATTGGGCGCTTTGAGCGCGCCGGGAGCACCACCATTCCACCCGGTGGGGCACGTATAGAGGTGCCGATCAACCTGTACACGACCAACCTGAACGCCCTGCTGGGGGCCCTGTCTACCGGCAGCCTGCCGCTGGTGCTGGAGGGCAACCTTACAGCCAACGGCGAGATACCCTTCCGCCTGGAGTACGGCTTTAGCCTCATGCAGCCCAAAACGGGACTACAGCCTGCGGGCACCGAGGGTCGGGACGTTAGTCGCAAGCCCGAGACCGACGCCCCGCTCATGGACGCTGGGCCCGAGGTCATCCGGCAGCCCGCGTACACGCCCCCGCCCCCCGTCACGAGCCCCACCGTCTGGGAAATGCGCACTGACCCGGTGGGTGGCTACGCCTACGAACCCTGTCTTCCCATGTAAGGCCCCACGCCGATGCACACATGCTTTCGCCTCTTGCTACTGACGCTGATCTCCGGGCTCTGGCTGCTAGCGCCCTCCCTCGGCCACGCTACCGCACCCGAGTGGTCAAAGAGCGGTACACGACCGACGACATCGTGCGTGAAATCCTGGCCCGTTTCCGCGCAAGCCACGGTGAAGTTCGGGCACTGGCAGCGCGCATCGGTCGTGAACGCCCACTGCGCGACACAGCACACCTCATTTTCCGCCTACTCAAGCACATTCAGTACCGCCGCGACCCCGAGGGCATTCAGGACGTTAAGGCACCTGCCGTCACCTGGGCCGACGGCTACGGCGATTGCAAGAGTTACGCCGTGTTTGCCGGTAGCCTATTGTACCATTTGGGCATCCCTTTCAGGTTCCGGTTCACTACCTGGGAGCCTGGCGAGGTCAAGCACGTCTACGTGGTTGCCACCAGCGAAGACGGCACCGAGGTGGTCATTGACCCGACCCTACGATCCTTCGGCATTGAGGACTACTACATCCAAAAGCGCGATTACCCCATCATGCCGCTGCGTTCGATAGACGGGCCCAGCCATGCGCTGGGACTGGGCTGCCCGCCGAGCCTGGGCTGCCCGGCTGATCCACGCCTGGCCGTGGCCCAGCAGCGCGCGCGCATTGCCCAGGCCAGTGGCCGGGTGTACTGGGACGCCACCAACGACCAGGTGACCAAGGTGCTCACCGATGCGCTGGAGGTAATGAACTACCCGCAGTGCGCGGTGCGGGCCGAGCGCCTGGCGCACAGCGTGGCCGAGATTGCCGTGCCGGTAGGGATGCGCTACGGCGTACCCCCACCGCCGGGCACCCTGGGCCTGTACGCCTTGGGCCGGCGCCCCGAGATCGGCATTGCCCCCGTGGCGCTGCCCCTCGCTGCCGGTGCGCCGCTGGCCGCAGGTACGGCGGCAGGCGCTGCGGCCGCCACGCCCAGTTTCCTGGCCAAAGCCGCCGGGTTCATCATGCCGCTACTGCAAAAGTTCGGGGCTCCGCTAGTGGAGTTTCTCAAGAAAATACCCCTCTTGGGCAAGGTGCTGGGCTTTATAAAAGGCCCCGAGTTTGACCCCCCGAAGTACCGAGGCATTGCCGCCATCTCTGCCTACGCCTGCGCCATGTCGGCCCAGGGC
>JANRLA010000131.1:0-95249 GCA_033763015.1 Bacteroidia bacterium
ACGGTAAATTCGGTCAGTTGCAGGCCCAGGGCCTCAAAATCGGGCTGTAGCTGGGGCAACAGCTGCTCGCCAAGTGTGGTGCTCTGGAAGAAGATTTCTTGGATGCCCTGGCCCGATTTCTTGAGCGCATTCGTGAAGTCGTTGATGATCATGCCCCGGTAGTGATCGCCGAGCTCATCTACCGTTACGTGCTTATCGGTACCGGCGAACTCACGCATGAAGAGTGCGGGGTCTTTGACCCGGAAATTGTACGTACCGAAGGCGCGGACGGGTACCAGGGTGAAGTCGGGGTCCGAGATCATGATGGGCTGCGGGGTGCCCCACTTCAGGTTACTGAACTGCCGGGTGTTTACGAAGTACACATCGGCTTTGAAGGGCGAGTTGAAGCCGTGCTTCCAGGCCTGGAGCGTGCTCAGGATGGGCAGGTTGCGCGTGGCCAGCTCGTGCCGCCCGGGCTGAAAGACATCGGCCAGCTTACCCTCATTGATGAAGATGGCCGCCTGGCTCTCGCGGACCGTGAGCTGGGCGCCCATCTTGATCTCGTTGTCTTTGCGCGGGAACTTCCAGATGATGGTATCGCGCGAATCGTCTTCCCAGGCGATGACGTCGATGAATTGGCCTTTGACAAAATCGAAGATGCCCATGGTCGGTTGGTAGTGGTGGGTACGGAAAGTAGGACGAGTGAAAATACACGAAAAAGCTGGGCAATGCCTAGTGTCCGGTTTTCGTATTGAAGGTATGCGCTTTAGAGGTTTTGGCCGACTAGCACTGTTGGTAGCACTGGCCGCCTGTGCCCGCGAGAACGAACCCGTGCCGGCGATAGTGGTAGGGCCCGCCGTGCCCAACGAGGCATTTCGGGTGCTGGTGTTTGCCGAGACGGCAGGGTTCCGCCATGCTTCGATCGAAGACGGGGTGGCAATGCTACGGGCCCTGGGCGAGGCAAACGGTTTTGGCGTTGACTACTCTGAGCACTCTGAGCACTTCGTTCAGGCCGACCTGACACGCTATGCTGCCGTAGTGTTCGTAAGCCCTACCGGCGATGTGCTGAACGCCAGCGAACAGACGGCCTTTGAGGCCTACATCCGCAGCGGGGGTGGGTTTGTTGGTATCCACGCAGCAAGCGACTGCGAGTACGCCTGGTCTTGGTATGGCCAGTTGGTGGGGCGCTACTTTGCGGGCCACCCTGCCATACAGACTGCCACCGTAAACACCACTCAGCCTGACCACCCGCTTACCGACCACCTGGCGGGCAGCGAGTCGTTTACCGACGAGTGGTACAACTTCGGCCCTGCGTTAACAGCGCTCGACACCGTACTGCAGACCGTGGACGAAACCACCTACGCCGGTGGTACCATGGGCGCTAACCACCCTATAACCTGGTACAAAACCTACGACGGCGGGCGCTCATTTTACACCGCCCTTGGCCATACCGAAGCCCAATACACCGACCCGCGCTTCCGAGAGCTTATCCTGCGGGCCGTGCACTGGGCCGCGGGGGATTAGCTACCCTCGTTTGTACAGCGGGACCATACTGCAGGGCTCGCCGTACATGAGTTTTTGGGCATGGGGCATAAGCCGGGCGGTTGCCGCGACGTAGACGGCAGCGGGCACATGGCCACACCCCTTGAGTACGACCTTTTCGTCGCGGTACTGGGCCCAGTCCACGGCATCGAGCGCACGTGTGCACAGGACGGTTTCTAGGTCGCCTAGCCCACCATAGACCACCGTTTCGGCCACGGGTTCTAGCACCGTGGCCAGCAGCATGTAGGCCCATACCGGCACTATGGCATCGGCAGAGCACGTGATGGCTACGTGTGCACCCGTGTACTGGGCCCAGTCGTGGTCTTTGACCCAGGCGCGGAAGTCTTTTTCGCGCAGAATGAGCCCCTGGAACAGCTGGTCTTTGATGTCGAGTAGTACCCGTGGGCCGGTGGGCAGCAGGGCCTCAAGGTCTAGGGTAACGAGGCTGCTTTGTGCTACGCGGTTGATGACTTCGCCACTTGAGACGTCCATACCCCCTCTAACGCGGCGCTTAGCCGGTTTGTGCGCTAATTGGGCAGCCGGTACGCGACGGTAACGACGGCCCGTTGAAGTGTCTCCTCGTTCGTGACCACCGGTGCGTAGCCAATGCCCTGGCTGGGGTCGGGGGCATCGGGCTGGAGCGAGTAGATGTTGTACGACTGCGCCTGCTCCTGCACCAAGTAGGCGATGTCGATCGAAAACCGGGCACCCCGGTATCCGATGCCCCCCGAGTAGGAAGTGCGGTCTGAGGAGATGCGCGCCGTTTCAACCGAGCCATCTATAGGGTTATAGGTTTCTGCGCGGGCGAAAACCTCTCCGTCTGCGGTACGCAGGGCCCCGAAGTAGGCAAAGCCACCCCTCAGGTACAGTTTATCTAGCTTCAACTCACCGCCCAGCCGGAAGTTGGTTGCACTGGCCGAGAAGGTTTCGATTTCGTCGTTAACGGGCTGGAAGTCGGCGCTGAAGTTGGCCGCTTGGCTGAGCTGCGCATTGGCGTAGTCGATGAACTCGACATCGGCTGAGATGAAGCCGTACTTGCCCAACAGGCCCATGGCCCCCAGGGTAAACTTGTAAGGGGTGGTGAGGTTGTAGCGGTATTCGCCCACCTCGCTGTTGAACGCTGTGCCGGGGTACTCAATGTTGCCGTCGTCGTAGAGGTAGGCCTGGGTGTCGTAGCTGGTAGTAATCTGGGACCAGGTGGGGCTCTGAAACGCGAGGGAGAGCCGCAGGTAGTCGATTGGCTGGACGATGATGCCCACGTTGAGGTTGATGCCGATGCCCGTTACCACCAGGTCTTCGGTAAAGAGCAGGTCTGAAAAGGGGCCCACCGCAAAGTTGCTGTCGTTGCGGATGGAGTCCTGGTACACGTTCAGAACATCCGACTCGGTGTAGGTCAATCGGCTCCGGTTCGATATGTCAACGATACCAATCGAGCCACCGACGTAGAAAACGTCGGAGAAATTGCCGGCTACCGAGATGTTCCATTGCCCTGTACGCCCGCGCTCTTCTAGTAGATACCCTACCTCGGTATTGCCCGTAACCGAGGGTTGGTATACCCCGGGTGTAATGGGGTCGTCGAAGAAAAATGCGTCGTAGGCAGAGAAGCTGCCGCGGACCCCATTGTCGAACGAACCTGCCAGGTTGGCCTGGTAGGAAAAGAAATCGGCGATGCTGTTGTAGGGGTTGAAGCCGAAGATGCGGGTGTTGCGGTTGTGGTTTTCGAGCTGGGTGTAGCTCAGGGCAAAGGCCCAGCTTTTCCAGCCCAAGGCGCGCTGCTCGCCGGCTTCGATAATGGGGGTGTACTGGGCATAGCCCACCTGGCCCACCCCGAAGACCGACCGGCTGTCGTCGGCGGTGCCGTCGAGGAACGTGGAGGCGTTTTCGGCTTGCCGCAGTTGGGCGGTGAAGCTGAGCTCTGAGCGCCGGAATAACCCCAGCCCAGCGGGGTTTTGCACCACCGAGGTAAAGTCGGCGCCCACGGCGCTCATGGCCCCGCCTACCCCAATGCCGCGTGCGGTGCCGTAGAGGCTGGTGGTCGAATAGCGCCAGGCTTCGAGTGTACTCTGCCCCGAAACCAGGGTAGGTACCAGGGCAAAAGCCCCCCAGAAGACGACTAACCGAAGCGTACGAGATTGCATACGAAATGAGGGTAAGGTGGATGCACTTACCTAGATGCCAACACTACACAAAAGTTTAGTAGCAGGTGCCGCGGCGGGGCTATTTCCCACCCCGGCCCCCGCGGCTGGGCGAGGGGCTGCTGCCACCGCCACTGCTACCCCCACGGCTGGGCGCTGGGCTGTAGCTACCGCCCCGGCTAGGGGCAGGGCTATAACTACCCCCACGGATGGGGCTACTGGGCCGGGTGGGTGCAGGGCTGTAGCTACCCCCACGGCTGGGGGTTGTGCGGCTGGGGGTGGCGGGCTTGGTCTGCGGTGCGGTACTGGCAGGCTGACGGCCACTACGCCCCGTTGTGTTGTAACTGCCCGTGCTGGGCGTAGCAGGCTTGGTGGTGTAGGGCTGGCCAGCTACCCGTGGGGTCGTAGAACTACGGCCTGACGTTGCGCCGCTACCGGTGTAGTTGGTAGCCCCGCTGCGGCCGGTGCGCACCTGGCCAGGGAAGTACCGTCGGCCCGGCTCGCTGGGGTAGGTTACGTAGGTAGAGCGCGGGCCGCGCACCACGGTGCCGGGCTCGGCGTAGAAGCCGCCGCCGTAGTACCCACCGTAGTACCCACCCCAACCGACACCCCAGTACGACCAGGGGCGGTACACGTAGCCAAAGGCATAGGGCGAGGGGCACCAGAAGGGGTCCCAGAACGGCGAATACCACGGGTTGTAAAAGCCACCGTAGGCCCAGGGGCTCCCCCAGCCCCACCCGGGCCCGAAGGCACCCCATCCTGTGCCGAAGCCCAGGCTGACGCTCAGACCACTGCCGTAGGCGGGCAGGCCCCAATAGCCGACCGACCAGGCGGGGTTAGCGTAAAAGCTGCTGTAGGCCCAAGGGTCTGAAAACCGGCGGATCTGGTTGCTGTAGTAGAAGTCATCGTCGGCGTAGTACTCGCCAGCGCTGCGTTTGATGTTCTTGAGCTCGTGGTACTCGTCGGTACTGGCGTACTGGTTGGCGGCCGTAGTGGCGTTGCTGCTGTAGTTGCGCTCACTGGCGCGCCGGGCACGGGCCTCGCGGGCGGCGGCACGCTCGGCCTCGGTGTCTTTTTTACGTTGGGTGGGCGTGGCGTAGATGTCGTCCTCTTGGGCGCTCAGGCCCAGCGGGGCACAGCCGATGAGCGCGGCCAGGCAACACGATAGCAGGCGGGTGGCAGTCATAGCTTTGAGCGGTTTTAACATCCTTACAACAAGGTAACTCCTCACGGTGTGCCAATCGTATAACCAACTGTTAACACAGGGTTATCGCTGGCGGGGCTGTAGTTTTGGCCCCGCAACACGAACGGGGATTCACTTCAATGGCCGACAAACTCACGACCCGCGCCGACGACTACAGCCGCTGGTACACCGACCTGGTACGCATGGCCGACCTGGCCCAGCACTCCGACGTCAAAGGCTGCATGGTCATCAAACCCTACGGCTTCGCTATCTGGGAAGCCATGCAGCGGTTTTTGGACGATAAGTTCAAAGAGACCGGGCACGTCAACGCGTACTTCCCGCTCTTCATCCCCAAATCGTTTTTAAGCAAAGAGGCCGCCCACGTAGAAGGCTTTGCCAAAGAATGCGCCGTGGTGACTCACTACCGGCTCAAAAACGACCCCAACGGCGGTGGCGTGGTGGTAGACCCCGAGGCCAAGCTCGAAGAAGAGCTCATTGTACGGCCCACCTCAGAAACCATTATCTGGAACACGTACCGCGACTGGATTCAGAGCTACCGCGACCTGCCGCTGCTCATTAACCAGTGGGCCAACGTGGTGCGGTGGGAAATGCGCACGCGGCTCTTCCTGCGTACCGCCGAGTTCCTGTGGCAGGAAGGCCACACGGCCCACGCCACCGAGGCCGAAGCGATTGAAGAGGCCGAACGGATGGTAGAGGTGTACCGCTGGTTCGCCGAAGACATCCTGGCCATGCCCGTTACGGTGGGGGTAAAGAGCCCCAGCGAGCGCTTCCCAGGGGCAGTAGAAACCTACTGCATCGAGGCCCTAATGCAGGACGGCAAGGCCCTACAGGCCGGTACGAGCCACTACCTGGGCCAGAACTTTGCCAAGGCCTTCGAGGTCAAGTTCCTGAACAGGCAAAACCAGCAGGAGTATGTGTACGCCACCAGCTGGGGCGTCTCTACGCGCCTGATTGGGGCGCTAATCATGACCCACAGCGACGACGCGGGCCTGGTGCTGCCACCCCGGCTGGCGCCCATCCAGGTGGTGGTGGTGCCGATCTACAAAGACGAAGAGCGGGTGGCCGTGCTGGAGGCCGCAGACCGGGTGGCGGCCCAGCTTAAGGCCCTGGGCGTGCGCGTAAAAGTGGATGGCGACGACACCAAGCGCCCTGGTTTCAAGTTTGCCGAATGGGAGCTCAAGGGCGTGCCCATCCGGCTGGCGCTGGGGCCCAAAGACATTGCCGCAGGCAACATCGAGCTCCACCGCCGCGATTTGCAGCAAAAATCGGTTCAACCTATGGCCGAAACCCTGGCAGGCTTGCCCGCACTTCTGGAAGAGGTACAGGCCAGCTTGTACCAGCTCGCCCTGGCCCGCACGCAGGCCAACACCCACCGGGTAGACGACTACGCCGAGTTCCAGCGGCTGCTCGACGGGCCCGGCGGCTTCCTGCTGGCGCACTGGGACGGCACCCCTGAAACCGAGGCCCTCATCAAAGAAGAAACCAAGGCTACCATCCGCTGCATCCCGCTCAATGCGCCAGCAGAGGCGGGCACGTGCATCCGTAGCGGCAAACCCTCGCACCGGCGGGTGCTCTTTGCCCGTGCGTACTAACCGAGTAGTCCTTTTGCTGCTGGGGCTATTGGTGGGCTGTGGGCCCGAAGGCACCACACCCACGGGCTACCGTGCCCCTGAAGCCCTGCCCGAGGCGTCGCTACCCGTGGTGGTGCTCGATACCCAGCGAACCGACCTGCTACTGGGGGCGGCCTTCGGGCAGCTGGCCCAGGTACCCCCGCGCACTATCGCCGAGGCCTTGAACTGGCACCAACGCACGTTGAAGGGCAAGGCGGACGAGTTCTTGCGGCTCCTGGCCTTCGACCCCGAGGCGGGGCTGGTATCCGATTCGCTGGTGGCCGATCAGTACGCCGCCTTTGGGCTTAACCGCGCGGTGCGCGACCTGTTCGATAGTGTGGCCCAGCGCTACCCGGCCGGTTACCCACTCTTTGCGCAGTTCGAAGCGCCGCTGCGACGCTACAAAGCGGCCTTCCCTGGTGCGGCGGTGCCCAAACTGCGCACCTACATAACCGGGTACCAAAAACCGGGGCCCGTCACGATGGACCCCTACCTCGCCGCAACGCTTACCGATACGACCGCCTACCTGGGTATTGGGCTGCACTACTTTATGGGTCCGAAGTTTGGGCCCTACCCCGACGACATCCCGAAATACATCCTGCGGCGGTGTACCCCAGAGCACCTCTTGCCCGGGGCGCTGCTGAAGCTGATGGAGCTGCACCTGCCGCCCGCCCCCCAGGAGGGTCGAGAGCCGCTGCTGAGCCACATGATCCGGATGGGCATTCACTACTACAGCCTGGATGTGCTGGCGCCTGATATGCCCGATTCGCTCAAGATTGGCTATACCAGCACCCAGACGCGCTTCGCCGAGGCGTACCTGAAGAACATCTGGAACGAGCTGCTGCCCGAGCTCTACGACGGCGAACTGTTGAAGTACCGGCGCTGGCTCGATGAGGCCCCCTACACCCGGGGCCTGTCGCAGGAAAGCCCCCCGCGGCTGGGGGCGTACGTCGGGTGGCAGATTGTGCGCAGTTACATGCGCCGACACCCCGAAATGGGCCTGGCCGAGCTGCTACGGGCCAATCGGTACGAAGCCATCCTGCGCGATTCTGGCTTCAGGCCCTAAGGCCCCGTGCTACCTTTACCCTACCCAATACCCCCCACGCGGATGAAGTACACCCCCTTGCACGCCGAGCACCTGGCCCTGGGTGCCAAAATGATGCCCTTTGCGGGCTACGACATGCCCATCCGGTACAGCGGCGACCGCGAGGAGCACCAAGCGGTACGCACAGCAGCAGGACTCTTTGATGTGAGCCACATGGGCGAGTTTCTGGTACGGGGGCCGGGGGCACTGCCGCTGCTGCAAGGGCTTACGACGAACGATGTGAGCAAAATCGAGGTCGGTAAGGCGCAGTACAACACCCTGCCCAACCTGGAGGGGGGTATCCTGGATGATCTGATTGTGTACCGGCTAGAGCCCGAGCTGTACCTGGTGGTGGTAAACGCCGCCAACGCCGAGGCCGACTGGGCCTGGATCGTGGCCCACAACACCACCGGCGCCGAACTGGAAAACATCTCTGACCGCACGGCCCTGTTGGCCCTTTCGGGCCCCAACAGCCTGGCCATCCTCAGCCAACTTACCGAGGCGCCCGTGGCCGACATCCCGTACTACGCTCACCTGTACTGCACCGTTGCGGGCATTGAGCGGGTTCTGGTGGCCACCACCGGCTACACCGGCGAGCGCACCTTCGAGCTCTACGTGCGCGCTGAGCACGCCGTGGCCCTCTGGCAAAAGCTGCTGGCCGTGGGGGCCCCGCACGGGCTGGTGCCCGTGGGCCTGGGGGCCCGCGATACGCTGCGGCTGGAGATGGGCTACATGCTGCACGGCAACGACATCGGCCCAACGACCACGCCCCTGGAGGCAGGGCTGGGTTGGGTAACTAAACTGGCCAAGGGCGACTTTGTGGGCAAGGCGGCCCTAGAAGCCCAGAAAGCCGCAGGCCTAGGCCGGAAGCTCGTCGCTTTCGAGCTCATCGAGAAAGGCATCTGCCGCAGCCACTGCGTCATTGCCCACGGCGGCGTGGCGGTAGGCGAGGTGACCAGCGGCGGCTACAGCCCTACGCTGGAGCGCAGCATTGGGCTGGGGTACGTGCCCACGGCGCTGGCCGTAGAAGGGGGCGAGTTGGAAGTGGTAGTACGCGACCGGCCGCTGAAAGCCCGCGTGGTGAAAGCCCCGTTTGTGAAAGACACGAGCCTAAGCCGCTGGCAGGCTAGCCTGAAAGGGTAATGGAGCCCACCCCAACAGCCGCCGAAGGGCGCACGGTACGGGTTTGCCTGAGCCCAAGCCTGCTACCGCACCTGAAGATTGACCAAGCGGTGGTGGTGGTGATTGATGTGCTGCGCTTTACCACCAGCGTGGCCGTAGCGCTCGACCACGGGGTGGCGGCCATCCGGCCTACCGAGACGATTGAGGAAGCCGGGTCGTTTGCGGCCCAGGGTTACCTTACGGCCGCCGAGCGCAACGGGCAAACGGTGGCGGGCTTCAACTTTGGCAACTCGCCCTACTCGTACATGAGCCCCGAGCTGGCGGGGGCACGGCTGGCGGTTACGACCACCAACGGCACCCAGGCCCTGCACGCTGCACGTGCGGCGTACCAGATTGTGACTGGCGCGTTTGCCAACCAAGCGGCACTCACCCGGTGGCTGGTGGCCCAGGGCAGGCCCGTGGTTCTACTGTGCTCGGGCTGGAAGCACAACCCCAACCTGGAAGACACCCTCTTTGCCGGGGCCATGGTGCTGGCCCTAGAGGCCGAAGGCTACCGCGCCAAAGACGACGCCAGCACCATTGCCCGCGCACTCTACCAGGCCGCCAGCCAGAGTAAGCGGTTCTACATCACGCACAGCAGCCACTACCAGCGGCTCATTGAGCTGGGCCTCCAGCGCGATGTGAAGTACTGCCTGAGGGCCGATACCCACCCAGTAGTACCCCTCTTGCACGAGGGGGCGCTGGTAGATGCCCTACGATTACCCAACCCCACCGGCGCATGAGCTACCCCGCCCTGGTGCTCAAAGCTGGCAAAGAGCGCGCGGTGCGCAACCGCCACCCGTGGGTGTTTTCGGGCGCGGTGGCCACCGAAGCCCAGGCCGAGGCCGGGGCGGTGGTACAGGTGGTGAGCGCCGGGGGCGAGGTGCTCGCCTACGGCCACTATGCCCCCGAGAGCCCCATCCGGGTCCGGCTGTTTGCCTTTGCCGGCGGACCGGTGCCTGTGTTTGACGAAGGCTTTTGGCGGGCGCGGTGGGCAGCGGCGCTAGCCCTACGGGCACGCCACCTCGACCTCTCGCGCACCGACGGCTACCGCTTGCTCAGCGCCGAGGGCGATGGCTGCCCTGGCCTTGTCGTAGACCGCTATGCCGACCTGGCCGTGGCCCAGCTGCGCGGCCCCGGTGCCCTGGCCCTGGCCCCGTGGCTCGTGGCGTGGCTAGCAGAGCAGGGTGTGCGGCACGTTTTGGCAAAGGCCGAAACGGAGGCCGAGACCCGGTGGCTGCTGGGGGGGGTAAACCGGGTGGTATTCCGCGAGAACGACCTGCGCTTCGAAGTGAACCCCGTTCAGGGGCAGAAAACCGGCTTTTTCCTCGACCAGCGCGATGCGCGCAGCCTGGTGGGCCGCCTGGCCCACGGGGCCGAGGTGCACAACATCTTTGCCTACAGCGGGGGGTTTGGGGTGTATGCCCTGGCCGGGGGTGCCCAGCGAGTGGTTTCGGTCGACAGCTCGGCCGAAGCCTGCCGCCTGGCCGATACCAACGCCGCCCTGAATGGCTTTGGGCCCGAGCTGCACACCACCCTAGTCGTAGATGCCTTTGAGTACCTGCGGACGCTGCCCACCCAGGGCACCGATCTGATTGTGCTGGACCCCCCAGCCTTCACCAAGCACGTGGGTACTGTCGAACGGGCCAGCCGGGGCTATAAAGACCTGAACCTGAAGGCGTTTGCGGCGCTAAAGCCCGGGGGCATCCTGGCTACGTTTTCGTGCAGCCAGCCCATCAGCCGCGACCTGCTGCGCAAAATCGTGTTCGGTGCCGCCGCCGATGCCCGGCGCCCGGTACGGCTACTGTACCAAACCGGGCACCCCCCAGACCACCCCATCGACCTCTACCACCCCGAAGGCGAGTACCTGAAAGGGCTGGTACTGCAGGTGGGCTAACTTGCACCCCGTGGCGCAGGCATTGGTGTATTACCTGGTGGTGTACCCGCTCTACGGCCTCTCGCGCCTGCCGCTGGGGGTGCTTTACGGGGTGGCGTGGGGCCTGTACGTGCTGGTGTACCACGTGCTGGGCTACCGCCGAGGGGTGGTTGACACCAACCTGCGCAATGCCTTCCCCGAAAAAAGCGAGGCCGAGCGCCGTGCCATCGCCCGGCGGTGCTACCGCCACCTGGCCAATTTGCTGCTCGAAGCGCTGAAAAGCCTCACCGTGAGCCGGGCCCAGGTGCGGCAGATGTTTACCCTGGTGGGCACCGAGGTGGTCGAGGCCCAGTTTGCCCAAGGCCGAAGCGTGGTGCTCATGCTGGGCCACTACGGCAACTGGGAGATGGGCGCCAACGCAGTAGCCCTGGCCTTGAGCCGCCCGCTCTACGGCATCTACCATGCCATTGCCAACCGGCGGGTAGATGCGCTGGTAAATCGGGCGCGCAGTCGCTTCGGTATGCGGCTCATCGAAATGCGCGAAACGGCCCGGCATTTTGCCGCCCACAAAGACCAGGTGATGGCCACGGCCTTCATTGCCGACCAGAGCGCCCCGCCCGAAAACAGCTACTGGACCACCTTCCTCAACCAGGATACCCCCTTCTTGCAAGGCGGCGAAAAGCTGGCCCGCAAGTACGCCCAGGCCGTGGTGTACATCGAGATTCTGCCCCTCAGGCCCGGCCGTTACGAGCTACGCTTTGAGCTGCTGAGTGAAAACGCGGCCGAGACCGCCCCTGGCGAGCTGCTCGAGCGGTACGTGCGGCGGCTGGAGGCCACCATCCGCCAGGCCCCGCCGTACTGGCTCTGGACCCACAAGCGCTGGAAGCACCGCCGGCCCCAGGCCAGCTAACGCCGGAACCAATCCCAACACGGTTTCGGTTCTTGTTCAAACATCTATCGACATGAAAGCAGTGTGGAACGGGGCCATTCTGGCCGAGAGCAACGATACGGTGGTCGTCGAGGGCAACCACTATTTCCCGGCCGAGAGCCTAAACACCGAATACTTCGAGAAAACGGCCCACCACACCACCTGCCCCTGGAAGGGCGAGGCCAGCTACTATAGCCTCACCGTCGGCAGCCAGACCAACCCCAACGCCGCGTGGTACTACCCCACGCCCAAAGATGCCGCCAAGCAGATTGCTGGCCGGGTGGCGTTCTGGAAAGGGGTCGTCATTGAGCCCTAGAAGAGGGTGCGGGTATCGGCCCAGTGCTGCGCCAGTACTTTCTGCACGGCGCGGCTCAGGGCATAACCCTCTAGGTCATTTGGCCCAACGGTGCGCTCATCGGGCGAGGCCACCCAGGTCTGCTCGGGCACTTCGTTCACGCGGATGTGGAGCCTGAAGTGGGAGAACTCGTGCGTGAGCCGAAACCGTTCGCGCCCCTGGGGCGGGTTGGGGCGCCAAGTGGGTACCTCTTCGGCGGGCAGTTCCCAGAGTCCCTTCCAATAGCTACTGGCATCGCGCTGGCGCAGGCGCACCGTACCCTGGGGGCCCACCACGAGGTAGTACTCATAGAAGCGGTTGCCGCGCTCGGGTTTGGGTTGCTTTACGGGGTAGCGGCTGGGCGCGCCGCTGGCAAACGCTGCGCAATGGGGCTGCCAGGGGCAGGTGGTGCAACCGGGGGTACGGGGCGTGCATAGGGTGGCCCCGAGCTCCATAAGGGCCTGGTTAAGCTCGGCGGGCACGAGGCCGGGGTCCTCAAGCAGGCCATCGGCCAGGGGCTGGTAGTGCGCACGGGCGCTGGGGCTGTTGATGGGCACGGGGTCGGCGTAGAGCCGACTTAGCACCCGAAACACGTTGCCGTCGAGCACCGCCACCCGCTCACCGAAGCAGATGCTGGCCAAGGCCCGTGCGGTGTAGGGCCCGATGCCCTTCAGGGCCTCGAGGCCAGCGGTGGTAGTGGGCCACTGGCCGCCCAAGGTGTGGTGGATGTGCTGGGCGGTGGCGTGCAGGTTGCGGGCGCGGGTGTAGTAGCCCAACCCCTCCCAGGCCTTGAGCACGGCATTGAGCGGGGCACTGGCCAGGGCTTCGAGCGACGGGAAACGGGCCAGGAACCGCTCGTAATACCCCAGGCCCTGGGCCACGCGGGTTTGCTGCAATATGATTTCGGACACCCAGATACGGTAAGGGTCGCGGGTGGTACGCCAGGGCAAGGGCCGCGCCCGGGGCAGGTACCACGCCACCAGCGAGGGGCCCAAAACCAATGTTAAATTACGCGTCACAGGGGGTAAAAGGGCTTGGTTGCTCCGATACCCATCGCTAAATTCGCTCTCCAAACTGCTGATTCTTACTCAGTTGGTGCCAATTCGTACGCCGTGACCAAAGCCGAAATCGTCGCCAAAATAGCGCAGAAGACCGGATTGGATAAAGGCGATGTATCTACAACGCTGGAAGCCTTTTTCAAGGTCGTGAAAACCTCAATGGCCGAAGGCGACAACATTTACATCCGCGGGTTTGGCAGCTTCATTACCAAGCGGCGGGCCAAGAAGGTAGCGCGCATCATTTCGCGTAACACCCCTATTGTGATCGACGAGCACTACATCCCCAGCTTCAAGCCGGCCAAGGTGTTTGCGCAGCGCATCAAAGAAAGCCCCACGCTAAAGGAGAAGATCAAGAAGGAAAAGCAGTAGCAGCCCCCCACGGTGGGCAAATGGGTTGTGTGGCAGACGTAAGGCACGAGGAGCAGTTGGGTGGGCGAAGCAGCGAAAACGGGTACGAAAGAAACATTTGCCATTGCAGCCGTTGTCGCGGCGGGTCTGGTCGTGTTTGTACTGCTGCTCTTTGCCGACCGCACCTCACTGAATGATGGCAACGCTAAACCTTCGGCTAACGACGCGCCGACGGCCTCGGCGGATGAGGGCCAAGACTTGCCCCAGGGTACCGACGGCCAGGTGCTGCGTGGCCTGATGGCCCAGTATGGCCAGAACCCGGACACCGCCACCGCCCGGAAGGTGCTGCAAGCTGCCGTAAATGCCAATCGGCCCGACCTTGTCGCCGCCTGGGCCGATACCCTTGCCCAGCTTGCCCCCACCCCCGAGTACCAGCTGGCCGCTGGCAGGGCCTACCTCGAGGCCATTCGCCAGCCACCGGTAGCCACTAGCGAAGCCCAGCGCAGCGCCTACGCCCGGCGCGGGTATACCCTTCTGGGCAGCTACACCGCAGCAAAGCCAACCGATTTGGCCGCTCGAACCGACCGGGCCCTGCTCTACATTGAAAGTGGCGACCAGCAGGTCATCATGCAGGGCGTGCAAGAATTGCGCACCCTGGCCGACGAAAACCCGGCCTACACACCGGCCCAACTGCGGATGGGAATATTTAGTTACCAGACGGGGCAATACGCCAAGGCCGAGCCGCGTTTTCGAAAAATCCTGTCTACCGCACCCAACCACCCGGAAGCGAATTATTACCTCGGACTCACGTTGGTAGGCCTCGGCAAACCCGATGCCGCCCAACCGTTTTTGCAAGCCGCGGCGCGTGCCGCGAACCCCGACTTGGCCCAGGCTGCTCAGGCAGCGTTACGCCAGCTACAAGCCAATTAACCCCTTCACCTTTACCCCCCTACCCGAGCAATGCCCTCTGGTAAAAAACGCAAACGCCATAAGATGGCCACGCACAAGCGCAAGAAGCGTCTTCGGAAGAACCGTCACAAGAAGAAGAACAGATAGCCTACCCTTACACCTAACCCTACCCCACGGCGTGTGGCGGTAGGGGGTTAGTGGCTACCCAGGCCCTTGGCGGCGCTGGGTAGCCCCCGTTTCGGTGGGTTAACCCTCTTGTTGCAGCCCCACGCGGGCCGGTAGGGCACCCTACACAACCCTACACTGTGGCCAATGAATTGATCGTCAGCAGCACGCCCGAGGGCCTGCGCATTGCTGTACTGGAAGACAAGCGGCTCGTAGAGCTGCATTTTGAGAAGCGGAACAACCTCTTTACGGTAGGCGACGTATTTCTGGGCCGCGTCTCGCGCGTGAACCACCAGATGAATGCGGCGTTCGTCGAAATCGGGCACCCGAAAGATGGCTTTCTGCAGTACTATGACCTGGGCCCCCAAATCAAGACCCAGACCAAGTTTTTGAACGCGGCCATCCACCAGCGCCAGTTGGTCCCAATAGACCAGGTGGAGGGCATACCGGATATTGACAAGGGCGGCAAAATGGCCGATGTACTCAAGCCGGGGCAAACGGTACTGGTGCAGATCATGAAGGAGGCCATTTCGACGAAAGGCCCCCGTCTGAGCAGCCAGCTGTCGTTGGCGGGCCAGTACATCATCCTCATGCCGTTTTCGAGCGATGTGTCGGTCTCGCGCAAGTTTCGCTCGCGCGACGAAAAGCGGCGCGTGAAGCAATTGCTCGACGACATGCTGCCGCCCAACGTGGGCATCATTGTACGCACCGCCGCCGAGGGCGTAGAGCTGGAGAAAATCCGCGAAGAGTTTACCCGCCTCATGGCCCGCTGGCAGAGCCTGTGCGAGCAGGTGGTGGGTGGGCAGGCCCCCCGCAAGGTGCTCTCGGAAATGGACCGTGCCCAAAGCCTGCTGCGCGACATGCTGGCCATTGGGTTTGACGCCATCTACGTGGACGACAAAGCCCTGTTCGGCGACATCCAGGACTACCTGCGCACCAACCTTCCCGACAAAGTCGACATCCTGGAGCTCAAAAAGCCTCGGGTCGGGCTCTTCGAGCACTTCGGTATCGAGCGCCAGATCAAGAGCAGCTTTGGCCGGAACGTAAACATGCCCGGCGGCAGCTACATCGTGGTCGAGCACACCGAGGCCCTGCACGTCATCGACGTAAACTCGGGTTCGCAGCGCAACACCGGCCAGTCGGCACCCGAAGAAAACGCCCTGCGCACCAACCTGGAAGCCGCCAGCGAGATCGCCCGGCAACTGCGCCTGCGCGACATGGGCGGCATCATCGTTATTGACTTTATCGACCACCGGCGCCCCGAGCACCGCAAGGCCGTCTTTGACAAGCTGCGCGACGAGATGCGCCGCGACCGCGCGAGGCACACCATCCTGCCGATGAGCAAGTTTGGGCTCATCCAGATCACGCGGCAACGGGTGCGGCCCGAGGTGACCATCTCGACCGACGAGACGTGCCCCAGCTGTGGCGGCACGGGCAAAATCGAGGCCTCGATCGCTATCGTCGATAACCTGGAGCGTAACCTGGCCTACCTCATCGAGAAGAGCAGCATTAAAAAACTGCACCTGGAGGTGAACCCCTACCTGGCCGCGTACCTGAAGCAGGGCCTGCCCAGCCGGCGCTTTCGGTGGTGGCAGAAGTACCGCCGCTGGATTGGGGTGAAGAGCTCAGACACCCTGCCCTTTACCACGGTGCGCTACCTGGACGGCATGGGCGAAGAAATCAAACTGGACTAATGCCCCCGCCGGGCAATCGGGGCCTGTTTGAGGGCCTTACCGTTGTAGAGCTGGCCACCGTGCTGGCAGGCCCGGCGGTAGGCCAGTTTTTTGCCGAGCTCGGGGCGCGGGTCGTTAAGCTTGAGCCGCCCACGGGCGACGTGACCCGCACCTGGCGCATAGCGGGCGAGGGCAGCGCTAGCGACGTGTCGGCCTACTTCTCGGCCGTCAACTGGGGCAAAGCGAGCGTGGTGGCCGACCTGAAAACCGCCGCTGGACAGGCCTTGGCGCACGCGCTGCTCGCCAGCGCCGATGTAGTCATCAGCAACTACCGCCCCAGCGACGGCGAAAAGCTGGGGATGGCCCCCGCAGCCCTCCAGGCCCGGTACCCCCGGCTGGTGGTGGCGCACCTGAGCGGCTATGGCCCTACCTCTGACCGTGGGGGCTACGACGCCCTGGTGCAGGCCGAATCGGGGTTCATGTACCTGAACGGCACGCCCGAGGGGCCTGCCACCAAGCTGCCCGTCGCGCTCATGGACCTCCTGGCCGCGCACCAGCTCAAAGAGGGCATCCTGGCCGGGCTCTGGCAGCGGGAGCGCACCGGCACGGGGGCCATCGTCGAGGTGTCGCTGGCGCAAGCGGCAGTGGCCTCGCTGGCCAACCAGGCCAGCGCCTGGCTGTGGCTGGGCCAACGCCCCGAGCGCGCGGGCAGCGAACACCCGGCCATCGTGCCCTACGGCAGCCTGTTCGCTACCGCCGATGGGCGCGAGGTGCAGCTGGCCGTGGGCAGTGACCGGCAGTTTGCCGACCTGTGCGACGTGCTGGGCCTGCCCCACCTGGCCCACGACCCCCGCTACAGCACCAACGCCCGGCGCGTCGAGCACCGCAGCGCACTCAAGGCCGAACTGGCAGCTGCCATTGCTACCCAGGCGCTGGAACCGCTGCTGGCGACGCTGCACACGCGCGGCGTACCTGCCGGGGCCCTACACGATGTGCCCACCGCACTGGCACAGCCCGAAGCCCTACCGCTGCACCTGGTGCACGAGGGGCTCAAGGGCCTGCGAACTGTCGCCTGGGCCGAACCGCAGGGTTGGCAGGCGCCTACCCTGAGCCCACCGCCCAACCTGGGTGCCCACACCGAGGCCTTGCGGCAGGAGCTGGGGCTCGCTTAAAGGGCCCAGTCGTCGAAGGGTGGCAGCTGGGGCTCGCGCTGGTAGCCAGGGGCCGAAAACTTCTGGCGGTACACCCAGAGCTCTACACCTGTGGTAACGACCAGCCAACTGGCCCCCACATGGCTGTTGTATTGGGCCGCCTGGTGCAGGGCCTCGGGGCCCAGACGGCTTTCGGGGTGCTTGCATTCGGCTAACAGCCGCGGCTGGCCACTGCGGCCGTACACCACGAGGTCGAAACGCCGAGCGCGGCCCAGCACCCGCACCCCACGCTCAATGGCCATGAGCTGCAGGGGTACGCCCAGCCCCTGGGTGAGGTGCAGCACGAGCTGCTGGCGGACGAACTCCTCGGGCGTGAGCACGACCCAGCGGCGGCGCAGGGGGTCGTGCACCTCGGTGCGCTGGGGGGTTTGGCGTACCTGGAGGGGCCTAAGGGGCCAGGCAAAGCCGGCGGCGTCTGCCACTAGACTTGGGTCGTGGGGGCATCCAGGGTGAGGATGCGGATGTTATGGTTGGTGTAAATGCAGATGTCGGCGGCGATGTTTAGGGCAGCCTGTACCATCTGCTCGGCGCTCAGGTGGCTGGCGTGGGCCTTGAGGGCGCGCGCGGCGGCCTGGGCAAAGGGCCCGCCGGAGCCAATGGCAAGCACGCCATCTTCGGGTTCGAGCACATCGCCCGTGCCGGTGAGGATGAGCCCGTCGTTACGGTCCATGACAATGAGCATGGCCTCGAGGCGGCGCAGGTAGCGGTCCATCCGCCAATCTTTGGCCAGCTCGATGGCTGCGCGCTTCATGTGCTGGCCGTGGGCCGCCAGTTTTTCGTCGAAGCGTTCGAGGAGCGTAAAGGCATCGGCGGTAGAGCCTGCAAAGCCCGCCAAGATCTGGTCGTCGGCCATTTTGCGCAGCTTGCGCACGTTGCTCTTGAGCACCGTGGCACCCAGCGTGGCCTGCCCGTCGGCCCCCAGGGCAACTTGCCCGTTGTGCAGAATGCCCAATACAGTGGTGGCGTGTACCTGCTGGCCCATGGCTAGTGGTTGGGGAATTTTGCTGCCGCGAAAAAGGGCTCGGCGAATGGCTCAAGCACGGCTTCGTCCGTGGACAAGAGCAACATTGAGTAAAACCGAGGGGCGAGCGGGTCGACGTAGATCTCGAGCCGGAAGGCAAAGGGCGAACCCTCGGCGTTGCGGTAGCGCCGGGTGATCATGCCGTGGCGGCTGCTGTCAGACACCAACTCGGCAACCGCTTCGCTGGAACCCTGAAACGACCGTATGTAGCCTTCAAACAGGCCCTCGGCAAAGGCATCGGGCCAGGCATCTACGGCATCGTTTAGCTCAAAACTTCCGCTCTGTACCACGCCGGCGGGCTGATCGGGTGCCGCTTCATCGACCGATTGGTGGATGTAGGCTAGCATAGTACCCGAGGGGTCGTCATTCACAATCCGCTGGGTAGTGGGCGCAAGGGGCAGCACATAGGTAGCCCCCAGGCTGTCGGTAAACGTGACCCAGCCCTTCAGTTGCTGCGCGGTAAGGGGTAGTGCCAGCACCAGTGCCAGCAGAAGCAATAGCCCTGATCGTATCATGGCCACAAAGAACGTACACGGGCCTGTAGTTCGGGCAGCACCTCGGCTTCAAACCATGGGTTTTTGCGCAGCCAGGGGCGGTTGCGGGGGCTGGGGTGCGGCAGGGGCAGGTAGTGGGGCAGGTACCGCCGCCAGGCCTCAACCGTGGCGGTAAGCGTAGCACCGGCTGTGGGGCCCAGGTAATGGGCTTGGCTGTACTGGCCCACGAGCAGGGTGAGGGTGAGCGCTGGCAGCATGGGCCAGAGCTGGGGGTGCCACAGGGGGGCGCACTCGGGCCGTGGGGGCAGGTCGCCGCTGGGCCCGTGGCCGGGGTAGCAGAAGCCCATGGGCACCAGGGCCACGGCGGTGGGGTCGTAAAAGCGCTCGGGGCCGATGCCCAGCCAGGCGCGGAGCGTACGGCCGCTGGGGTCGTCCCAGGGCACGCCGCTGGCGTGCACCCGGCGGCCCGGGGCTTGCCCTACAATGGCCAGCCGCGCGCTGGAGCTAGCCTGCACCACCGGGCGCGGGCCGTGGGGCAAGTGGGCTGCGCATACCTGGCAGCCACGAATCTGAGCAAGTAGTGCCTCCACCCCGGTAAACTACACTTGATTTTGTGCCCCTGAAGTGAACCCACCGACCCGTTTGGTGTGTATGTTTCAGTAAAATCACCCAACCCCCTTACCGCATGCAAAAGCTCCTTTCTCGCGCAAGCCTGGTTACCGTCTTTGCCCTTGTGGCTACCACGGGCTTTGCCCAAGCCGAAAAATCGCTCTACGAACGCCTGGGTGGCCGCGACGCCATCTACGCCGTTGTGGGCAAAGCCATTGAGTACATCGCCGCCGACGAGCGGATTGCCTCGTACTTCCAGACCACGGTTGCCCAAAACCGCGTGCAGCACCTGCACGACATGCTTACCGCCCAGATCTGCGAAGCCACCGGCGGCCCCGAGAAGTACACCGGCCTGAACATGAAAAAGGCCCACAAAGGCATGGGCGTTACCGACGAAGCCTTCGCGGCGCTGGTCGAGGACTTTGTGAAGGCCTTCAATGACTTCAACATCCCCCAAAAGGAGCAAGACGAAATCCTGGCCCTGCTGGCACCCATGAAGAAAGACATGGTGAAGTAAACCTACCTCCACCACTGCAACCGAAAAGGGCCCCAGTGGGGCCCTTTTCTATTTCTAGACAGACGCTGCCGACTACGGCAATGCGAACTCGAACTGGCTCATTTTGAAGGCCTCTTTGCGGGCGCGTTTGGGCACCTTGAGGTTTGCCAGCGGCGCATAGGCGGTTTTGATGGCCTGGAAGACAGTGGAGTGGTCGGTATGGATGAAATCTACGTCGAGCTCCAGGGCCAGCTTGCTCACCAGGAGCCAGCTGGGCAGGCAATCGGTGATGTGCTCAGGGCT
This sequence comes from Bacteroidia bacterium, assembly GCA_033763015.1. GTDB lineage: Bacteria > Bacteroidota > Bacteroidia > J057 > JANRLA01 > JANRLA01. The sequence goes on from JANRLA010000131.1 coordinate 20,141, forward strand.
GCGCCAGTTGTCGATGGGTACCCCGCCTGCGTCGAGGCGGCTTTTGGGCAGCGACATCCACATCTCGGGGGTCATGCGCCGGATTTGGAGGGCCTGCAGGGCAAGTTGCGGCACCTGCTTGGTGTTCAGGTAGACCCCGTGGCCCTCGAGGTGGGTGGCTGCCGGCAGTACCACCGCTGCGTGCTCGTGGCCCGCGAAGTAGTTGGTGGCGTGCACAATGAACGGCAGTTTGCCAAAGTGCCCACTGAGCTGGTTTGCCAGGGGCGTGTCTTCGAGCATGTACACCAGGGTGTAATTGCCGCTGGCTACCTCGGCCTCTATCTGGGCTGGGGTGGCGGCTTTCAGGCCCACCAGCTCGCAGCCTGCGGCATTGGGGGTGCGGTCGTCTTTGCGTAAAAACATATCGCCCCAGCCGGTTTGGGTATGGGTAGCGTAATGTACCGTGTTGGCGCCCAGCGCAGTGGCCAGGACTTTGAGCGCGTGGTTAGACTCAACGGACGCGTAGGCAGAGCCCAAGAAGAGCGTTTTGCCTCGGTGCTGGCCTAGCAGTGTAGCCGCCTGCTGCATACCCTCTTCAAAGGAGACCGGCAGGTCGGTTTTTAGTTTTACGCCCGATACGCGGCCCTCGTTGAAGCGCGGGTAGTCCAGCCGGCCCTCGTCGCACATCCAGTACTGGTTTACGGCCGGATTTTCGCGCGGCGTGTGGCGGAGCACTTCGTTGTCGCGCACCCAAACATCTACGTTGCAGCCGTTGCTACAGCCGGTGCAGATGGTGGGGGTGTAGTTCATCTCCCACACCCGGGCCTTGAACCGGAAGTCGCGGCTGGTGAGGGCCCCCACCGGGCACAGGTCGATGACATTCATCGAGTAGGGGTCATCGAAGGTCTTGCCCGGAGCGGTTGCCGGGAAGTTGGTAACGCCCCGCGAGTGGATGGAGAGTTGGTTAGTGCCCGAGATTTCTTCGGTAAAGCGCGTACAGCGGGTACAGTTAATGCAGCGTTCGGCGTCTAGCTTCACGTTGGGGCCCAGGTCTATCTCTTTGGGCTTGTGCACTTTGTGCAGCTCAAAGCGCGAGCCTTCGGGGCCGTACTTGTAGGTCCAGATCTGGAGCGGGCACTCGCCGGCCTGGTCGCAGATCGGGCAATCGAGCGGGTGGTTGATGAGCAGAAACTCAAGTACCCCCTCTTGTGCCTTTTTGATGACCGGGCTTACGCGGCCGGTCTCCACGTACATATCGGGGGCTAGGGGCTGGTTACAGGCCGTGGCGGGCTTGCGGCCCCAGCCGATTTTGGGGTTGCCCTGCTCGTCTTTGAGCACTTCGCCGGTGGCCCGGTCTTTCATCGGGAAACCTACGTTTACCAAGCACATCCGGCAGTTGGTCGGGGTGCTCATGGCGGGGTGGTAGCAGAAATAGGGTATCTCTACCCCACTGGTAAGGGCAAATTCCAGTAGACGACCTTCACCTTCGTAGGTGTACGCTTTGCCATCGATCGTAATCTGGGGCATGGGGCAGGGGTGTGGGGGGTAGTACGGTGTGCTAAACTACACCGGGGCAGGGTCGTGGGCAATGCACCGGGTGGTATTTAGACCCAGTTGGGGGCTGCAGGGCCCCACAGAGCGTAGTATGTCTTTTCTTTGAGCGACCACCAACCCGCCACACCGTGCTAGAGGCCCCCTTTTTTTCGCAGACCCTGCTGCCCATCACCCTGTTCTTGATTACCCTGAGCATCGCGACAACGCTTGAGCTGGCCGACTTTAAAAACATCTTTCGGCACCCCAAGCCGGTTAGCATTGGGCTGGTGGCGCAGATGGTGCTCCTGCCAGCGGTTGGGTTCCTCATTGCCTTCGTCTTTCCGCTGCCAGCGCCCATGCAGGTGGGCCTCATCATCATCGCGGCGGCGCCGGGCGGGGCCACGGCCAACCTGATTAACCACCTGCTGCGGGGCAACGTGGCGCTCTCACTCACGCTCACGGCCCTGAACAGTGTGCTCATTCTGGTAAGCATCCCGCTGCTGGTGGGCCTGGCGCTGCGGGTGTTCCTGGGCGAGGGCAACACGGTGCAGTTGCCACTGCACACGGCGCTACAGGAAATACTACTCGTTACCATCGTGCCCACCACCCTGGGCGTGGTTGTGCGCACCAAGTTCAGGGCCCTGGCCGAGCGGCTGGAGCCCCCCCTGCGCATCGCACTGCCCATCTTGCTGGCGGTTGTCTTTCTGGGGGTCATTTTCCTCGATCCCTCCGAAACCCCACTGGGCCTCTCGGACTACACGGGCGTGTTTTTGCCGACGCTGCTGCTGAACCTGAGCACGATGCTGGTGGGCTTTTACTTCTCGCGGTTTGCGGGCCTGAGCCGCCGCAACAGTTTCACCATTTCGATCGAAGTAGGGCTGCACAACTCGGCCCTCGCGGTCTTTATCGCAGCAAGCCTCTTGGGCAGTAAAGAGCTGGCCGTCGTGCCGCTGGTGTACGCTACGTTTTCGTTTTTCACGACTGCCGGGATGGGCTACCTGCTCAAGACCTACACCCCGCGCGTGCTGCGGAAAGCACCCGTAAATCGCTGAGCCTCTGGTGTCTACCCATTTTTAGTAGCTTGAACAAAACCTTTGCCGATGTACATAGCCAACCCACCCCGCAGCGTGCCGCCCACTACCCGGCTGGTAGTGCTCTTTGGCGGAGTGCTGCAGCAGATCGGATTTCTGTTCCTGCTCTTTGGCATCCCCTTTACGTTCGCGTTTCTGCCGCTGCGGACGGTCATTGGCGGCCTTGCCGGGTCGCCTAACCGCGAGACCACCGGTACCGTGACCCTAGCTGAGCCCACCGGCGCTTCAGAGAACGATGTAACGGTGTACAAGAACACCTTTACCTTCACCGCCGACGACGGCAAGCGCTACACCGGTAGCTCGTACACCACCGGCCAGGGGGTAGAGGCGGGGGAAAGCGTTACGGTGCGCTACCGGAGCAGCGACCCCACCTGGGCCGTGATCGAAGGCCAGCGGATGGGGCTCTTCCCGGTGTGGGTCGGGTTCATGATTCTCATCTTCCCTGCTGCCGGAGGGCTGGTTGCCTGGCTGGGCTTACGGAATCGGCCCCGTGCCCTTCGGCTGCTGGCCAACGGCCACTACGCCACGGGCAAGCTCGTGAGCAAGGAGCCGACCAACACCCGCATCAACAACCGCACGGTGATGAAGCTCACGTTTGAGGTGAGCTTGCCCAGTGGCCGGGCGTTCCAGGCCACGGCACAACACCACCTGCCCGAAAAGCTGGAAGATGAAGCCGAAGAGCCCCTGCTGTACCTGGAAGACTCCCTAGGCGGCTACCAGGCCCAGCTGCTCGACGAGCTACCGGGTAACATCCGGTTCGATACCAACGGCAACATCACGGCAGCGCCCGTGGGCCAGGCCATTGGGGCCGCACTCCTGCCGGTGCTCTGCGGGGTAGCCGTGGTCGTAGGGCTGGCCTTGGCCCTACCCTAGAGCCACTTCTTGCGTCGGAACCAGATGTAGATGACTACCGTGACGCTGACCATGAGCAGGATGCTGAACAGGTAGCCGTACGTCCAATCGATTTCGGGCATGATGCGGAAGTTCATGCCGTAAATGCCCGCTATAAAGGTCAGGGGCAGGAAGAAGACACTGAAAACGGTAAGTACCCGCATGACCTCGTTGTTGCGGTGGCTCGAGATGCTGATGTACATGTTCATCAGGTTGTTCGAGTCTGAAAGCAGCTCGTCGGTCTGGAACGTGAGGGCATCAATGGCCTCGCGCAAGTCTTGCAGCCGGGCATCGGGGCCGGGACCCAGGTGCACGTCCAGTTGCAGGAGTACGTTCTGCTGCAGCCGCAACAGCTTACGGATCAGGGCCAGTTCGCGCTTGAATTTGTAAAAGCGCTTGAAACCAAAGGGCCGCTTTTGTTGGGTGAACACCCGCTGCTCGTAGCGGTCCATCTGCTCCTCCATGCGGTCTACCGGCTTCTGGTAGGTATCGATCACGGCATCGACCAGGTAGAGCAGCAGGGCCATGGGCTTTTTGTCCTGGCGCCGCAGGTTGTTGATCCACCGGGCCTTGCACTGCTCGAAGAAAGGCATGGGGGCCCGGTGGATGGTGAGCACAAAGTCTTTGCCGATGAACAGCGCCAGTTTGCGGCTCAGGTCTACTACGTGCTCTACCTGCTGCTTAAACCGCGTTTCGTCGTAGGGCCTGAGGATGAGGAACAGCACCTCGCCCAGGCGCTCAAACTTGGGCAGGTGCCGCAGCTCCATGACGTCTTCAATGGCCAGGGGCGGGATGCCGTAATCGAAGGCCAGGCCCTCGAGTTCGGCGGCCTCGGGCTGGGTCACATCTATCCACCGAAAGGTCTTGTCGGGTGTCTGGTAGATGGTCTCAATCACGGCTGCCAAGCTAGCGGTTTTGGTCACCTGCCGCAAAAGCTGGTGCTTGCGTGGCCAACAGGCACAACGCACCAACGATACCTAGGCGTAGGCCCGTCAGGCGCCGCTAGAGTGCTGCTAGAGCGGTTTAGTTGAGCTCGGGGCGCACGGGGTAGCGGGCGTTGGGGCCGCCATAGCCCATGGTGAGGGCGTACTTCGTGAGCCGGTCGCGCAGGATGTTGCGGCCCCGGTGCAGGCGTGAACGCACGGTGCCCACGGGTATATCGACGATCTCGGCGATCTCTTCGTAGCTGAACTCTTCGATGTCGCAGAGCACGACCACGACCCGGTAGTCGACGGGCAACTCGCGTATGGCACGTGCTACCTCGTCTGACATCAGGTTCTGGATCCACGTGTCCTGGCTGCTGTGCTGAATGAGCGTAGGCTCGGGCCGAGTCTCGGCACTGATGGCCTTCTCGATGTCGATCTGGGCGGGGGTGCGCTTTTTGCGCCGGTACTCGTTGATGAAGTTGTTTTTCAGGATGCGGTAGAGCCACGCTTTGGCGTTGCTGCCGGCCTGGAAGTTGCCGATGTAGCGGCAGGCCTTGAAGTAGGTTTCCTGCACCAGGTCGGCGGCCAATTCTTCGTCGCCGGTAAGCTTGTAGGCAAAGCGGAACAGCAGGTCGGCGTGGGGCAAGAGCTCACGTTCCAGCAGCGCATCCTGGTCGACGGTCAGCGGAACAAACCGTGGCTCGTCGGGGCTGGTACTTGTGCTGGCAGCAGCGGCGCTGGTGGCCAGGTACCTGAAACTGTTGTGCGGGGTCGTCATCGCTGTATGGTTGTTTGTACAACTAATATACGACTAACTGTCGTATGAGAATTATTCCCATTCCAAAAAAAGCGTTAACAGCTGCCCGTAAGCCCCTGGTGGCGGTTTGCGCAGGGGTTACGAGCTTTGCAGTATGGACGGCACACCGGTGGTAGAGCTGATGAAGGAGTTTCGGTTCGAGGCCGCGCACTGGCTGCCAGGCTTTGCCGAAGGGCACAAATGCCGGCGACTGCACGGCCACAGTTTCCGGATTGAGGTCTGGGTAGAAGGCCCCATCAGCCCCACGACGGGCGTTTACCTCGACTACGCCGACATTAAAGCGGCCGTAAGCCCCACCATTGCACAACTAGACCACTACTGCCTCAACGACCTGGGCGAAGCCTGGAACGAGCCCCTACTGCGCAACCCCAGCGCCGAAAACCTGGCCGTATGGCTCTGGCGGCGCATCCAGCCCTCCCTGCCCGGCCTGGTGCGCATCGTGGTCGACGAAACCTGTACCAGCCGCTGCGTGTACCGGGGGCGCCACACCGGCGCCTAGCCTACACGACCTGCACTTCGCGCTCAAGCTCAATGCCGAATTTGGCCTCGACATCGGCCTCGATGGCTTCGGCTACCTTCAGTACATCGGCCCCCGTAGCCCCACCGTGGTTGACCAGCACCAGCGCGTGCTTGTCGTAGGTGCCTACCGGGCCCAGCCGTTTGCCCTTCCAGCCGCACTGCTCTATAAGCCACGCCGCCGGGATTTTGACGCCCGAGCCATCCCTCTTCGGGTAGTTGGGTGCCGTGGGGTGCGCCTTGAGCAGTGCCTCGGCCTGGGCTACGTCCACAACAGGGTTTTTGAAGAACGAGCCCGTGTTGCCCAACAGGTAGGGGTCGGGCAGTTTGCTCTGCCGGATAGCGATGACGGTTTCGCAGACATCGCCCAGGGTGGGCTCGTAGATTTTGCGCTCGTGCAGCGCATCCTTCAGCGCGGGGTAGTCGAGCCGAAGGCGGGGGTTTTTGGTTCGTTGCAGCCGGAAGACGACCGACGTAACGCAGTAGCGGCTTCGGTTATCGGGGTGCTTAAACACCGAGTCGCGGTAGCCAAACCGGCATTCGGCGTTGGTGAAAACCACGAACTCGTCCTCAAAGAAGTCGTAGGCATTCACCCGCTCGATGCAATCGGCCACTTCGGCGCCGTAGGCCCCGATGTTCTGGATGGGTGCGCCCCCTACGGTGCCCGGGATCAGGGCCAGGTTCTCGATGCCTGCCCAGCCCCGCTGCACGGCGTAGAGCACAAAGTCGTGCCAATCTACCCCCGCACCCGCCTCGACGAAGTAGTACTCGGGGTCTATGCTGGCAATGGAAATGTAGTCGATGGCTACGTGGATGATGAGGCCGGGGTAGTCGCCCCGAAACAGGATGTTGCTGCCACCGCCCAGCATAAAACGCGGGTTCTCCTGGAACGGGCGCTTGGCCACCAGTTCGGCCACCTGGGCGGGGTGCGTCACCTTGACGTAGTACCGCCCACGGGCACGCACGCCGAAGGTATTGAGCCGGTCGAGCGGGTAGTCGTTGTGGATAGACAACGGCAGCGTAAGCGGCGGAGCGGGTGCGGCAACTGGCATGCTGGGGCTCAAGATAGCGCGAAGGCCCAACCCGCTGGTCGAGGTAAGATTAAGCCTGTGTGAAACGGGCTGGCATTAGTCACCCCGCCGCCGAAACAACTTACCTACTTGTACAAATGGCCACTTGGCGTACCACAGAGCTGAACCCAAGATGGAGCTTGGTCGAGACCGAACTATCAAAACCTCTCCAGTCAATGTAGCGCCCCAAAATTCAAGCTGAATTATTTTCAGGGAATCCGAAACTATATTCTTCAAATCAATCGATTGGCGATACGTGTAGAAAGAGAAACTAGCTACCCGTAGGTGAATTACTTCTGTTCGAAAATTGGATATGTCGAACGAAAAGGATCCGCTTTCATCTGTATACAAGCCAGCTAATACCTTTCCGTGTGTAGATTCAATCACAACTGTTGCCATATTTACTGGTATCCCATCCTGATCCAGTACTAATCCCTTTAATACGGGTGTTTCTTCTTTATTTCCCTTAGTTAAACTACCAATTGGGGACTGTGAAATCGGTGTTTGGGTAAGGCCTTGAAGTGGCGGGAGTGCTACCACGAGTGCAGCCGCAAGTGGCCACTTAAAAATTGAATTAGGATAGGATACCTTCGAATCCGCACCAAACGAATGCTTTAGCTGTGCCTTCGAAATCCTACCACAAACCCGAGTAGCGCCTTGCCGATCGATGTAATCTGTGATACGCGCGTCGCTCCAGCCCGTAAAGTCAATGACCTCCTTCTGGCAACTGGCACAGAATCGACCACGCTCGGTGGGCATCATATCTGCCCAGCGCTCGTGGCACGGGGTAGGGATTCGCAGTTGGTACGACTTCGAACCCGACATATCCCCTAATCTACCGAAACTGGCCAATACCCGCTACCTCAGGCCTTGTACCTAAAACTCGCAGCTGCCGGGTGTGCGCGGGAAGGGGATGACGTCGCGGATGTTGCCCATGCCGGTGCAGAACAGCAGCAGCCGCTCGAAGCCCATCCCAAAGCCGCTGTGCGGGGCTGTGCCAAAGCGGCGGGTATCGAGGTACCAACTGTAGTTCTCCATGGGTAGGCCCAGCTCGTGGATGCGGCCCTCCAGGCGGTCGAGCCGCTCTTCGCGCTGGCTGCCGCCCACCACTTCGCCAATGCCGGGGAAGAGGATGTCCATGGCCGCGACGGTCTTGCCGTCCTCGTTCTGGCGCATGTAAAACGCCTTGATGGCTTTGGGGTAGTTGATGACAGCGACGGGCCGCTGGAAGTGGGTTTCGGCCAGGTAGCGCTCGTGCTCAGTCTGCAAATCCATGCCCCAGGTGACGGGGAAGTCGAAGCTCCGGCCCGAGGTCTGCAGGATGTCGATGGCATCGGTATAGTCGACCACCACTACTTCTGAGGCCACCACGTTCTCGAGCTTGGCGCGCAGGCCGGGTTCGTACTTGTCTTCGAGCAGGGCCAGGTCGTCGGGGTTGTGCTGCAAGGCGAACCTGAGGGCATGGTGGAGCAGGTCTTGCGCCAGGGCGATGGTATCGCGCAGGTCGTAAAACGCCATCTCGGGCTCGATCATCCAGAACTCGGCCAGGTGGCGGGTGGTGTTGCTGTTTTCGGCCCGAAAGGTGGGCCCGAAGGTGTAGATCTCGCCGATGCCCAGGGCCGCGAGTTCACCCTCCAGTTGGCCCGAGACCGTAAGGTGGGCCGGCTTGCCAAAAAAGTCGTGGCTGTAGTCGACGGCCCCGGCAGCGAGCGGTAACCGGTCGAGCGGCAGGGTGGTCACCTGGAACATCTCGCCAGCCCCTTCGGCGTCGGAAGCCGTGATGATGGGCGTATGCAGGTAGAAAAACCCCCGCTGGTGGAAAAACTCGTGGATGGCGAACGCCAGGCTGTGCCGCAGGCGTAAGACGGCACCAAAGGTGGCCGTACGGGGCCTGAGGTGTCCGATTTCGCGCAAAAACTCAAGGCTATGGGCTTTTTTCTGCAGCGGGTAGGTCTCGGGGTCGGCTGGGCCGTACACCTCCAGGCGCTCGACCTGCAGCTCAATGCTCTGCTCCTTGCCCTGGCTTTGCACCAGGGTGCCTTCGGCGCCAATGGCGGCACCGGTACTCAGCTGGGCCAACAGCTCGTCGGTCACACGGCTGTGCTCGAGTACCAGTTGCAAATTCCGGGCGGTCGAACCGTCGGAGAGCTCAATAAACGAGAGCTTTTTACTGCCCCGGCGGGTGCGAATCCAGCCTTTCACGAGCACCGTGTGGCCAAACTCGGTGGCGGCCAGTGCGTCTTTCACTTTGGTACGTACCATGCAGATAGCGGCTTTTTGGCAAAGCTGCGCGAAGATAGCCCCTTGGCGCCCGGTTAGGCCACGGGGGTAGCGGGCAAACGGGGGTTCGTGGCTTCGGGGGCGGGGGGTTGCAGCAGCAAGCGGGGGTCTTCGGTGGGCTTAGGCTCGAGGGCCAGCTTGAGCACCGTGGCCAGGTCGTCTACGTAACTGAAGAGCAGGCCCTCGGTGTGGGATTCGCCAATTTCTTCTACATCGCGCCGGTTGGCTTTCGAGAGCACAATGTGGTTCATGCCCGCCCGCGCGGCGGCCAGCACTTTCTCTTTAATGCCGCCCACGGGCAGCACTTTGCCCCTAAGGGTAAGCTCGCCGGTCATTGCCAGGTGGGCTTTTACGCGCCGACGGCTGAACAGCGAGGTAAGCGCGGTAAGCAGGGTAATGCCCGCCGAAGGGCCGTCTTTGGGGATGGCCCCCGCCGGGATGTGCACGTGCACATCCCACCCATCGAACACCTCTTTGGGGATGCCGTAGTGCCCTGCGTGGGCCTTGAGGTAGGTGTAGGCAAGGTTGGCGCTTTCTTTCATGACATCGCCGAGTTGGCCGGTGAGCTGCAGCCGACCCTTGCCCGGTACAAGCGCCGATTCGATGAACAGGATCTCGCCACCGACCGCCGTCCAGGCCAGGCCTACGGCCACACCGGGGTTGGGTGCCTGCTGGTAGAGTTCGTTTTCAAAGCGCGGGGCCCCCAGGTAGGTGCGCAGCCGCTTGTCGGTAAAGGCTTTGCTCACCTTCTCGCCGCTTTCTTGGCCGCGGACCACGTCGCGGGCCACGCCCCGGGCCAGCTTGGCAAGCTGTTGGCTCAGCAGCCGCACGCCGCTCTCGCGGGTGTAGTCGTCGATAATGGTGCCGATGAGGGGTTCGGTGAGCTTCAGCTGGCTGGGCTTCAGCCCGTTCTCGGCCACGACTTTGGGCAAGAGGTGCCGTGCCGCGATCTGGATCTTCTCGGGGCGTGTGTAGCCCGATACTTCAATGATCTCCATCCGGTCGCGCAGGGCCGGGTGCAGCGTTTCTAGGGTGTTGGCGGTGGCGATAAACAGGACGGGCGAGAGGTCGTAGTCCAGCTCTAGGTAGTGGTCGTTGAAGGTGTGGTTTTGCTCGGGGTCTAAGACCTCGAGCAGGGCCGCGGCGGGGTCGCCGCGCCAGTCGCCGCCCACTTTGTCTACCTCATCGAGCAAAAACACCGGGTTGCCCGTACCGGCCTTTTTGAGCCCCTGCAGGATGCGCCCGGGCATGGAGCCGATGTACGTGCGGCGGTGCCCACGGATTTCGGCCTCGTCGCGCAGGCCCCCCAGCGACATGCGCACGAATTGCCGCCCCAGCGACGTGGCAACGCTCTTGCCCAGGCTGGTCTTACCCACCCCTGGCGGGCCCACCAAGCACAAAATGGGGGCTTTGCTCAGGTGGTGGCCGTCGGCCTGCGACTTAAGCTTCAGTACGGCCAGGTACTCCAGAATACGGGCCTTGACTTTCTCTAGGCCCCAGTGCTGCTCCTCGAGGACGGCCTCGGCGTAGGCCAGGTCGAGCCGGTCTTCGGTGGTGTGCTGCCAGGGCAGGTCTAGCATCCACTCGAGGTAGTTTTGCGATACGCCGTACTCGGGGCTGGCGGGGTTGAGCCGGGCCAGCTTACGCTTTTCTTTTTCGAAGGCCTCTTGGGCGTAGGCAGGCCACTGTTTGTCTTTGGCGCGTGCGTCGAGCTCGGTCAGGTCTTCCTCCCAGCTGGGGTCGCCGAGTTCGTCCTGGATGGCCTTGATCTGCTGGCGCAGGATGAAGTCGCGCTGCTGCTTGTCGAGGTCGGTGCGGACTTTGTTCTGGATTTCCTCGCTCAGCTCGAGCACCTGCAGTTCGGCCGCCATGTGCTCGAGCACCCGCTTAGCGCGCACCATGAGCTTGGGCGCTTCGAGGATGGCCTGCTTGTCGGTAACCGATACGTTCAGGTTGGCGGCAATGAAGTTGACCAGAAAACCGAGTGAACCGATGTTCTGGAGCGTGATGTTGGCCTCGGAGGGGATCTTGGGGCTAAGCTCGATGATGCGCGCGGCCTCCTGCTTCAGGCTCAGCATCATGGCCTTGGCCTCTTCGCGAGCGGGCTGTTTGTCTTTGATGGCCGATACGCGGGCCTTGAAGTAGGGCTCGGTTTGGCTGAACTCGCCGGTGCGGAAGCGCTGGCGGCCCTGGATGACGATGGTGACCGACCCATCGGGCATGCGGATGAGCCGCAGGATGACGGCCGTGGTGCCGACCTCGTACAGGTCGGCAGGCCCCGGGTCTTCGACCGAGCTATCGCGCTGTGCCACCACACCAATGCGCTTGTCGCCCGATTTATACGCCTCTTTCACGAGCTGGATCGAACGGTCGCGGGCCACGGTAACCGGCGTAACGACCCCCGGAAACAGCACCGTGTTGCGCACCGAAAGGATGGGGAGCACCTCGGGCAGGGGTTCTTTCTCGAAACGGTCTTCGGCCCCTTCGATCAGGTCCTGGATCTCCGCCTCAAACGCGCCTTCCTCGGCCCCTGCGAGCGGTAAACGGTTGTTCCAATCCATTGCGCACTACTCCCTGCGAAATCAGGGAAACTACCCAGACGAAACCAGTGCCAAGGCTGGCCGCTCTGCCAGCTTGGCAGGCTGCCGTAGCCCACAAACCCGTAGTTTGGCCCCATGCCACACCCCGCCATCGTCCTGACCGAAGGTTCGCCGTACGCCCTGAGCTACACCGAGGTAGCACTGCCCGCCCTCGCCCCCGGCGAGGTGACGCTACAGGTGGCCTACGCCGCCCTGAACCGCCGCGACGAATGGATACGCCAGGGCAAGTACCCCGGCATTGTACCCGGCACGGTGCTGGGCAGCGACGGCGCAGGCACTGTTACCGCCCTGGGGCCGGGCGTAGACCCCAGCTGGCTTGGCCGCCAGGTTCTCGTGAACCCCAACCTGGGCTGGGGGCCAGACCCCCGCGCCCAGGCCAAGGGCTATACCATCTTGGGCATGCCCCGCTGGGGGACTCTGCAACAGCTGCTCAACGTGCCCACCGACCGGCTGCACCCCATCCCCGCACACCTCAGCCTGGCCCAGGCGGCCGCGCTGCCCCTTGCGGGCATGACGGCCTACCGCGCCACGCGGGTAAAGGGCGAGGTGGGGCCCGGCCAGCGCGTGCTGGTAACGGGCGTAGGCGGCGGGGTGGCCCTACTGGCGGCGCAGATCGCCCAGGCTGCAGGCGCCCAGCTGTGGGTAACCACCGGTGGGGCCGACAAGGTGGCCGCCATACAGGCCCTAGGCTTTGCCCAGGTGATCGACTACCGAGAGCCCGACTGGGCCAAACAGACGCTACTGGCCACCGGTGGCTTCGATGTGGTCATTGACAGCGCGATGGGCCCCACCGCCAACACCCTCATCGACCTTACCCGGCCCGGGGGCCGCATCATCTTCTACGGTGCAACGCTGGGCCGCCCCGCCGAGCTCAACGTGCACAAACTGTTCTGGAACCAGGTGCGGCTGGAGGGCAGCACCATGGCCTCTGACGACGACTTTGCCGCCTTGTTGGGCTTCGTCGCCGAGCACCGCATCACGCCGCAGGTGCACAGCCTAACGCCTTTGGCCCACGCCGAAGCGGCGTTCGACCTTTTGAAGGCCGGTGGCCAGGTCGGCAAGCTCGTCATCGAGGTTACCGGCGCGGGCTAGTCGGCTACCTACTTCTTCTTCCGTTCGTTGGCGCGGCGCTCGCGGCGGCTGAGCTTACGCTCACCGCCATCGGGCGTACCGACACTGACGGGTGTGCGCCGGGCGGGGGCTTCGCCACCGTGTTGGCTCTTGAGCTTCGAGAAGTCGTCGCGGCGGGGCGGCGGGGCGGGGCGCTGGGCGGCATCGGGCCGCTCTACCTCGGCGCGGTAGAGCACCGAGAGCACCTCGCCGTTGAGCTCGGCGAGCATGGCCTGGAAGAGTTCGAAGGCCTCGAACTTGTACACCAATAGTGGGTCTTTCTGCTCCAGGTAAGCCGTCTGCACGTTCTGCTTGAGCTCGTCCATGGCCCTGAGGTGCTCCTTCCAGTTCTCGTCGATAACCCCGAGGGTGACAGTTTTTTCAAACTGGTCTACCAGCGAGCGGCCCTCGGTGCGCAGCAGCTCTTCCATGTCGAGCAGCAGCCGAACCCCACGGGTACCCTCGGTCATGGGCACCTCAATGAGGGTATACTGCGGGTTTTGGGCCCGGATGCGGCGCACTTCGGCGAGCAGGTTCTCGGTCAGGTGGCGCAGCTTGTGGCGGTAGCGCTCGTGGGCGGCATGGGCAATCTGGGCTGCCAGATCGGCAGGCTTGAGGCCCGAAAGCTCGGCGTCGGAGAGCTCGGGGTCGATGGCCAGGGTACGGATGCAGTCGAGGCGCAAGGCCTCGGTGTCGGCGTCGGCGGCGAAGCGTTCCGCCACGGTGGTGGCAAAGTCGTTGCGCATGTTGCGCAGATCGAGCTGAAGCCGGTCGCCAAACAGGGCGTTGCGGCGGCGCTTGTAGATGGCTTCGCGCTGGGCGTTCATCACATCGTCGTACTCCAGCAGCCGCTTGCGGGTACCAAAGTGGTTTTCCTCGACCTTCTTCTGGGCGTTCGAGATCGAGCGGGTGATGAGCCGGTCTTGGATGACCTCGCCTTCTTTGATCTTGAGCCAGTCCATAACCTTGGCGATGCGCTCTGAGTTGAACAGGCGCATGAGGTCGTCTTCCAGGCTCACGAAAAACGTACTGCTGCCGGGGTCGCCCTGCCGACCGGCCCGGCCGCGCAGCTGGCGGTCGATCCGGCGGCTCTCGTGCCGCTCAGAGCCAATGATGGCCAGGCCACCGGCTTCTTTTACCCCCGGGCCCAGCTTGATGTCGGTACCCCGGCCGGCCATGTTGGTCGCGATGGTGACCGCACCAGCCTTGCCAGCCTCGGCTACGATCTCGGCCTCCCGTTCGTGGTACTTGGCGTTGAGGACGTTGTGGTTGATTTTGCGCAGCCGCAGCATCTTGCTGATGAGCTCTGAGGTATCGACCGAGGTAGTGCCCACCAGTACGGGCCGACCGGCCTCGGTGAGCTTCACAATCTCGTCGATGATGGCGTTGTACTTCTCGCGCTTGGTTTTGTACACCAGGTCGTCGGCGTCTTGCCGCACCACCGGGCGATTGGTCGGCACCACCACCACGTCGAGCTTGTAGATCTGCCAGAACTCGCCCGCTTCGGTTTCGGCCGTGCCGGTCATACCGGCCAGCTTGTGGTACATGCGGAAATAGTTCTGCAGCGTAATGGTGGCGAAGGTTTGGGTGGCCGCCTCTACGCGCACGTTTTCTTTGGCCTCGATGGCCTGGTGCAGCCCGTCGGAGTACCGGCGCCCGGCGAGCACCCGGCCTGTGTTCTCGTCGACGATCATGACCTTGCCGTCCTGCACGATGTACTCCACGTCGCGCTCGAAGAGGGTGTAGGCCTTGAGCAGCTGCGTGAGGTTGTGCAGGCGCTCGGATTTGTCGGCGAACTCGCGGGTAATTTTCTCTTTCGCCAGCAGCTTCGCGTCGCTGTCTAGGTCGGTACGCTGGTCGATGGCGTAGAGCTCCTGGCCCAGGTCGGGCAGTACCCACAGGTTGGGGTCTTCGGCGGGGTCGGTCAGGGCTTCGCGGCCCTTGTCGGTGAGCTCGATCTGGTTGTTCTTCTCGTCGATGGTGAAGTAGAGCTCCTGGTCTACCTTCCACATGTTCTTGCTCTGGTCTTGCATGTAGAAGGCCTCGGTCTTCTGGAGCTGTACCCGCATACCCTCTTCGGAGAGGAACTTGATGAGCGGCCCGTACTTGGGCAGGCCCCGGTGGGCACGCAGCAGGGCCATGCCGCCGGATTCGCGGCTCTCTTTGTCGTCTTTGGCCAGGTCGCGGCGGGCGGCGGTGAGGCACTCGTTGGCGTAGCGGCGCTGGAGGTTCACCACGCGCTCGACGCGGGGCTTGAGACGCACAAACTCTTCGCGGTCGCGGTCGCCTTGGGGCACGGGGCCCGAGATGATGAGCGGGGTACGGGCCTCGTCGATGAGTACCGAATCAACCTCATCGACAATGGCGAAGTGGTGGGCACGCTGCACCAGGTGATCGGGGTGGGTTACCATGTTGTCGCGTAGGTAGTCGAACCCGAATTCGTTGTTCGTACCGTAGGTGATGTCGGAGAGGTAGGCCTGCCGGCGGTCTTCGGTATTGGGCTGGTGCAGGTCGATGCAGTCTACCCGAAGGCCGTGGAAGGCGAAAATGGGCCCGTTCCACTCGGCGTCGCGGGTGGCCAGGTAGTCGTTCACCGTCACCATGTGCACACCCCGGCCGGCCAGGGCATTAAGGTACACGGGCAGGGTAGAGACTAGGGTCTTACCCTCGCCGGTGGCCATTTCGGCGATACGGCCCTCGTGGAGCACGATACCCCCCAACAGCTGCACGTCGTAGTGGACCATGTTCCAGGTAAGGGGGTTGCCCTTTACCTCCCAGGTGGCATCCCAGACGGCGGTCGTGCCATCGATGGTGACGTGGGGGTGGGTTTCGGCGTAGGTACGGTCCCAGTCGGTGGCCGCGACGACCAGTTTGCCGTTCAGCGACAGGCGGCGGCAGGTTTCGCGTACCACGGCAAAAGCCTCGGGCAGCAACTCGGCCAGTACCTTTTCAAGGGCTTGGTTGCGTTCGACCTTCAGGCTGTCGAGGCGGGCGAAAATGGCCTCCTGGCCCTCGACTTCGCCCTCGGCCCTCAGGGCTTCGAGTGCCGCGTGCTGCTCGGCTTCGGCGCTGTCAAACTCTGCCAGGCGCTCGGCAATCGTGGCCTGAAAGCTGGCGGTTTTGCCCCGCAGCTGGTCATCGGTCAAGCCTTTGAGCTGAGCCTCTGCGGCGTGTATAGCGGCCAGCCTGGGCTGGAGCAGCGCGATGTCTTTATCTTTTTTGGGCTTGAAGAGCTTACCCAGCAGGTGTAGCATCCGAGGAGTGAAATCGTGAGTGGTGGGGTGTTGCGCCAGCCATGCTTGTAGGCGACGCACGACCCGGGGCGCAAAATTACGCCTTAGCCGCCGCAAAAGACTTACCAAGGCGCGCAGGCCCCGGCGTTCTGCCAGCTTGGCAGCCCTAGGTTGGGTGCCCTGGGGCGCCAACCCAGGGCGCGAACCCCTGTACCTTTGCACCATGCGTACAGGGCAGCGGTGTGTAGCGGCCATGGTGTACCTGGTCATCGGTTGGGGGGCTACGCCTGCCCTCAGGGCGCAAACGGCCCCAAACCAGACTTGGCCAGCGGCAAAGGCCGCCCGTGAGGCCACACTGCTGGTGTACGCGCTGGAAGAACCCCCGTTTGTGCACTTTGAGGGCCCCGACAGCGCCACGGGCATCGAGCCCGACCTGCTGCGGGCCTTTGTTGATTACGCCCGGGCCGTACACGGGGTACGGCTTCGGCTGCAGTTCGTTCGTCTAAACGACTTTCAGGAGATCTTCCGCGAACTCGACCGGGGCCTTGCGGGCGCCATTGCCATCGGCAACATCTCAATCCTGGAAAGCCGCGCCCGGCGCTTTGACTACACCCAACCCTACCTGCCCGATGTAGAGCTACTGGTAAGCTCGAACGACGTCCCGCTGGTGCCACCCGGCAGTGAGCATCTGTACAAAGAAGTTTTTGCCGGCTGTACGGCCCTCACAGGCCCTGGCTCTACCACCCTTGAAAATTTCGAGTGGCTCAAACGGGAGTACCTGCCCGATTTGGTAATTGACACCGCCTACAGCGATGTAGAAAAGAAGGTGCGTGCCTTGGGTACGCGCAAAAAGTCGCTGGCCTACCTATCGCTCGTCACGTACCTGCACCTACTGCCACAGCTGCCCGAGTTACGCCGACGAAGGCTGTTTTCGGCCACCCGCGAAGGGTTAGCGCTACTGCTACCCGAGGGCAGCACCTGGCGGGCGCCTATTGATGACTTCCTCGACTACTACAAACGTACCGGCCGATTGAAAGACCTTCTGATTGAACAGTTGGGCCCCGAAGCCGAGCAGGTGCTAAACGATTATGCCAACGACACCCTGCAGGCCGAAGGAAAAGACCTGCTGCTTACCTACCGCGAGAAAAAGGCCATGGAGGCCTCGCTGGAAGTAACCCGCGAGCGGGCCGCGCGGCAACGCTTGGTGCTCTGGGGCCTAGCCCTCATTTCGCTGATCGTAGTAGCCTTTGGGGTCGTGTTGCTCCGGCAGGCCCGGTTCCGGAAGCGGGTCAACCGCCAGCTCCTGAACCAGAACGAGGAGCTGGAAGCCCAACGCCGACAGCTCTCAGAAACCCTGGAAGAGCTGCGTGCTACCCAGGACGAGCTGGTGCGCGCCGAAAAACTGAGCGTCATGGGCGAGTTGGTGGCCAACGTGGCGCACCAACTCAATTCGCCCATTGGGGCCCTGCGCTCAAGCGTCAGCTACGTACAGCAGCAACTGCCGCACACCTTCGAGGCGCTCTACAACCAGGGCCAGCAGGTGCCCCCAGCGCACAAACTGTTGTTCCTAAAGCTACTGGAAGCAAAGGCAGACCAACGTAACGCGTACAACCGGATGACCACCCGCGAGCGTAGGGCCGCCCGGCAGGCGCTGGCCAAGACCCTACCCGAGCGCCTGCAACCTGAGGCGGCTATCGTGACCGATGCGCTGCTGGAAATTGGGGTCTTCGACCATGCCGAGGTGCCCGAAGAACTTCAGGGTAACTACCGTGACACCTGGCGCGTGTTTGCGCAGGTAGGGCGGCTCCTGGCAAGCGCCCACAACGTAAGTGTGGCTACCGAGCGCACAAGCCGGTTTGTACAGCTACTGCGGTTTTACGTGGCCAGTGCCCCACCCACCGAGGCCGAAGCCGCCGATACGGTACAAACCCTCGAGCGGCTCTTCGGCGAGTATGCAGTTTCGTTCTCCGGCGGTGTGCAATTGGTGCGCGACTACGGGGGGCACCCCATCGTGGGCCTGGCCCCCGATTGGCTGGAGGTCGTGCTGCGCCAGCCCCTCATCAATGCCATCCAGGCACTGCAGGGCCGGGGGACCCTACGGGTAGCCGTGAGCCAGATCGGCGGTTTTGGGGTCGTCGCGTACCACGACACGGGGCCTGGGATAGCGCCCGAGCTGCTACCCAAGCTCTTCGAGCCCTTCACGACCACCAAAGCGGGCGGCGAAGGCTTGGGCCTGGGGCTGTACCTCGTAAAGCGTACCCTGACGCACATCGGGGGTTCGGTTGACCTCGAAAGCACCGAGGGCACAGGCACAACGGTAACGCTGCACATCCCACTCTACAGGCCCTAGAAGCGCGGGTTACTCAAACCGGTACACCAGCCCCAGGTGGAGCGGCAGTAGCGTCTGGGGGCCTTCTTCGGCGGGCAGGTAGAGGTAGCGGGCGCTGAGGTCTACGAACAGGCCCTTGGCCACAGGTAGGTACACGCCCACGCCACCGCCCAGCCCGATGTCGCTCCGGGTTTGGGTAGTAGCCGAGCCGCCTTCGGGGGCGCTGGTTTCGAGCTGGGTCTGGTAGTAGCCCAGGCTGGCGTTCAGGTAGGGCTCTACGGCATAGCCCAGCTTGGGGGCCCATTCGGCCAGTGCCTCCAGCGGGTAGATGCGGTAGGTGGGTGCGGGCGCAGCTGGGGTGTAGTCGTACACCGCAGCGTTAAGCCCCAGCCGGAACTGGCCCAAAAACCGGTACCGGAACGCAGCCCCGCCCCCCAGGCCGGTCTGGGCGGCCAGGTTGCCGTTCGAGCTCTGCAGCGGCACCGCGGCACCGTATACGCCCAACTCTACCTGCGCAGGGCAGGTAAGTACAAGCGAAAGAAAACAACTGGCGACCAGGTATCGAGGGTTACGCATGCCCCGAGAACGGCGGCACCACCGGTTGGGGTACAGCTACAAAACCAACAGGCGATAACCCGCCCAGGGGGTGCTATCTTGGCACTGCCAACATCAACCTCAACATCGCAGCTTCTACGCCCCATGGAAGACTACTCGATCGAGCGCGCGAAGGTCAAAAGCGCCGCCCACCTCAAATGTGATAACTGCGGCAGCCCGAACATGACCTGGAGCGCCGAAAAGCAGGTCATGCTCTGCGATGCCTGCGGCCACGCCATTGCTGTAGAGACAGCGAGCGACATGGTAATCGAACAGAGCTTTTCAGAGGGCGTTGCCATAAGCCAAAGTGCCGCCAAGGGCTTGGGGGCCGAAAAGAAAAGCTTTACCTGCAACAACTGCGGTGCCGTGACGGTGATAGACCCCACCGAAACGGACCTGACCTGCGACTTCTGCACCAGCACCAACGTCAACGTAGAGGCCTTCAGCAACCAGACGATCCAACCGGCGGGCATCCTGCCGTTCAAGATCACGAAAAAGGGGGCGGCAGAGGCCTTTGCGGGCTGGATTGGCCGCGGGTGGTTCCACCCCAGTGGGCTGAAAAAGTACGCCGAGGTCGACAAGATGCACGGGCTGTACATCCCGTTCTGGACCTACGACGCCGACAGTGCCAGCAGCTGGACCGCCGAGGCCGGTTACTACTACTACGAAACCGAAACCTACCGCGACAGCCAAGGCAACCAGCAAACCCGCCAGGTACAAAAGGTGCGTTGGGTGCCCGCCAGCGGCTACTACCAGCACTGGTTCGACGACGTACTGGTGGCCGGTAGCCAGGGCATCAAGCAGCGCATGGTCGAGGGCATCTACCCCTTCCCGCTGCAAGAAGTCGTGAACTATGAGCCCAACTTTTTGCTGGGCTGGAAGAGCGAGGTGTACGGCCTGGATGTACAGGAAGGCTACCAGGTAGCCGAAGACATCATGGATGGGCACATCCGGCAGGAAATCATCAAAACCATCCCCGGCGATACCCACCGCAACCTGCACGTCAACACCCGTTACACCAACATCACGTTCAAGCACCTGCTGCTGCCTGTTTGGGTGTGCGCCTACCTGTACAACAAGAAAACCTACCAGGTGCTCATCAACGGCCAAACGGGTAAGATCAGCGGCCAAAAGCCCATCAGCTGGATCAAGGTTACGCTGGCTGTGCTGGTGGTAGCGGCCATTGGGTTCGCCATCTGGTACTTCACCAAAGGGGCTCAGGGGGCTGGGCCTCAGTAACTTTCAATTCGAACTGAAAATTTTTAGTCGGGCCCTGCCGTTCTGAGCATAGCCCCGCTAATTTGGGCTTGAGTCGTGCAACCTACCCTGCAGGAGCCAACACTTGCACCCCCACGTGCCGAAGAAAGCCCTGTCGCTTCGGCACCCTCGCGGTTGCGCCTAACCGACATCCAGCGGCCTATCGACCGGCAGCTGCACGAGTTTGAGCAGCACTTTAAAGATGCGCTCACCACCCGCATTGGGCTGCTCGACCGGGTGCTGCGCTACATTCTGCGGCGCAAGGGCAAGCAGATGCGGCCCATGTTTGTGCTCCTGAGCGCCGAGGTGTGCGGGGGCATTCAGCCGGCCACCTACCGCGGGGCAGCCCTCATTGAGCTCTTGCACACCGCTACGCTGGTGCACGACGATGTGGTGGACGACGCCGACGAGCGCCGAGGCTTTTTCTCGGTCAACGCGCTGTGGAAGAACAAGATAGCCGTGTTGGTGGGCGACTTCCTGCTCTCGCGAGGCCTGCTTATGTCGCTCGAGCACGACGACTACGAGCTGTTGAAGATTACCTCACGGGCCGTGAAGCTCATGAGCGAAGGCGAGCTGCTGCAGATGGAAAAAAGCCGTACGCTCAACATAGACGAGCCGGTGTACTACGACATCATTCGGCAAAAGACCGCGTCGCTCATCGCATCCTGCTGCGAGACCGGTGCCGCCAGTACCGGCGCCGATACCGCCACCCAGGAGCGCATGCGCCGCTTTGGCGAGCTGGTGGGTATGGCTTTTCAGATCAAAGACGACCTGTTCGACTACGGGGTATCGGGCATTGATGTGGGCAAGCCCATTGGCACCGACCTGAAAGAGAAGAAGATTACGCTACCCTTGCTCTATGTGCTCAACCGCTCTTCGGGCGGTGAGCGGCGGCGGCTCATGCACATCGTGAAGCAGAAACGCCAAAAGGCCGCCGACATCCGCTGGTTGGTGCAGACCGTGGTGGCCGGTGGGGGCATTGCCTATGCCCAGACAACCATGCTGCGGTTTGCCGACGAAGCCTTGGCCCTACTCGATAGTTTTACGCCTTCTGAGGCCCGCGGTGCCCTGCGCGACCTGGTGAGGTATACCATCCACCGCGATAAGTAGCCCTAAAACGCACGCCTGGCGACCGAAGTACCGGGTTTTGCAAAATTTTGCAACCCGACTGCAACCTGGGCTACCCAATGGGGTCTTTTGCAGTGGTTTTAGGCTTCGGCCCACCCACTACCAACGGTTCAACCCCTTACCTACCATGCGTTTGCAGGTTTTCGTCATTGCATGCCTAGTCGGCATGGCCACCACACTGGCTGCCCAGCAGCGCCAAGAGCTCACGTTGCAGCAATGCATTGACCTGGCACTGGAAAACAACCTGAGCCTTAAGCGCCAGGAAAACACAGTTAAACAGAACGAATGGGCCGTATGGCAGAGCAAAATGGCCTTTTTGCCCACGCTGAATGGTAGGATCAACTACAACTTCAATACCGGTACGGTATTTAACCAGGTGACCTTCCAACGGGAAGAGAACCAAACCACGGCGTTTTCAAGCCCCTCACTTAGCACCAGCCTTAACCTGTTCGATGGGCTAAGCCGCTACAAAACGTACAAGCAAAACCAGGCAGCTTTGGAGGCCAGCCAAGAGGGCCTTACCCGTCAACGTAACCTCATCCTCACTCAGCTCTTGCAGGCCTACCTGAACGTGGTCGTTGACAAGTCGAACGTAACTATCTCAGAGCGCAGGATCGAGCTGTTGCGGCAACAGGAAGCCCGGCAGCGGCAGTTATTCCAAGCGGGTACTGCCGTAGAAGCCGATGTACTGAACATTACGAGCCAACTGGCCGTCGAGGAGTTGAACCTGCTTCGGAGCCAAAACCAGTTGGAGCGAGATAAACTAACCCTCTTGCAGACCGTAATCCCTGCATCGCAGTGGGGCTCAACTGTCTACGACTTTGCGACTGTCGATACCAACCTGGTAAGCATTGATTACCGCTCGGTAACACTCCCTTCACTTGCCGAGGTTGAGGCAACAGCCCTGACCAGCCAGCCGGATCTGCGCCAGCAGGAGCTGCTCGTACAAGCCAGCAAGCTGGGCATTGGGGCGGCAAAAGCCGACAAGTACCCTACCCTTGACTTTTCGGGCAGTTTACAGAGCAACTATGCTACCAATGGTGGTTTCCCTGACCCCGTTACGCTTGAGCCGCGCAATGGGTACTTGCAACAGCTTGACGACAACTTCAACTACTCCTACGGCTTTTCGGTCACCATACCGCTCTTCAACAACGGTAGGGTTAAGCAGGCCGTAGAAAATGCCAAAATCCAGAAGAACACCGCCGAGGTTGCCTTTGAAGAAACCCGTAACACCCTGATTACCAATGTGCGACAGGCGTACCTAGACTTGTTGGCCGCGCGGCAACGGATTGAGAGCCTTGACCGGCAGCTGACGGCTACCATCCGTGCGTACCAGAACGCCGAGGCACGGTTCAACCAGGGCCTCATTGACTACTACGCCTACTTTGAGGCACTCAACAACCAAAGCCGCCTAGAGGCCGAGCAGGTGCAAAGCCGCTACGAATTCTTCTTCCGCAAGAAGGTCATCGATTTCTACATGGGCCGCGACCTTCGTTTCGACCAGTAACCTGCCCCTACACACACATCCACTACCCCACCTCTGTTAAGATGAAACGCCGTTTGAATTGGAAGGTCCTCACCCTCGTTGGGGCTGTAGTACTGATCGTTGCCGTGGTACTTTGGAAAAAGCGGCAGCCGGATGGCATCTCGGTTGAAGTCGAGCGGGCCGCCAAACGCACCCTGGTGAGCAAGGTGTCGGAATCGGGCACCATCCAGCCCGACCTGGAAGTCTCCATCGGCCCCGACGTTTCGGGCGAGCTGGTACAGCTGCTGGTGAAGGAGGGCGACTTCGTGAAGAAAGGCCAACTGCTCTTCACCATCAACCCCGAAAACCTTCAGGCTGCTTACGAGCAAACCGTGGCCTCGTACAACAGTAGCCGCGCCGACTACGAAAGCGCCAAAGCCGCCCTGGCCCAACAAGAAGCCAACCTGAAGCAGGACTCTGTGAACCTGGCCCGGAACAAACAGCTCCGCGACCAGGGGGCAATTTCGGCCCAGGACTTCGACAACTCGCGCCTGGCCTACGAAGTGCGGAAAGAGCAGGTAGAAGCCCAGCGCCAGACGGTGCAAGCGGCCTACTTCCGCACCCAAAGCACCGGGGCTTCGGTCCGCCAAAGCCGCGAAAGCCTTACCCGTACCAGTGTGTATGCTTCGATGGACGGGGTGGTAACCTACATGAAGGCCGAGGTAGGCCAGCGGGTTGTAGGCTTTGGCCAGATGGCGGGCACCGAGGTGGTACGCATTGCCGACCTGACGAAAATGGAAGTGAAGGTGAACATCAACGAAAACGACATTGTGAACATGAGCCTGGGCGACAGCGCCGATGTGGAGGTGGACGCCTTCCCGGGCCGCAAATTCAAGGGCATTGTGACCAAGATCTCGTACTCTTCCAGCAGCCTGGCCTCGGCCTCATCGGCCACCGGGGGGGCAACGTCGGACCAGGTTACGACCTACCCGGTCGAAATCCTGATCAAGCCCGAGAGCTACAACCAAGACCCCGAGCTGATGAAGGGGCTCAAGGCGCACCAAAGCCCGTTCCGCCCCGGCATGTCGGCCCTGGTGTACGTATACACCGACCGTGTGGAAGATACCTGGACCGTACCCATCCAGGCCGTAACGGTAGAAAAGCTTGGCCCGATGGGTGGCGATGGGGGCAATGGCCCCAACGGTGGGCCTGCAGGCAACACTGCGGCGCTGGGCACTGCCAAGGAGATTGTATACCTACTGCAACCCGACAACACCGTGAAGACGCAGTACGTAACCACGGGGCTTGCCGATGAGCAGTACATCCAGATCCGCGAAGGCATATCCGATTCGCTTAAGCTGGTTACGGGGCCCTACACAGCCGTCTCGAAAACACTGCGCGACGGTGCCAAGGTGATTGTGAAAGAAGGCCCCAAACCGGGTGGCCGCCCCCAAGGTGCACAGGTGGTGCGGCGGGCACAGTAACTTGTGCCGCGAACAGAACACGGTGTATTGTGGCTGAGAACGAAACGGTTGCGGTCGTCGGCGGTGGTAGCTGGGCGACCGCACTGGTTTGGCTCCTGACCCATAATGGCCATACCGTACACTGGTGGCTACGGTCGGCCGAAAGCCGCACCCACTTGGCAGCCACGGGCCGCAACCCCAGATACCTGCCCCAGGTGCAGCTACCGCTCGAACAGCTGGTGCTACCCGAGCACCTGCCCGATGCACTCGCGGGCGCAACGCGCACCTTGCTGGCGGTACCCTCTGCCTACATAGAGGCTACACTGGCGCAGGTACCACCGGCAGCCGTACAGGGTTCCGCAGTGGGTTCGGCTATTAAGGGTCTGGTGCCCAGCACCGGTGAACGCATTTCTGACTACTGCCAGCGTGTATGGGGCCTGCCGCCCGAGGCCTACACCGTAGTGACGGGCCCCAGCCACGCCGAAGAGGTCGTGCGCGGGCAGCTTACGTTCCTCACCTGTGGCTCGGTAAGCGCCGCGCAAGCCAAGGGCTGGGCAGTCTGCCTGGCCAGCCCTACAGTAGTTACTGTGGGCTCTGACGATGTGGAGGGCCTTGAATTCTCGGGCGTCTTAAAGAACGTGTACGCCCTGGCGGTGGGGCTGGCACTGGGCCTGGGGTACGGCGACAACTTCAGGGCCGTACTGGCCTCGGCCTGCATCCGCGAACTGGAGACGTACCTGGCGCAGGCGCACCCCAACCCAGCCCGTGTGGTCACCGATTCGGCCTACTTGGGCGACCTACTCGTAACGGCCTACAGCGAACATAGCCGTAACCGCCAGTTGGGCTACCGTGTGGGGGCCGGCCAGACCCCCGCCGAAGCCTTGGCCCACATGGGCATGATCGCCGAGGGCTACTCGGTTGTTCGGGTACTGATTGAGGTTTTGGGCCTGACCAACCTGCCCATTGCCCAGGCGGTGTACAACGTAGTACACCAGGGCCTGCCGCCCCAAAAGGCATTGCTAGACCTGGCCCCTACGTTTAGGTAGGCTAGCGAGCCCCCGTAAGGTGGGCCAGGAAGGCACTGGTGCTACGCGAAATTTGCTGGAAGACGGCCTCGAAGTCGGCATCGGTGCCCCAGTAGGGGTCGGGTACTTCGTGCACACCCTGGGGGTCAAACTGCCCCAAGAGCAAAAGCTCGCCCTGAACGGGGCCCAGCGCAGCCACGTTGGCCAGGTTCTGGCGGTCCATGCAGAGTATGTACCCATGCGACACCAGGTCGCGCGGGGTGATTTGCCGCGCTAACGAGGGCAGCAAAACCCCGTGCTTCGCGGCAACGGCCCGCGACCGCGGGTCGGGCAGCTCACCGGCATGCCAGTCGCCCGTGCCCGCCGAATCCGCCGAAAACTGGTGGCTCAAGCCCGCCTTGGCTACCTGGTGCACAAAAAGGCCCTCGGCCAGCGGTGAACGGCAAATGTTACCCAGACAGACGAAGAGAACAGACGTCATACGGCGCTACCATGAAAAAAGGCAGCCCGAAGACTGCCTTTTCATTACTCGTTAAGAAAGGTTACTTCTTGCGGGCTTTGGCATCGGGTGCGCTGCCAACGCGAATCATCGCGCAGCGGAAACCAATGCTAGAGGTGCCTTTGTCGGCGTACTCAAACCGGCGGGTACCCGTGGTGATGTAGTAGGCGACGTCTGACCAGCTACCGCCACGGTACACTTTAACGTTATCAAAGCCATCGGCTTCGTGTTCGCCGTAGTACTGAAGCTCGATGCGGCTGGGGCGGTAAATGGGTTTGCCAGCGGCGGTATCGGGTGCATACTGGCGGTACAGGATCGAATAGCCACCGGGCTGAGGTGCGTAGCTACCTGCACCGGGTTTACCACCACCGTCTGAACGAGACTGGTCTTCGGCAGTAACAGCACTACCGGTGACGCCGCGGCGACGGGCAGGATTGAGGTCTTCTACGTCTTCGTATGATAGCTTGCGGTAGGTATCGAACGTCCACTCCGCAACGTTGCCGGCCATATTGTACAGGCCAAAGTCGTTGGGCGGGAAGGCACGTACCGGGGCAGGCACCGAATACCCGTCGTTTAGACCGTTTTCGCGGGTGTTGCGGCCACTGTTCGATTGGCCCGAGTAATCGCCACGGCCGTGCTTGAAGTTGGCCAAGAACTCACCGTCCAGGTTGCGAAGACTTTTGCCTTCCCAGGGGTAAAGGGTTTGCTCCAAGCCACCCCGAGCAGCGTACTCCCATTCTGCCTCGGTAGGCAGGCGGAACGAAGGTAGTCTAACTGTATCGCGCCCTTTCTGAGATCTGACTTCGTTTACGCGAGCCGTTCGCCATGCACAGTAAGCATTAGCCTGATACCAGTTAACCCCAACCACAGGGTAGGTATTGAAACCAGGGTGGTCGAAATAATTTTCTAAGAGTGGGTCGTTGTATGCCAAATCCCGGAACCAAACGGTTTTATCGGGCACAACAGCATTGACATAGTCAGCACCACTATCGGCAACCCCAAACAAAAACTCTTTCCAGTCAAGGTTTGAAACCTCAGTTTCGTCAATCAGAAAACTGGTGACCGTTACCTGGCGGGCGCGGCTGTCGTTGCTGTAGGCGAAGTTTTCTTCGCTGCCGCCCATGATAAAGGTGCCGCCTTCGATGAAGACCATGCCCGGTGCAAGTTCAGCAGGCTTGTACTCAGGCAAAAAGTTGCCACCGCCAATGTCTTTGTAGGCTACACCTGTCTTGCTACTGGCAGACCCAACATCGTCTAGGCTATTGCCCGAACCGCAACCAGCCAGGAGTGCAAGGCTGCACAGCAATACGACTGGTAGAAAACGTAGCTTCATAGGGTAGGGTGTAGAGGGTTTGCGCAAATATAGGTTCCGCTCTGAAAGCAACCAATGTGCCGAGATTCGAATAGACACTGCGTAGTGGGCTGAAAATCTGGTAAATGCACGGCTAGCCGCAAGCGGTGAACGAAAGTACATAGTTCGGGCGATGGCGCAATTGAGCAGAGCAAAAAAGCCGTTCCTACTGTGGGTAAGCAGTTGCTGGGGACGAGGGTTTATCCACAATTGACGGCAGTTGAGCACCTTGCTGTTCGTTTTGCGCTCAAAAACAGGGCCAGAACCCGCCCTCACCCCGGTATGCCACCCGACTCAACCCTGCCCCCGCGCCTGTACGGGCTGGTGGGCAAAGCCCTGGGCCACAGCTTGAGCCCACAATTTTTTAACGAAAAGTTCTTGCGCCTGGGGCTACCCCACCGGTACCAGGCCTTCGAGCTGCCCACTGTAGAGGGCGTGGCCGACTTGATTGGACGACACCCCGACTTGTGCGGATTTAACGTTACGGTGCCCTACAAACAGGCCATTGTTCCCCTGCTCACCGAAGTCGTGGGCCCTGCAGCCCGTGCGACGGGTGCCGTAAACTGCGCGGTGGTGGCCAGTGGGCGCCTGTTGGGCTACAACACCGACGTGGCCGGTGTCTGGGCCAGCCTGGAACAACTACTACCAACGGGGTTCCGGGGCCCGGCACTGGTACTGGGTACCGGGGGGGCCGCCCAGGCAGTGGGCTACGCGCTGGCGCAGTGGGCGCGCGGGCCCATCCCGTTTCGGTACGTCAGCCGAAGCCCAGGGCCGGGCGTTCTGGCTTACACCGACCTAACCCCAGACCTGGTTGCAGAAACACCCCTACTAGTGCAAACGACACCCCTGGGGATGTACCCGGCGGTAGAAGGGCTGCCACAGCTGCCCTACGCAGCCCTGGGCCCAGGCCATTTTCTGCTTGACCTTGTGTACAACCCCCGCGAGACTAGGTTCCTGGCCCAGGGGCGGGCCCAGGGTGCACAGGTGCTGGGGGGCCTACCCATGCTCTACGCCCAGGCCGAAGCCAGCTGGGCGATCTGGAACGGCACCGCCCCACCCACTGCCGGGTAACTTCGTGGCCATGGAATACCCCAGCAAAAGCCTGGAAAACCTGATCGAAGCCCTCAACCGGTTGCCAGGCATTGGGCGCAAAACCGCATTTCGGTTGGCCCTGCACCTGCTCAGGGCCCCAGCAGCCGAGACCCGTGCCCTGAGCCAAGCCATCGGCCAGCTGCAGGAAACCACCCACTACTGCACTACCTGTGGCAACCTGGCCGATACAACCCAGTGCCGCATCTGTGCCAACCCACGGCGCCACACAGGTGTCATCTGCGTAGTGGCCGAACCCCAAGACCTGTTGGCCATTGAGCGGACGGGCCAATTCGGCGGCCTGTACCACGTGCTGGGCGGGGTTATCGACCCCCTGGCCGGGATAGGCCCAGAAGCGCTTAGGGTGGCCCCGTTGCTTGAACGCGCCGCATTGCCCGAAACCACCGAGCTCATTTTCGCCCTTAGCACCAGCCTAGAGGCCGAAACCACCGCCTTTTACCTGGCCCGCAAGCTGGAGGGTTACCCCATAACCCTGAGCTACATCGCCCGGGGCATACCCGTTGGCAGCGAACTGGAATTTACCGACGAGCTAACCCTGGCCCGTTCGCTACTGCAACGCATACCGTACTCGGCCAAAGCCGCCGGCGAGTAAGTTTACGCATGGGCAAGCGGCTTAGGCTCCTGGGTACACTCTTGCTGCTGTGCACAACCCTGTGCGGCCAGAAACGCCCCCTGGAGGGGGGCCGCGAACTGAAAGCCGGTTTTTCGGTAGGCGCCGGGGGGCTGCACTGGTACCTCGGGCCTTCGGCCGAGGTGTACTACCGTTCGCTACGGGTGCACCTGGTACCCGGCCTCGCCTACGCCGGCGTGGGCGCTGTAGTGCAGTTGGGGCCCGTGTTGCGCAGGCCCGACTGCAACCACCGCCCGTTTTACCTGGCCGTTGGCGTGCTCGACGACTGGCTACTGGGCCGGAGCCTTCGGCCCAACGACATCGCCAACCGCACCGTATTCCTAGGCACCCTTGGGCTGCACCACGCGCTTGATGTCAGGGGCCGCAAGTACCTTGAATACGGTGTAGGGGTACTGCATTGGCGCCGAACCCGAACTGCCGCCGAGGGCAAAACCCCGGGGCTTGAAACCGGCTTTGCGCCCATGCTAGAGCTGCGGCTGGGGGGTATCTTCCGTTGGCCGGTGCCCCCACGCTAACGCCGGGGGTGCCACTATATTTGTTCACCACCCTACCTACCCTACGCCATGTTACTGGACGATGTGTACGCCGAATACCGGCACACGCGCAACACTGAATTGACGCGCAGCGAGTTTGAAGAGCTTATGTGCCTCATCCCCGTCATGTTGGTGGCCGTTAGCGACCAGAACGTAGATACCATCGAGATGGGCTACCTCACGGGCCTGGTGCACGAGCTGACCCTCGAGTTCCACACAGCGGGCAGCGAAGAAGACATCCACCGGCTCAAAAACCTCTTCCTCGGCGAATTGCAGTACCTGCTGCGCAACATGCGCTATTGGGAAGACAAACTGCTAGGCGCCACGCACCAACTGCTGGAGCGCGACGAGGCCCTCAAAAAGCGCGTACGGGTACGTATGCGCGCTGTTGCCGAGAGTTCGGCGGGCATCAACAGTTACGAGCAGCAAAAAATAAACGACCTGCTCACCCGGCTCCAGATGGCCTAAGGGTTGCCTGCCCCAGGCTCTCGGCTACAGCCTGGTAGGTATCACCGCCGTAAAAACCGTATTACCGGGCTCTGAGACCACCTCGAGTGTGCCCCGGTGGCGGTGGATGATCTTGCGCGAGACGTACAGGCCCAGGCCCGACCCTTGGCCTTCGGGCAGGGTGGTAAAAAAGGCATCGAAGATCTTGTAGATGATGCGCTGGGGGATGCCGGGGCCCGTGTCGCGCACCTGCACCTGTACAAAGTCGCGGTCCGGTATCTGTTTTACGCTGATTTCGACGCTGCCACCCCCTGCAACAGCCTGTATAGCATTGAGCAACAGGTGGTTCCACACCTGCTGCAGCTGGTCAGGGTAGCAGGTTACCGTAGGCAGGTTGGGCTCGTAAGTGGCATTGAGTTCGATACCGGTGGTGTGCAGGGCTTTGTAGTGCTGCACGACCTGGTCTACGTTCTCGCGCAGGTCGATGGTGCCGCCTCGCTGGGGGGTAATGTCGTCTTCCAGGTAGCTCTTCAGGGCCAGGATGACCTTTTGGGTCTTCTGGACGGCCGAAACAATGGTTTCGATGTTGGCCCGTAGGCGCCCGACGGCGATAGCGGCAGGGAGCAAGCGTTCGCTGAAGGGGTCTTTGAGCAAAGTGTGGTAGCGCTCCAACTCCTCGCGGATGCCCATCTTGGCCAGCGAGCGGGCCAGTTCGCTGGCGTTATAGATCTTCTTCGACTCGA
The DNA here is from genome assembly GCA_033763015.1 of Bacteroidia bacterium. Lineage (GTDB taxonomy): Bacteria > Bacteroidota > Bacteroidia > J057 > JANRLA01 > JANRLA01. The sequence goes on from JANRLA010000131.1 coordinate 50,762, forward strand.
GCCAGGCTTCAATCTCGTTGCGCAGGCTGCGCTCGCTACGGGTGTCTAGTTCGTTGGTACTTGAGGCCTTGGCACGGTCGATGAGCTCGAAAAATGCCGGCTTGAGCCCAGTGGGCATTTCCTTAAAGAGCTCGGGGAACGTATCGAGCAGCTGGGGCAGCGACTTGAAAACGTTCTGGCTGGCGGCGTAAATAGCCCCAATCGGGGTATTGATTTCGTGGGCAATGTTGGCAATGACCGAGCCCAGGGCGCTCATTTTTTCGGTCTTGAGCAGCTCCTCCTGGCTGGCCCTTAGTTCTTCGAGCGCCGTGCGGAGTTCGATGCCGCGTACAAGCAGCTCTTCTTTCTGGCGGTCTACCTCGCTGTTGGCCAGTTTGAGCCGCTCGTTGCTCTCCAGTAGCTCTTCCTGGGCGGCCTTCAGTTCTTCGAGCGCCGTGCGCAGGTCAATTTTGTCGACGATCAGTTCATCCCGCTGGACTTCCAGCTTCGCCAGCAGTGCTTCAAGCTTTCTGACCTTCAGGTTTTGTTCCTGCTTTTCGAGGTGCAGCGCATGGTTCTCTTCCTGGTACCGGTGCACCAACTCCCGCAGCCGTTCAATCTCTTTCTCGGGCGCGCTCGCACTCATGTTCCTACGGTCTCCCCGTATCAGGGGTGAACTACGAATCTAACCCCTGGCCAGACGTGGTCCTGCCCCTTGTGCGCGCGCAGCAGATTAAATAATTGTGCTACTGGCCAAAATTCTGGTGGAACAGCTCGATAAACCGCTCGACGTTGGGCTGTAGCGCCGAGACCAGAAAGTAGACCGTATTGTGCCCATCGGCATTGACGTACAGCTCGAAGTGCAGGTTATCGCCCGTGCCGTTGGCGATGTAGGTAATCTTATCGGTAAGCTGAATGGGGCCAAACTTGCTGTCAACGAACCGCTGCACGACCTCTTTGCGCAGGTCTACGTGCTTTGTCAGGCTGGCCCTGAAAGCATTGACGAGTTCGCCGTCGCCCAGCGGGGTGCGGGTATCGCGGGCCCCCAGGTGCGTCCAGCTCACGACCGGCTGACCGGTTTGCCCCGGCTCCAGAATTTCGACGATTTGGCTGATGAGCCGCAGAACATCGGCTTCGGGCACTTCGTTGAGCGAGCAAAACTCTACGCTGCGGGTTATCATAAAGGCGTGTCTAGTCGGGTAAGCTTCGGTAGGCGTGGTTGGCGGTGCCCGCTACAGGGGCACTTCCAAAAGTAGAAGATTTTCTGCCAGCATTCTTGCAACTTAGCCCCTGAAATGACGGCTTTCTGGCGTGCCCGCCTGGCCCTCTGGGCAGGCCTTGCCTCAGTAACGGGTGGCTGCCAAAAAGCGCCTGTCGACTACGTGACCGACTTCCCGTACCGGCACCTGGCCATCGACCACACCCAGTTTGCCGAGGGCCAGCCTGCGGGGCAGCTTGAGCACCCCGAACTCACCGAGGCCTCGGGGATGGCCGCCAGCGGGCGCTACCCTGGGGTTCTGTGGCTGCACAACGACAGTGGCGATCGGCCGCGGCTCTTTGCGCTCGACAGCCTAGGGCGTACCCTCGGTGTCGTCACCCTGGCCGCCACCGCCATCGATTGGGAGGCCATTGCCACAGGGCCCGGCCCCGACAGCGCCCAGAGTTACCTCTACATCGGCGAAATCGGCGACAACAACGCCCGCTACCCCTACCGGGTCGTGTACCGCCTGCCTGAGCCCGACCCCTTCGCCAACGACAGCCTGCCCAAACGCGTAGACACCCTCTGCTTCCGGTACCCCGATGGGCCCCGCGACGCCGAAACACTACTGCTAGACCCCCTGACGCGCGACCTACTTGTGCTGAGCAAACGCGAAGACAGCGTACGGGTGTACCGCTTTGCCTACCCCCAGTCGGTTACCGATACCACGGTGCTCGAATACCAAGGCCAGCTGCCCATCCAGGGTGTATCGGACGGCGCCATAGCCCCCAGTGGCGAGGGCATCTTGCTACGCACCTACCTGCACATCTTTTTGTTCCGGCGCACACAGGGCGAACCGGTTTACCAGGCGCTGGCACGCACCCCGCTACGCCTGCCCTACCTGCCCAATGAAGGCTACGAGCCTCAGGGTGAAGCCATTACGTGGGACAGCCGTAGCCAGTGCTACTACACCACCAGCGAGGAATACAAAGGCCAACCGGCGGTGCTCTACCGCTACTGCCCAGTGCCCCGGTAGGCGTAACTTGGAAGGGTATTCTTACCGCTTCAACCCTGTGCGCTACCTACCCATTTGCTTGCTCTTACTCGTGGTGCCTGGCCGTGGGCTAGCCCAAGTAGTCCTCACGCCCGCTTCGGTTTCTTCAAGTTCGTTCCTCAAAACCAGTACCACCAGCTACGACCCCGGGAAAGCCGCCGACGACAACCCCTTTACGTGGTGGACACCCGCCGCGCCCAACAGCAATGGCAGCAACAGTTGGCTGCAGCTCGACTTTGAGCAGCCCGTGCGCGTACTGCAAATCGATATCTGGAACGGCAGCCACCACCCCAACTACCCCTCCTACGGCAACCTCTGGAAGAAGAACCTGCGGCTGCGCCAGGCCAAACTGGAGTTTTCAGACGGCACGACCGAAGAAATCGTGCTCGAGGATGTAGATGCGGTTCAGCAGATCTCACTCCAACAGGCCCACACCACGACCTACGTTCGGCTCATCCCCAAATCGGTATTCCCGAGCGAGAAGTGGCAAGACCTGTGCATTAGCGAGTTTGCCGCCGTGGGTTTGGTAGACCCTACCGAGGAAACAAACGAAGGCACACCCACGGTTGAGCCCGAAGATCTGATTGGCGTGTACGTGAACGCAACCGACCCCTGCGAAGCCAGCTTTGCCTACATCGTTCGCGACCCGGAAGACCCCAACCGCATCCTATACACCCGCAACTACCTCATGGACGCCGAGCAGGGCGAACTCGTTTCGGGCACCTACTCGCCCGAAGAAGGCTACACCTTCCGGCTAAAACCTGCCTACGGCGAGGGCGAGACCTATGAGGCTTCGCTTGGCCCCGAATGGACCAACGCGGGCAAAGACCGAGCTAACGAACTGGATCCCCGAAACGAGGATCGCTACAACGTGGCGACAGCTGTAGTAGAAGAAACCTTTTTTAGTTCCTTCCTGAGCGGTGAGTGGCGCGACGCTGCGGGTAGGCGTGTGGTGTTCGAGCCCGGTGTGATGTACGTAGACGATACCGGCTACGCGATAGCCTTTGAGCGCTGGAACCTGGCCACCTCCTGCGGCACATTCCAGTTCCGCGAAGAGTCGATTGTGGCCGCCGAGTGGGTCGGCATCAAGTTCCAAGGCGAGAATGCCTTTACGCTCCACGAACTCAAGTGCGCCGACGACAACCCCGACTGCTGGCTGGAAGAGGCCGTACTGATGGAACTGACCCGTAACTAAGGCTCTGTATGCGCACGTTTCTGGCCCTCATCGCAACAGCAGTCGGCGCCGCAGGGGTAGCCTTTACCCCCTACGCCGGTTTTGCCCAGTCGCCCAGCGTGGTCTACGACCGACTAGGGGTGTGGTACGACGGCGAAAACGACCCCTGCGGCAGCCAGGTCGTGCTGGTCTACCTGGACTACACCTTCGAATTCACCAAGGCCGACCGGGCCCCGGTGGTACTGATTCAGTTTTACAGCGGGCAGACGGGTGGTGTGGTCAAACAGTGGTCTGAGTCGGAGGCAGGCACCACCGTGGTGTACCAAAACGAGCAAACGGGCGAGGAAGGTGAGTTTACACTGGGCCCAGGGGCACAGAATGTTGCCCCAACCGAATGGGTTGAAAGCTTACCCGTGCCTGTGCCCAACCCCGAACCTGGCGAGCTACCGTGGTCGTATCGGTTTTTACTCCAGGCCCGCGAGTACCTGGGCGACTTTCTGGCCAGGGGCTGGCTAGAGGGTACCTGGGAGGACGAAAAGCACAACCTGTGGGTCTTTGAAGGTGGTCAACTCCGTATTGGCGAAACCGAGCCAGCCACCTACGCCGTGCTGGCGCCCACCGACCCCAACCTGGGTTGCCTGTACCTGAAGGTGGACGAAGGCTATTTCTTCGTCGACTTCGACGAGGATTGGCAGGTGCTGCGGCTCTACCCAGCCGAACGCGACGCCGAGGGCAGTCTCCTGCGGCTACCCGAGCCCGTTGCTACGCTCGCGCGCAACGGGTAGCGGTTGCCCTAGGCCCTCGGGTGCACTACCTTCGGGTAGTCAGTACTATCAACCTGCCATGGAAACCACCCTGACCGCCTCCCAAACGCCCGCTGCCGCCGACTTCTTGCCGCTCAAGGGCACCGACTACATCGAGTTCTACGTCGGCAACGCCAAACAGGCCAGCCACTACTACCGCACGGCCTTTGGCTTTCAGCCCCTGGCCTACAGCGGGCCCGAAACCGGCCAGCGGCACCACGCCAGCTACGTGCTGCAGCAGGGCAAGGTGCGCCTGGTGTTCACCACCCCACTGGGGCCGGAGGGGCCGGTGGCCGAGCACATCCGCCGCCACGGCGACGGGGTAAAGGTGCTGGCCCTGTGGGTAGATGATGCCACAACCGCGTTTGAAGAAACCACCCGCCGCGGGGCCAAGCCCTACCTAAGGCCCATTTCGGATGAAGACGCTTTTGGGCGCGTAGTGCGCTCGGGCATCCACACCTACGGCGAGACGGTGCACATTTTCGTAGAGCGCACCGGCTACACCGGGCCATTCCTACCCGGCTACCAGGCCTGGTCGCCCAGCTACCGGCCCGAACCTGTGGGCCTGCTCCACGTAGACCATTGCGTGGGCAACGTGGGCTGGGGCGAAATGAACACGTGGGTAAACTTCTACGCCCAGGTGATGGGCTTTAACCAGATTATCTCTTTCGACGACACCGACATCAGCACCGAATACAGCGCGCTGATGAGCAAGGTGATGAGCAGCGGCAACGGCTACATCAAGTTCCCGATCAACGAGCCCGCCGAGGGCAAAAAGAAAAGCCAAATCGAGGAGTACCTCGACTTTTACGGCGGCCCCGGCGTGCAACACATTGCCATTGCCACCGCCGACATCCTGAGCACCGTTGCCCAGTTGCGGGATCGGGGCGTGGAATTCCTGACCGTGCCCGACACCTACTACGACGACCTCCTGGCCCGGGTAGGGCACGTAGACGAAGACCTGGCCGACCTGCGGCGGCTGAACATCCTGGTAGACCGCGACGACGAGGGCTACCTGCTCCAAATCTTTACCAAACCCGTCGAAGACCGGCCCACGCTGTTCTACGAAATCATCCAGCGCAAGGGGGCCAAGAGCTTTGGCAAGGGCAACTTCAAAGCCCTCTTCGAGGCCATTGAGCGCGAGCAGGCACTACGCGGGAACCTGTAACTGCCATATAGACCGCTAGCCGACTAGCGTCTTTACAAACGCTTTGGCTTCTTGCCAGGCGTGTTCGCCGATCATCTGACGCACATCACTCCTATCGAGGTGGCCCTCAAGAAACTGCTGGTGGGTACACTCGCTGCGACTCTCGAAATCGCCCTGCATGACGGCCCATTGGCTGATGTGAGTATCGTACACGGTGAGTACTGCATACCCGCTGCTACCCTCGGGTTCGTAGCCCCAACTTTTGAGTATGGTTGGCTCTGTAGACATGGTGAAGTCACTTACGTCGACCGAATATACACCGTGTTGGCGGGGGTGTGCGCCAGCAGTGTAAAGCCCAGGTCGGCCAGCAGGGCTTCGATGGGCACGATGTCGGCGTGGGTCCAGGCCCGGTGGCCGGGCGTGGGCTCGTAGTGGGTTTCCAGGATGAGGGCCCGCACGGGGTAGCGCTGCCAATCGTGGCTGCGGAGCACGGCCAGTTCGTGGCCCTCGACATCTACCGACAGCAGATCGATAGGGCCCGACCACGCCAGTTGCGCCAGCAGGGCATCGAGCCGCACGAGGGGCACGCGCTGCACCCGAGTGCCGGGCGCGGGCGGGGCATTCGCGGCCAGGTGCGAGCGGGCATCGGCCACCACGATGTCGGCCACCCCCGGCGAGTCGCTAATGGCCGTCTGTACGCACACCACACGGGGGTTGAAGCGGTGTAGGCTCTGCAAGCGCAGAAACTGCTGGGTCACGGGCTCAATGCACACACCGCGGGCCCCCTGAAGGGCAAACCGGAAGGTATTCGAGCCATTGAAGCCATCGTGGGCCCCGACATCGACAAAGGTCTGCACCCGGCCCAGGGCCGCCTCGGCACGGCAGTCTTCGGCGTGCTGGCTAAAGCTGCGCGTGGGGTATGCGCCCAGCCGTGCCCGCAGGTAGCGCACCCACCGGGTACGGTTGTACACCGCCTGCCGCAGCGCTTTGGGTATCAGGGCTTTCACGCAGGTGCGAAGGTAGCAGCCCGCACCGCTATCTTGAGGCCATGCGTTGTTTGCTCGCCTTGTTCGTACTGCTCCCTGCCCTGGGGGTAGCCCAGACCCTACAAACGCCCTACGAAGCCAGCGGGGGCACCCAGACGGCCACCTACGCCGAAAGCATCGCGTGGTACCAAGCCCTGGCAGCCGCCCACCCCAACCGGGTGGTGCTCACCGAGATAGGTATGACCGACGTAGGGCAACCGCTGCACCTGGTGGTTGTGTCCAACGACGGCATTGCCGCGCCCGACGACCCCCGGCTACGGGGCCGCACGGTGTTCCTGGTCAACAACGGCATTCACCCCGGCGAGCCCGAGGGCATCGATGCCAGTATGCTCCTGGCCCGCGACCTAGCCCAAGGCAAGCACCCCGAATGGCTAGCGCAGACGGTGCTGCTCATTGTACCCGTGTTCAATGTCGGCGGGGCGCTCAACCGGGGGCCTTACAGCCGGGCCAACCAGAACGGCCCTGCGGCCTACGGCTTTCGGGGCAATGCCCGTAACCTGGACCTGAACCGCGACTTCATAAAGCAGGACAGCCGCAACGCCCAGTCGCTCATCTACGGCGGCTTTACCCAGTGGCGGCCCCACCTGTTCCTTGACAACCACACGACCAACGGCGCCGATTACCCTCCGGCCATGACGCTCATCCATAGCCAGCGTAGCAAGCTTGCCCCCGCCTTGCGCAGCTGGTTTGTAGATACCCTCGTGGCCCAGCTTTACGCCCGGCACGAGGCCCTGGGCCACCCCCTAAACCCATACTACAACCCCCGCTACGACCAAGCCGAAGGGGGTATTGTCGAGTTTAACGATAGCCCACGCTACAGCACGGGCTTTGCCGCCCTGCAAAATTGCCCAGGCCTGGTGGCCGAAGCCCACATGCTCAAGCCCTTCGCCGAGCGGGTAGCGGCCACGCGCCGCCTGATGGAGGTGCTGCTCGAGGTGCTGGCCCAGCAGGGCCCGCGGCTCAGGGCCATGCGCGAAGCCGTCGACGCCGAGCGGCCCACCCGCCACGTGGTGGCCTGGGCCCTGGATACCACCCGCGTGGACTCGATACGCTTTTACGGCTACCCCGCCCGTCAGAAACCCAGCGCCATCCACGGCCAGCCACGTACTTACTACGACCGCGCTGCACCGTGGGCGCGTAGCGTGCCCTACTGGGCCCACTACCGCCCCACGGCCGAAGTGGCCGTACCCCAGGCCTACATCATTCCCCAGGCGTGGGGCGAGGTTATCGAGCGGCTCTGGCGCAGCGGCGTGGGCCTGCAACGGCTGAAAACCGATACCACGCTCGAGGTAACGGTCTACTACCTGCGCCAGTACCAAACCGCTCAGCGCCCCTACGAGGGGCATTACCTGCACTACAGCGCCCAGCCCGAACCGAAAACCGAGCGCCTGACCTACCGCGCGGGCGACTACCTGGCCTACACCGACCAGCCCACCTGGCGGGTGCTGGTAGAGACGCTCGAGCCCCAGGGGCCCGACAGCTACTTTAGCTGGGGGTTCTTCGATAGCATCCTGCAGCAAAAAGAGTATTTCAGCGACTACCTCTGGGAAGACACCGCCGCCGACCTCCTGGCCACCGACCCCGACCTGCGCCGCCGCTTCGAGGCCGCCAAGGCCGCCGACAGCACCCTGGCCCAAACCCCACGCGCCCAGTTAAACTGGCTCTACCGCAACAGCCCCTACTACGAGCCCACGGCCTACCGGTACCCCATCGGGCGGCTGGAACGCAAGCCCTAGGCCAGTTCGGCCAGCTTGCGTTTCACCTCTACCGTGGTGTAGCTCTCGATGACGTCGCCGACCTTGATGTCGTTGAAGTTCTGGATGCTGATACCGCACTCGAACCCTTGGGCGACCTCTTTCACGTCGTCCTTGAAGCGCTTCAGGGCGTCTACCTGGCCCGCGTAGGCCACAATACCGTCGCGGATGAGGCGTACCGGGTTGTTCCGCTCGATCTTGCCATCGGTGACCATACACCCGGCCACGGTACCCACCTTGCTGATGCGGAAGACCTCGCGCACCTCGGCTGTACCCATGATGGTTTCTTCGAGCGTGGGCTTGAGCAGGCCCTCGAGGGCATCCTTGATTTCGTTGATCGCGTCGTAGATGACCGAGTAGAGGCGGATTTCGACCTCTTCGCTCTCGGCAATCTTGCGGGCCTGCGACGAGGGCCGCACCTGGAAGCCCACAATGACGGCGTTTGAGGCCGAGGCCAGCAGCACATCGCTTTCGGTAATCTGGCCCACACCACGCATGATAATATTGACCGCCACCTCGCCCGCCGAGAGCTTGAGCAGCGAATCGGCCAGGGCTTCGACCGAGCCATCCACATCGCCCTTGACGATGATGTTGAGCTCCTGGAAGTCGCCCAGTGCACTGCGCCGCGCGATTTCTTCGAGCGTGATGTGCTTCGTCATACGGATGGTCTGCTCACGCTGGAGCTGGGCCCGCTTGGTGGCCAGTTCGCGCGCTTCGCGGTCGGTTTCCATGACCTGGAACTTGTCGCCGGCAGCGGGCACACCGTCCAGGCCCAGAATCTGCACCGGGGTGGCCGGGCCAGCACTGGTCTTGCGGTTGCCGCGCTCGTCGGTCATGGCCTTTACGCGCCCGTAGTGGGCGTTGGCCAGCACGATATCGCCAATCTTGAGTGTACCCGACTGCACGAGCACGGTGGCCACGGCCCCCCGGCCTTTGTCGAGCTGGGCCTCGATCACCACACCACGGGCGGGTTTATCGGGGTTGGCCTTCAGGTCAAGGATTTCCGACTCCAGCAGCACCTTGTCGAGCAGCTTGTCGATGTTCAGGCCCTGCTTGGCCGAGATTTCCTGGCACTGGATTTTGCCACCCCACTCTTCTACCAGCAGGTTCATGCCCGCCAGTTGCTCGCGGATCTTGTCGGCGTTGGCCCCTGGCTTGTCAATCTTGTTGATGGCAATGACCATGGGCACCCCGGCGGCTTGCGCGTGGTTGATGGCCTCGCGGGTTTGGGGCATCACCTGGTCGTCGGCAGCCACCACAATGATGGCTACGTCGGTCACCTGGGCACCACGGGCCCGCATGGCGGTAAAGGCTTCGTGGCCAGGGGTATCTAAGAAGGTGATGCTGCGCCCATCGGGTAGGGTTACCTCGTAGGCACCAATGTGCTGGGTAATGCCCCCAGCCTCGCCCGCGACCACGTTGGCTGTGCGGATAAAGTCGAGCAGCGAGGTCTTGCCGTGGTCAACGTGGCCCATGACGGTAACAATGGGCGGGCGCTGCTGCAGCAGTTCGGGGTCGTCTTCCTCTTCCTCGACCAGGTACTGTTCGTCGAAGGTTACGAACCGCACCTCGTAGCCAAACTCTTGGGCGATGAGCTCGATCACCTCGCGGTCAATCCGCTGGTTGATCGAGACAAAGAGCCCCAGTTCCAGACACTTGGCGATGACCTCGTTCACCGAAACGTCCATGAGACTGGCCAGTTCATTGGCCGTCAAGAACTCGGTGACCTCAAGAATATTGCTCTCGCCCAGGCGCTGCTGTTCAATCAGGTCGCGCTTGGCGGCCATGGTATCGCGCTTTTCGCGGCGCATTTTCTGGCGCGAACGGCTGGTGCCTTTGCCCAGCTCGCCCAGGGTGCTCCGTACGTTGTCTTTGACCTCCTTGCTGGTAGGGGTCTTGTCGTGTTTCTTCTTGTTGTTGCCCGGGGGCAGGGTCTTTTTGCCGGCGCTACTACCCGAGGTACTCTCGGCGTACAGGGTAGAGCTGCTGAGGGGCGCCTGCGTTTTACGCTTGCGTTTGCGCTTCTCGTCGGCGCTACCACCCGTACCGGCAGCGGTGGTGTTGGGGCGCTTTTGGGGCTCTTGCTTCGAAAGGTCGATTTTGCCGACCACCTTGAGGCCCGAGAGCTTGGGTGAGCGGTCTTTGGCCCGGATCATCTCGGGGCCGGCCTCCTCGACCGCGGGTACTTCAACGGGCGTGTCTAGCACCGGGGCCACCGGCGTTTCGAGCACGACCTCGGGTACCGGGGCCACGACCGGTGCTTCGGCTACCGGTTTCTCAATCGGTTTCTCGGCAACCTTCTCAACAGGTTTTGCCTCGGCAGCGGGGGCTTTGGCACGGGGTTTCTTCAGGGCCTCCAGGTCAACTTTGCCAACCACCTTTAGCTTGGGCTTTTCGGCTTCGGCTTTGTCGAGCAGCTGCACCTTGAGTTCCTGGGCCGTTTTTACCGGCGCGGCATCCTCCTGTTCGGTGGGTTGTACCGGCGAATCGGAGAGTACCTGTACCTTAATCTGGTCGGCTTTCTCCTTGAGGCGTTTCTCTGAGGCAAACTCCTTGAGCAGCAGGTCGTACTGCTCCTGGCTCAGCTTGGTGTTGGGGTTCTCCTCTACCTTGTGGCTTTGGCTAGCCAAAAACCCTACCAGGGTGCTCGTCCCTATGTTGAGCTCCTTCGAGACTTTAAACAGACGGTAGGATTTTGATTTTTCTTCGCTCATGCAGTAAGAGGGGTACACCTTGCCAGCGGGCAAAGTTCGGAACTATCGCCGAAACAAGCACACCCCAGCCCCGGCATAGGCTCTGGGTGTGGACACTTAGCTAGCCACGGCTACCCTGCGTCTTCAAATTCGGCCTTCAGCACCGCTACGATCTCTTCAATCGTTTCGCGCTCTAGCTGTGTACGGCGTTCCAGTTCATCGACCGAGAGCTTGAGTACGCTCTTGGCCGTATCGAGGCCAATGCCTTTGAGTTCGGCGATGACCCAGTCTTCGATTTCGTCGGTGAACTCGTCCAGGTCTACGTCTTCCTCGGCCATTTCCTGTTGGTCCATTTCGCGGAAGACATCGATTTCATAGCCCACCAGTTCGCCTGCCAGCCGCACGTTCTGGCCGCCTTTGCCAATGGCCATCGCGATCTGGTCTTGGCGCAGGTACACCGAGGCGTGCTTGCGCGTCTCGTCGATGATGATCTGCGAAATCTTGGCCGGCGATAGCGCCCGTGCGATGTAAATCTGCAGGTTGGGGCTGTAGTTGATAACGTCGATATTCTCGTTGCGCAGTTCCCGCACGATGCCGTGGATACGGCTACCGCGCATACCTACACACGCGCCCACGGGGTCGATGCGGTCGTCGTAGCTCTCGACCGACACCTTGGCCCGCTCGCCGGGCTCGCGCACGATGTTTTTGATGGTGATGAGCCCGTCGTAGATCTCAGGCACCTCTTGCTCGAAGAGCCGCTCCAAAAACACCGGCGCCGCGCGGCTGATGATGACCCGGGGGTTGCCGTTGCGCATCTCGACGTCCAGCACCGCAGCGCGGATGACATCCCCTTTCTTGTAGCGGTCTTTGGCAATCTGCTCGGCCTTGGGCATGACCAGCTCGTTGCCCTCGTGCATGACCAGGATCTCATTGCGCCAGATCTGGTACACCTCCCCGACAATGATCTCGCCCTTCATGTCCTCGTACTGCTGGTAGACGGCGCCTTTTTCAAGCTCCTTGATACGCTGGGCGAGCAGTTGCTTGGCCGCCATGACGGCGCGGCGACCAAAGTCGATGAAGTTGATCTCTTCGGCCAAATCGTCGCCGACCTCGTAGTCGTCGTCGATCTGCAGGGCCTCGGAGAGGGTAATCTGCGTGTTCTCGTCTTCGAGCTCGCTATCGTTCACGATGCGCCGCTCGCGGAAGGCCTGGATGTCGCCTTTGTCGACGTTGATAATGACGTTGAAGTTCTCGTCGGAGCCGTACTTGCGCCGAATCATGGTACGGAATACGTCTTCGAGTACCGTCATGAGCGTAGCACGGTCGACCCCCCGAAAGTTGGAGAATTCGCCCAGCCGCTCAATGAGGTTTACCCGGATGTCGGGTTCGGGGGCTGCGGTCTTTTTAGCCATGGTACAGGTGCGGCCCGTAGGGCCAGGTTAGTCAGTTTTGGCGAAGGAAATGGTGACAACGGCGGTCTTTATGTCCGCTATCAGAAGGTTGCGTGGGGTAGGTACAGGCTTTTTGCTCCCCGGTGCCTTTACCGGTACCACCAACGTGAGCTGCTCTGGGCTCGCGGCTTCTAAGGTGCCGGTAAGCTTTTCGCCCTGGGTGGTCTCTACCTCGAGGGTACGGCCTACGTTCTTGGTGAACTGCCGGGGTAGGCGCAGCGGCCTACCGACCCCCGGCGACGACACCTCGAACGCGTAGTCGTCGGGCAGTAAACCCGCCGCCTCGAGCAGAGGCCGCAATTCACGGTTCAGCTCAGTGCATTCGCCAAGCGTGATGCCGCTGTCGGTATCGACGAGAAGGTGGAGCGCTTTGCTACGGCCCGAGAGGAGTTCGATGTCCACCAGGTAAAACACGTCGCCCCTGTCCGCCAGGTGGGCGGTCACCCAATGGGCAACAGCGGCTTTGTCGAGCACAGGTGCGAGGGTTGGTGGCAGGATGGGTACGAAAAAAGGGGGCACTGCCCCCCTTCACTGCCGCAAAGGTAGCGCACGGGTGCAGTTGGGTGCAAGCCCCCGCACGTGCACCTTGCACCATGGACGCACTGTGGGCCGATGCGGCCCGTCACCTGACGCGCAAAACCGACTTGCCCGACTACCTGGGCCCCCTCACGCAAGCAGGGCTGGAGGCCTGGGTGGCCCAGCACGTCCAAGCGCTGCTTACCCACGGGCAGTTCGAGGCCCTGGTGCAGCTCTGTTACCGGGTAGACGTGCCCGAAACGGCCTTTCGGCAAGCCATCGAGCTGCGCGAGCCACCGTCCATCGCCGCCGAGCTCGCCCGGCTGCTCGTGGCCCGCGAGCTTGAAAAGGCCAAATCGCGCCGCAGCTACCGCACATAAGGCCCCGCAAGCCGAACTTGCCGCCTGTGGCACTTGTGCAGCTGGTACCGGTAGTCTTTTGGCTGGGCTTTGTAGCCGTGTTTGTGCTCGTGGCCGTGTATGCCGAGCGCAAAGTGTCGGCCTTTATCCAAGACCGGCTCGGGCCCACGGAAAACGGGCCCTATGGTCTGCTGCAAACCCCCGCCGACGTACTCAAGCTGCTCACCAAAGAAGCCATTGTGCCCGCCGCCGCCGACCGGCGGCTGTTTCTGCTGGCCCCGCTGGTGGTTTTTGCCAGCGTGTTTGCAGGGTTTGCCGTCATCCCATTCGCACCCGGCTGGGTGGGCAGTGGGCTCAACGTGGGCATCCTGTTCCTCCTGGCCTTTGTGAGCATTGAGGTGATTGGCATCCTGATGGCCGGGTGGGGCTCGAACAATAAGTACGCGCTCTTGGGCGGGGTGCGTTCGGTAGCCCAGATCATTGCCTACGAGGTGCCCGCCGGCCTGGCCCTACTGGCCGCAGTGCTTATGTACGGCAGCTTTTCGTTGGGCGAGATCGCAGCGCAACAAGGCACCTTGGCCGCAGAAGCCAAGCTGCTGGGCGCCTGGGACGTAGCCCCGGTCGGCGGGCTCACGGCCTGGGGCGTGGTGCGCTACCCGCACCTGCTGCTGGTGTTTGTTATCTTCTTCATTGCGACCCTGGCCGAAGCCAACCGCGCACCGTTCGATATCCCCGAGGCCGAAAGTGAGCTCATCGCGGGCTTCCACGTCGAATACTCGGGCTTCCGGTTTGCCATCTTCTTTTTGGCCGAATACGCCAGCATGCTCATCGCGTGCTTCCTGGCGGCTTTTCTTTTTTTTGGTGGCTGGAACACGCCGCTACCCAACCTGGGTAGCGTCCGTTTGGCCGATTGGACCATGGGCGCGCCCGGTACCTTGGGCGGGGCCATTTGGGGGGCGCTCTGGCTGGTGGCCAAAGCGCTGGTGCTGTTCTTTATCCAACTCTGGGTGCGGTGGAGCTACCCTCGCCTCAGGGCCGACCAGCTCATGCGCCTGTGCTGGCAATACCTTACCCCCGCCGCGCTGCTGCTAGTGCTGCTCTCGGCGGCGTGGAAGGTGTGGGAGGTTTCGGGCTAAAACTCGTCCCAGTTGAACGAGCCGTCGTCGAGCTTGGGCACTACCGACACGTCCTCAATCGCATCGATCGGGATGCGGCTCAGAATGCGAGGCCACTGCTCGCCGTCTTCTTCTACAAACGTGATCTTGTCTTTCAGTCGGCGTTCGACGATGTGCAGGATCACCAGCTCTTCGGCCTCGGCAAACTTCTTTTCGACTAGGTCGAGCACTTGCTTCTCCTTGACAGCATGAATAAAGCCGTCCTCTTTCAGGCTCGGGTGTACGTAGTAGCCCGTCTGCAGGGCGCGCTTCCAGCTTTCGCTGTCGGTGATGTGGAATATCATGCCAGGAGATGTGGCGGACGGGCCCGCCTTGGCGCGTAAAGCACTACACAGAATTGCCACTTATGCAACCCTGTGGGGGTTAAATTTTTACGCCTGTTCCAGGAACCGCACAATCGCCTCTGCGGCCCGTTCGCTCGCCCCAGGCCCGCCGAGTGCTGCACGCAAGGCGGCGTAGTCGGCCAGTTGGGCCTCTCTGCGTGCGCCATCGTCTACCAACGCCTCCAGCTCGGTGCGCAGCGCCTGGGGCGTACAGGCCTCTTGAATATACTCGCGCACCGCCATGCGCCCCAGAATCAGGTTGGGCAGCCCGATGTAGTCTATGCCCTTGATGAGTGCTCGCGCAATGCGGTAGCTCAGGGCATTGACGCGGTAGCCCAGCAGTTGCGGGGTGCCCAGCAGTGCGGTTTCGAGCGTAGCAGTGCCACTGCACACCAGCGCCGCACGCGCGCCACGTACCACATCGTAGGTGCGGTGCTGCACCAGGCGCACCTGCTGGGCACTGAGCCCCAGCTGCGCCAGGATAGGGGCGAAGTCGGCGGCCTGGCGCTGTGGCGCCTGGGCGATGACGGCCGGGTAACGGTCTAGCAGCGGCCGTGCGGCCTCGAGCAATACCGGCAGCATGCGCGCCACTTCGTTTTTGCGGCTGCCCGGCAGCACGGCCAGGTAGCCGCCCTCGGGTAGGCCCAGCTCGGCGGGTAGGGTGTTGGGGGTGGCCAGTACGGGCGCTAGGGCATCGAGCAGGGGGTGGCCTGGGAAGGTGGTACTCACCCCGCGGCTGCGGTAAAACTCGACCTCAAAGGGCAGGATGGGCAGCCTGAGGCCCACGTAGTCGCGCAGCTGGGCCAGGCGCCCGGGCTTCCAGGCCCACACCTGCGGCAGGATGTAGTACACCACCGGGATGCCCTGGGCGTGGGCCCAGCGCGCCATGCGCAGGTTGAAGCCGGGGTAGTCTATACAGACCAGCGCCGCCGGGCGGTGGGCCCGGATGTCGGCCTTGATGCGTTTGAACAGCCCCAGGATGGTGGGTAGGTGCCGCACCACCTCGACGAAGCCGAAGTAGTCGGTCGTGCGGTTGTCTACGCTGATGCTGGCCCCGGCCGCCGCCAGCTGCGCACCCCCGAAGGCCCGGTACTGCCACGTGGGCCGAAGCTGCCCTAGGGCACGCACCAGGTTGGCCCCGTGCAGGTCGCCCGATGCCTCACCGGCGAGGAGGTAGAGATTAGTAGAGTTTAAGGGCAAGTAAGTCTTAAAAAGAAGGCAAGTCTATCCTAATCCTAGTAGTTCACAGGCGCGCTGCCCAACCACCGGCGCAAGCAGCACGCCGTGCCGGTACAGGCCGTTTAGCCAGACTACGGGCGCAGTGGGGTGGCGCGCCACGAGGGGCTGGCGGCTGGCGGTAGCAGGGCGGTGGCCGGTCCACAGGTCCAATATCGGTAGATCGTAGGTGCCGGGCACGGCGGCGTAGGCTTTGCGTAGCACATCGAGTAGGCCACCGGCCGTCAGGCTGCGGTCGGCGCCCACTTCCTCGGCGGTACTACCCAGCACCAGGCGGTCGGTTTTGGGCACCAGGTAGGCGTTGCCCCACGCCCGGCTACGGATGCGCACCACGTGGCGCAGCCCCCCAAACTGCGGCCCGCTGGGGGCCAGGGCCACCATCTGCCCTTTGATGGGCTTTACGGCCTCGGGCGGCCCTAGGGGCTGGGGTACCGGGTAGGCCCCCGTGGCCAGCACCAGCGCACGGGCCGCTACCGTGCCGCTCGTCGTGGTAATGGAAATACCGCCCGGTGCAACGGCCCAGCCCAGCACCTCGGTATGCGGGTGTAGGCTTGCCCCTTGGGCACGCAGGTAGCCTACCAGGGCCCCCACGAGCTTGCGGTTGTCTGCCTGCCAATCGCCGGGCGCGAACACGCCAGCGGGCAGCGTGGGGCTAAGGGCGGGCTCGCGTGCGCGCAGCTGGGTGCCGCTCAGCCACTCGACGGCAAGCCCCTGCTGCTGCTGGAACTGGAACAACCGTTCTAGGTAAGGCACATCGTCGGGGCTGAGGGCGACCTCGAGAGTACCGGTGCGCTCCAGGCCAATGTCGCCGAGCAGGGCCTCCCATTGGGGGTAGAGCGCTAGGCTGGCCTGGCCCAGGCGTAGCAGATCGAGCTCCTGGAACTCCAGTTCATTCACAGGGGCCAGCATGCCCGCGGCGGCCCAGGTGGTGCCGCGCCCGAACTCGGCTTTGTCGTAGACGGCCACCGGCACCCCGCGCTGGCACAGGGTGAACGCCACGCTGAGGCCCGCAATACCCCCCCCAACAATTGCTACCGGCCCATCCATACCACAAACTTACCCGCCCTATACGACCCCGGTTGAATTCACGTTACCTTTGGGTATGTTGGGAACTATTGAAAGGTTTGCTGAGCAGTTCGCCGAAGCTATTGCCGTAGCCGTAGAATCTGTTGTGTTCGATGCCCAGCTGGCGGCCCAACGCGTACTCGATGCCGCCTTTACCACCTGCGCCAACTCGCTTACCGAGCTAAGCGGTGGTGATGCCAGCTCGAACCTATTGGCTGCCCTGTTTGTCGCTGTGGGCGCTGGGGTTGTGGGCCATGCCCTGTGGCGGCTGCGCTAGTACGACAGGGGTACTTTTACCAGGGTGCGGTCCCACATCAGGGCCAATACCTCGGCTTTCTTATCGCCCTTTACGGCCTGTAGGTCCAGCGTGAAGACTTCAACTTCTTTCTCCAGGGTTTCAACGGGTACCGTTACGCGCACCACGTCTTTCTCGGCGTTGTAGTTGAACGAGCCCCACTGGTCGGTTTCAGCATTCAGGATAACCACCCACTCCGATTCTTTGGGGATGGTAAACAGGGCATAGCGGCCCGGCCGAATCGTCGTACCGCCAAACGAAACAGGCTTCTTGAACTCGATCTCTGTGCACTGGTTGGCCCCTGTGCGCCACACCTGGCCGTAGGGTACCAGCTTACCGAATACCTCACGGCCCCGCTTGCTGGGCTGCCCCCACTCAACGACTGCGTTTTTCGTTTTGTCGGTTACCCGAGGGCTCTTGGGCGCCTGCGCCTGGCTGGCGACCGCCAGCAAGAGGGTGAATACCGCGAGTGAAAGGCGTTTCATGGGGCTAGTTGGGGGTAGTGGTGGTGCTATCGGCGGGTGCGGGTTCTGCCGCGGTAGGCTGGGGCCCATAGAGGATGGGCAGGCGTACCTGGGTCTGATCCCACGCCAATACCAACGCCTCGCCGCCGGGCAGGGTTTCAAACGTGAAGGTCATCTTCTCAACCACAGCGGGGGTGGGGGTAGGGGCTACGGTTGCGGTGAGCACGTCTTGGGCGGGGTCAAACTCGGTGCCCCATTGGCCCACCTGTTTGTTGAAGATGACCTGCCATTCGGTCTCGCCGGGTACGGTCCAGAGCGTGTAGTCGCCCTTGGGTAGCGGTTTGCCGCCTACGGTGGCGTCTTCCTTCAGGCGGATAACTGTCGCCTCGTTGGCACCTGTCCGCCAGCGCTGGCCGTAGGGCACCAGCGCACCGAAGATGGTCCGCTCACGCTTGCTGGGTGAGCCATAGGTCACACTGGCCTTTTGGCCTTGGGCGGTTTCGGCGGGGCTTTTGCGGCTGCACGCGGTAAATGCCAGCAGTACTACGAGGCTAACAGAGAGTATACGTACCATGACAGGAAATGTTAGACAACCAAAGTTGGGGGTAATTGCCCCCCTAAGCAAGCTGGGCCGGGGCGTCGGGTTACCGCTACTTTTGCCCCACGATGGCCAAACGCGTCTTGATAACAGGGGCCGCTGGCTTTCTGGGCCGCTACCTGGTAGCCGAGTGCCTGGGGGCGGGCTACCAGGTGCGCGCACTCGTTCGGCAGCCCAACCCGGCGTCCCTGGCCCCACACTCTGGCCAGGTTGAGCAGGTGGTAGGGGATATACTGCTGCCCGAAACCCTGGAGGAGGCCCTCGAGGGTACCGATTACGTCGTGCACGCCGCGGCCCTGGTCGCTTTTTCGAAGACCGACCGCTACCGCCTCCTCGAGGTCAACCGGCAGGGCACGGCCCACGTGGTCAACGCCGCCCTGGCGGCCGGTACCCGCAAACTGGTATACATCAGCAGCATAGCTGCCCTAGGCCGCCCTGCCCGCCCCGACGAACCCATCACCGAGGCCCTGCCTTGGGCGCCCAGCCCCTACAACACCGACTACGGCTACAGCAAGCAGCTGGGCGAGCGCGAGGTGCTGCGGGGCGTAGAAGAAGGCCTGCCGGCCGTCATTGCCAACCCGACCCTCATCCTGGGGCCCACCGACTGGCGGCGAGGCACCGGCCGGTTGTTTAGCCGGGCCAAACGGGGCCTACGGGTGTACCCCACCGGCAGCAATGGTTTCACGGGGGTGTGGGATGTGGCCCGGGCCGCGCGGCTACTGCTCGAATCGAACTATTCAGCTGGCGAACGTTTCATCGTCTGCGCCGAAAACCTTTCGTTCCACGACTTCTTCGCCACCGTTGCCCGTGCCGTGGGCGGTCGGCCGCCTCGGTGGCCTCTATCGCCCCAACTGGCCTACGGGCTGGGGGTCGGGTTCGAGGCACTTGAGCGCCTGACGGGCCTGCCTGCCCTGCTGACGCGGGCCACGGCGCGCACCAGCGCACACCCGACCCGGTTCGACAACCGCAAGCTCGTCGAGGCCCTGGGCTTCGCCTACGAGCCCATCGACTCCGTTATCGCCAAGACAGCCGCCGCATTTTTGGCCGATACCCAACGTTAACCCGGCATGCAGATTACCCTGAACGGCGAACCTGCCCCACTGACCGAGGGGCAGGTCCTCACCGATTTTCTACGTGCCCAGGGCCTTGACCCCGAGCAGCGGGGCTTTGCCGTGGCCGTGAACCGGCAACTCATCCGCCGGGCCGACTGGCCCACCCACGCACTCGCCGACGGCGACAGTGTCGAAATCGTCAACGCCCGGCAGGGTGGTTAGTCCCACGCCAAGTCAATCGTCGGCCTGTCGTGGCGGGTTATGCCCGAACGCGTAACCGCGCCCTGGGTTACGTTCACCACGCTGGTCTGGTCGGTATACACCTCAAAGAGCACCCGGTTGGTGCAGGCAATGCGGTCGAATGGGGGCACGCCGGTAACTTCTAGGTACACCCAGGTAGCCTCGAGGCCCGCCTCGTAACCCACCCACTGCCAGGCGAGTGGCTGGGTGGTGCGTAGGCCAAACCGCTCGCGCAGGTAGGCCTCCAGCGCGGGGGCTGCGCCGGGCTTTTCTTGGGCCGTACCGATTTCAAAGCGCTCGCCGCTGTGCCGGTAGAGGGCCTCGTCCAGGTCGTCAGAAAAAATCCGCAGGCTGATCTGCAGTTCACCCGCAGCCGTGTGCTCCACCTCGGCCAGGCTGACGTGGATAGGGTGTGGGGGGGTGTTAAACAACCCCAAAAAGCATCCTATGCCCACCAACGCCGTACCCAGTGCATTCATCCTTACGTGATTAGCCGACTAACTTACCCACCGTTAACGTAGCCGTAACGTACTGTGCACCCCTTTTGGGTATACCTGCAACTGGGCCTGGGCCACATCACCGACCTGGGCGGGTACGACCACATGGTATTTCTGCTGGCCCTAACGGCTGTTCATACCTACCGCGAGTGGGCCCGGCTACTGTGGCTCGTAACTGCCTTTACCGTAGGCCACAGCCTTACGCTGGCACTTGCCACACTCAAGCTGGTTTCGATCAGCCCAGCGCTCATTGAGTTTCTCATCCCGGTAACCATCCTGTGCACGGCGCTGGCAGGGCTCTTCACCCCCACCCCAGACCCACGGGCGCGGCCCCGGCCTGGGCAACAGGCGCGGCGTGCCGCCCTGGGGTACCTCCTGGCGCTAGTTTTCGGCCTCATTCATGGGCTGGGTTTCGCCAACTACTTGCAGGCGCTCTTGGGCAAGGCCAGTGTCACGCTGCCCCTCTTGGCCTTTAACCTGGGCGTAGAGCTGGGCCAACTGGCTATTGTTGCGGCCATTGTGGCGGTTGGCTACCTGCTACTGGCCATTTTCGGGGTCAAGCGCCGCGAGTGGCAGCTCATCCAGTGCGCGGTTGCCGCCACCTTGGCCACTCAACTTATGGTACAAACCTATCCCGTTGCCTAACTTGTCTTTTTCGTTACCCCTGCACATCATGCGCTACCTCGCTACCCTTGGGTTTGTGTTCGTTACCACGCTTGCCTTTGGGCAGTGGGCGAACAACCCCGACAACATCAACAAGAACAAGTTCCGCCAGTTGGATATGGAATTGCCCACCCCCAACGTGTACCGCACCGCCAGCGGCGCGCCGGGGCCCCAGTACTGGCAGCAACGCGCCGACTACGTCATCGACGTTACGCTCGACGACGAGCACCAGCGCATCACGGGCCGCGAAACCATTACCTACAGCAACAACAGCCCCGACGTACTGAACTACCTCTGGCTCCAGCTCGACCAGCAGATTCACCGGCCGGGCTCAGATGCCCAGAAAACCGAAACGGGTACCCTCTCAGACCGCATGGCCCTCACGCGGCTGCGTAACGAAATGGCCGCCGACACCTTCCAGGGCGGCTTCAACATCACCGAGCTTACCGACGCCAAGGGCCAGAAGCTGCCCTACACCATCGTCAATACCATGCTGCGGGTAGACCTGCCCGCCCCGCTGCTGCCCAACCAGAAGTTCATCTTCAACGTGGCCTGGAACTACAACATCAACAACCGTTCGGTCATTAGCGACCGCGGGGGCTTTGAGTACTTCGCCGAAGACGGCAACTACCTCTACACCGTGACCCAATGGTACCCCCGCATGGCGGTGTACAGCGACAACCTGGGTTGGATCCACAAGCAGTTCTACGGCCGAGGCGAGTTCACGTTACCCTTTGGCACCTTCCGGGTGCGCATGACGGTCCCCGCCGACCACATGGTGGGCGCCACGGGCCAACTGCAGAACAAAGACAAAGTGCTCACCGCCACCCAGCTCGAGCGTTGGGCCAAGGCACAGACCAGCTTTGACAAGCCCGTCATCATCGTAACCCAAGACGAGGCCACGAAAAACGAAAGCTCGCGCAGCAAGGAGACCAAAACCTGGGAATTCCTGGCCGAAAACGTGCGCGACTTTGCCTGGACCAGCAGCCGCAAGTTCATCTGGGATGCCATGGCCGTAGACATCGCCGGCCGTAAGGTTATGGCCATGAGCTACTACACCCGCCACGGCAACCCGCTCTGGGAGCAGTACAGCACCAAGGTGGTGGCCCACACCCTGAAGGTCTACAGCGCCCACACCATCCCCTACCCCTACCCGGTTGCCATCTCGGTAGATGGCGAGAACGGCATGGAGTACCCCATGATCTGCTTCAACTACGGGCGGCCCGAAAAAGACGGTACCTACAGCGATCGGATCAAGTATGGCATGATTGGCGTCATCATCCACGAGGTGGGCCACAACTTCTTCCCCATGATCGTCAACTCTGACGAGCGGAACTGGACGTGGATGGACGAGGGCCTGAACACCTTCTGCGAATTCCTGGCCGAGGTGGCCTGGGAGAAAGGTTACCCCGTTCGCCGAGGCATCCCCGAGTTTATCGTACCCTACATGAAGGGCGATAAAACCAAAGACAACCCCATCATGCAGCAGAGTGACGAGATCCTGCAGTTTGGGCCCAACGCCTACAGCAAACCCGCCACGGCCCTGAACATCCTGCGCGAAACGGTCATGGGCCGCGAGCTCTTCGACCACGCCTTCAAGACCTACGCCCAGCGCTGGGCCTTTAAGCACCCCACCCCCGCCGACTTCTTCCGGACCAGGGAGGACGCCAGCGGCATGGACCTCGACTGGTTCTGGCGCGGCTGGTTCTACACCACCGACCATTGCGACATCAGCCTCGAGAACATCGCCTACTACCAGCCCAAACAAGACCCCGCCACCGAAAAGGCCATCGCCAAGGCCGACGCCGACGCGACCCCACCGCACCCCACCACGGCCTTCCAGAAGCAGTCGACCACCGCCGTTGACCAAGACCCCACCCTGGCCGACTTCTACAACCGCTACGACCCCTTCAAGGCCCAGCCCTGGGAAGTTGAGGCGCACACCAAGTACCTCGAGGGCCTGACCCCCGAAGAGCGCCGGGTGTACGAAAAGGCCGCCAAAAAGCATTTTTACCAACTCGACTTCAAAAACGTTGGCGGCCTGGTCATGCCCATCATCCTGCAACTCAACTACGAGGACGGGACGAGCGAAGTACTGCGTATACCTGCCGAAATCTGGCGCTACAACAACGAAAGCTTCAGCAAAACCCTCACCCTAGACAAGCCCTTGGCCAGCGTGGTACTCGACCCACTGAAAGAGACCGCCGATACCGATCTGGCGAACAACTACTTCCCCCGCCAAGAGGTCAAGAGCCGCTTCGAGCTCTTTAAGAGCCAACAAGGTGGCCGTGGGGGGGGTGGCCGTAACCTGATGCAGCTCGACCGCCAGTACAACGGCGGTGGCGCACCCAGCGGCACGGGTTCGGGCTCGAACAACTAGAACCCCTACACCTCTACAGCCAAACGCCCCAGCCCACATCGGGTTGGGGCGTTTGCATTAAACCTGGCACAGGGCCCAGCATCGAACGGTCGTTACAAACACACCGAAGCCATGAAAACTCGTATGCTTCTGCCCCTGGCGCTAGTCGTTGCCCTCGCCGGTACTGTAGTCCTACCCACTCGCGCCCAAGCCCAGCGCGTGGGAGTCACCATCCGCGTAGCCCCGCCTGCCCCGCGAATCGAACGTGTGGTGGTACGCCCTGGCTACACATGGGTGGGCGGCTACTGGCGCTGGAATGGCCACCGCTACGTATGGCGCAACGGCTATTACGCGCGTGTACGCCCTGGGCGTACGGTCTGGGTGGCGGGCCACTACAGCGCTGCCCCCGGGGGGTACGTCTGGGTACCCGGCCACTGGCGCTAAGCCACTGCCTGTAAACCTGTAGCTTTGGGCCTCAACCATTGGCCTACAGGCCTATATACACAGGTACAATCCATGAATAGCCCGGTAAAAGTTGGATTTCTGAACAGGCAGGGAAACCTTTTCTCAGAAATACACTTCATGAGTAAGAAATTCGATTTTTATTCGATTGACGCTGCACGAATAGGGTTTGATCTATCGTTTCCGAACAATTACAGTTTACCGGAGATTGAATCGCCTGATATTTTCTTACTTGATTCGACCTTCTACAGTGCCATAGAAAGACTTAGCGATACTGAAACCGGCTTGTTGTTCGAACGTTTACGAAAGCTGTCAAAACTGGGTAAAATTGTTGTCGCCGATGGCCGAGACCAGTTCGCACTCAACTACCCCCCGAAGATTTACGCGCATGCCGATGTGATACTCAAGACGAATGGGGTGTTTAAGGACAAGGAGCTCTACAACTACGCCACGGGCGCACTAAGCCCCTCTAAGCTATGGGGGCAAAAAGTCGAACTAAAACCCCCATCTGAGCGATATTCTAGTACAATTTTAGATAAAATCAAGTTGTCGTACCCTTGTATGTTGGCCCTAGTGCCAAGAGTACGGGCAAAAGCGCGTGCGGTTCTTGGTTTCACTAAAAAAGACCGCCTTACGCGCTATGCAGGCGATATGGCCCTACAGGCTACAACCCGTGTTTTAAACAGGTTGGACTTGCCCCGGGCCGCCAATCTGCCGCTCTTCATTGGTGCCCTGAACCACATCCAGCGGCTTGAAATGATCGAAATGCTCACCCAAACGAACGTTCAAGGTCATTACAAGATCGCCGGAGCCAAAAAAAATATGATCTGGGGTACCGAGTACGGCAAGCAGAAGCTGCCCGATGCGGTAGTTGAGCAGATTTACGGACGGGCAAACGAACTGTCGCTTACTTCTCCAAAGCTTTCGAAGGCGGCATACATGCTGTTGCTACGAAAGTATCTGTTCATACTCTCTCCGGTAGGGTATGGCGAGCTTTGCTTTCGGCACGGCGAGGCCTGGCAAAACCAACGTGTGCTAGTCTGCCAAGACCTGTCGCATGTAGAAATGATGCTGCCCATCGTCCACAATGAAAACGCGTTGTTCTGCAAGTCGGATTTTTCAGACTTGCCAAAGCTTATTCGAGACGCCCAGGCTGGAAAGTACAACCTGCGGGCCATTCAGGCTGAGGGATACAACCGTTGGAATTCCTTTGTGCGCGACCTGGATAGCGTACTCTACCAGGGCTTCGAAAAGCACGTCCTGGAGATTTTATAGCTACGATTGCTTAGGCTGGCCAAACCGCTACTCAACAGAACAGGAATTGTACCTCTCGACCCAGTCAGGGCAAGCGAGACTACCCCAACAGCACTTGTACGCCCCAAACTGCACCCTGAACAAAGCTGCTGTGCCCTGCCCCTAAGCACCCGAAATAACCCCTGGCGCTAAGCCGAAGGCGGAGCAGGTTCGAATGTGCCAAGGGCTGTCGCGACGGTATCGGCTGCATCGGCGGGCACATCCAGGTGCGTAACCAGCCGGATGCTGTCGCTGCCCACACCGTTGGCCAGAATGCCGTGCGATTTCAGGTGCGCCAACAGCGGCTGCTGCAGGCTAGCACGGGTAAGCCGAAGCAGCACAATGTTGGTCTCCACCGGCAAGACTTCGGCCACGTAGGGCTGCTGGGCCAGCACGTGGCCCAGGCGCTGGGCAAGCTGGTGGTCGTCGGCCAGCCGCGCCACGTGGTGCTCTAGGGCATACAGGCCCGCTGCGGCCAAGAGGCCCGCCTGCCGCCACCCGCCGCCCAGCACCTTGCGCACCCGGCGGGCCTGCCGGATGAAGTCGGTGCTGCCAAGCAGTAGCGAGCCCACCGGCGCCCCCAGCCCCTTGCTCAGGCAAATGGAGATCGAATCGAACAGCCGCCCGTAGTCGGCTTCACGCTCGCCCTTGGCAACGATGGCGTTAAAAAGCCGTGCCCCATCGAGGTGCAGTTTCAGCCCCCTCTCGCGGCACAGGGCGTGGATCCGCTCAATCTCCGCCAACTCGTAGCAGGCACCGCCACCCCGGTTGGCGGTATTCTCCAGGGCCACGCACCGGGTGATGGGTCGGTGCACGTCGTCGGGGTTGATGTGGTGTGCGATGGCCTCGGCCGTGAGCCGACCCCGATCGCCGGGCACCAGCGCCACACTGGCCCGGCTGTTAAAGGCGATGCCACCGCCTTCGTAGTAGTACACGTGCGAAAGCTGGTGGCAGATGACCTCGCCCAGCGCACCCGCGTGCAGAAAGAGGGCAATCTGGTTGGTTTGCGTACCACTGCTGCAAAACAGGGCGGCTTCCATACCGAAGCGACCGGCCAGGTGGTGCTCAAGTGCGGTCACGGTGGGGTCTTCGCCATACACGTCGTCGCCGACGGGGGCCGAGAGCATCGCCGCCCGCATGGCCGGCGTGGGGCGGGTAACGGTATCTGAGCGCAGGTCTATCACGGGGGCCAAGCTACAGCCCCAACCGCTGAAAGAGGGATTCAAACTGCTGTAGCATGGCAGTTTTGCCTAGTTCGCCCAGGGCGGCGGCCTCAGCAGCGGCGGCACGGGCCTGGGCACCGGCAGGGTCGTCCAGAACGGTTTCGATGGCAGCCGCCAGGGCGGCGGGGTCGTCGGGGGCGAAGAGTAGGCCCCGGGCACCACCGGCCAGCAGGTCGGGGTTACTACCGGCGTGTGCGGCCACGATGGGGGTGCCGCAGGCCATGGCTTCCACCGTGACAACGCCGTAGGTCTCGCCCGAGGAGCACATGGCAAACACATCGAGTGCCCGGAAGCCTACCGCGACATCGGGCCGGCCGGGCCGGAAGACCACCCGGTCTGTCAACCCCAGCGCACCCACCCGGGCCCGCAGGCGCTCGGGGTACCCCGGGTCATCGCCCCCAATCGTGGGGTCGCCTAACAAGAGCACCCGCAGTGCGGGCCAACGCGCGGCCAACAGTGCCACAGCCTCCAGCAACAAGTGCTGCCCCTTCTTGGGGTCGATGCGGCCGATGAGCCCCACCCAGGGGCCTGCTTCGGGCAGGTCGAGCAGCGCACGGGCCTTCGCCTGGGTTTCGGGCAGGGTTTCTCGCAGCCCCTCACTATCCACCCCCAGCGGGATTACCCATACCCGCTCAAGGGGCATCCGTGTATGCGTACCCACCTGGGCCCGTAGCCACGGCATGGGTGCCACCCAAGCCGCGAGCGACCGGTAGATGGAGGTGTGGAGCCACCCACGCTTGCGTACCCCCAGCTGCATCTGCTGCCAATACACCAGCACCAGCCGGCGGCTGAAGAGCTGCCGGGCCAGAGCGGCGGTGTGTAGGTCGTGGGTCGTAGTTACCATACAAAGGTGGCAGCCCGCTTGGCGCAGATGGGCTGCCAGTCGGCGGGCACTTTGAATATCAAAGTACTTTAAGGGCCTAGAGAAGGGTATCAGCGGCACGTCGGTGCCCTTGAGGGCACGGCCCAGCGGCGACTCGGGCAGGCCTACCACACACACCGGGTGCCCCGCCGCCTGCAACCACTGGGCCAGGCGGGCTACGTTCATTTCTAGCCCACCCCAGCTACGGCTGGTGCACAGCAAGGCGAGAGTGCGGGTAGGCGTGTGGGGCATGCGGCAAATTCAACGCCGGAGCCCCTCGGGCAGCCGGATCTACCAGAAAAAGAAATCCCTTTTGGTAAAATTTTTACAAGTTTTGGCAAATTCGTAGCAATTCGTTAACTTTTACCCTACACCCATACCACGTGTCGTCCTGTATGACCCAGCGATTCCTTCTACCCCTCTGTTGGCTGGTGGGGCTAGTACCGCTCCACAGCACTGCACAATCGAATGTCCAGGAAGCGGTGCTGAGCGTCGTGTACGATGCCCCACCCGACATTTTCCTGAACCTCGACAGCCTTTCGGGCAATGCCCTGCCCGATAAGGTCCAGGTGGTTACCGTGTTCCTGTGGGATGACAAGTGGTTCCGCTTCGGCGAATTCGAGGTGCTCGTCACGGCTACGGGTAAGCTCCAACTGCGGCTCCTGCGACTCTTAGACCCCGACTACGCCGACTACGGTACCGATTATGGGGTCCGGCAAGGCATGATCGAGTACCTATCGTCCATTGCTCGCATTCAGATGCGCTGGAGCTCTGCCAAGGGTGGTGGTTAGCCGCTGCCGGGCTAACTTTCAGGGCGCTTTCTGCACCACACCATGCCTGTTATTTCTGAACGGGGCCGGGTCATGCCCGCCTCCCCCATTCGTCGCCTTGCCCCCTATGCCGACGCCGCCAAAGCCCGCGGCACCCAGGTGTACCACCTAAACATTGGCCAGCCCGACCTGCAAACGCCACCGCAGTTCTTCGAGGCCATTGCGAAAGCCGACGTTCAGGTGCTGGCCTACAGCCCTTCGGCGGGCCACGAGAGTTACCGCGCCAAACTGGTGGGCTACTACGCCAACTACGGCATTACCCACCTGGGCCCCGAGCACATCACTGTAACAACCGGAGGGAGCGAGGCGCTGCGCTTTGCATTTGCCGCGTGCTTCAACCCCGGCGACGAGGTGATAATACCCGAGCCGTTTTACGCCAACTACGCAAGTTTTGCCACCGAAAACGGCGTTGTCATCCGCCCCATCAGCACCACGGTGGAAGACAGTTTTGAACTGCCCGACCCCGCCGAAATCGAGCAGGCCATTACCCCCCGCACCAAAGCCCTACTGCTGTGCAACCCCAGCAACCCCACGGGCAAGCTCTACAACCGCAGCGCCCTGGAGCAGCTCGCGCGGCTGGTGCTCAAGTACGACCTCTACCTGATTGCCGACGAGGTGTACAAGGAGTTCTGCTACGATGGCTACGCCTTTACCTCGGCCCTGACCTTGAGCGGGCTCGAGGCCCACGTAGTGGTGGTAGACTCAGTCTCGAAACGGTACTCGGGCTGCGGCGCACGTATCGGCGCCTTTGTAAGCCGAAACGCCGACCTCAACAGCACGGTGCTCAAGTTTGCCCAAGCCCGACTATCGCCCCCAACCCTGGGGCAGATCGGTGCTGAGGCGCTGATCGACCTGCCGCAGAGCTACTACCAGCAGATCGTTAAAACCTACAGCGAACGGCGCGACATCGTGCTCGACGCCCTACGGCAACTGCCCGGCGTGGTCGCCCCCACGGTTTCGGGTGCGTTTTACGTCATGCCTAAGCTACCCATCGACAACGCCGACCGTTTCTGCCAGTGGCTGCTCGAAAGCTTTAGCCACGAAGGCCACACCGTTATGCTGGCCCCGGGTACCGGCTTTTATGCCACCCCTGGGCGCGGCACCCAGGAGGTGCGCCTGGCCTACGTGCTCGAGCCCGCCAAGCTGCGCCACGCAATGGCGTGCCTGGCCCTGGCCCTGGAAACCTACCCTAACCGGGTACCGGTAGCCGCCGCTGCGGTCTAAGATTACCTAGGTGTTAAATCTGTAGCGGTTTGCAACCTGGCTACAGGTAGTGGTCTCTGTAAGGGTGTACAACAACAACACACACAAACACCCACTACCCACCATGAAAGCCCTATTCGCCCCCTTCCTCTTGGCCAGTAGCCTAGCCCTGAGTACCCCCAGCGCCCTGCAGGCACAGCCGCAGGCCTACGTAGCCGCCGAGCCCAGCCACTACCTGGTGGGCAGTACCTGGCTGCTAAGCGCCGACTACCTTCTGACCCCCAGCCGTGACGCAGCCTACACGTTCGACATCCTGCCCCTGTGGGCCGAGACGCCGGTCACGATTACGGATCTGAGCAGCGACCCCACGGGCCACCTGCGGGTAAGCGTTGAGCTGGAAAACGGCACCCAGGCCTACCTGATCGTCCGCGACCTGACCCAACTGCACCGCCAGCTGCGTACCCTGGCGCCCGCCAGCCCATTGTTTTAATCCCCTGCAATAGCCCACGGTAGTCACCTCGGCCACCGGTAGGCCGAATGCCCATCCGAGGGTGTAGTTTTGGCACATGGCGTTTGTGCCCAGTGTACTGGCCATCAGCAACCTGAAAGCCTACGACCCGGTCCGCATCCTGGCCTGGGCCCAGCACGCAGTGCGCCAAGGCGCCGATGGGCTGATGCTGCGCGAAACTTGGCAACAGGCCTACGCGTACTCGGCCGCCGAAATCTGGACGCCCCTGCGGCTAGGGGGTATCCGCCTCCTCTGGAATCCTGCCAACGAAGCCGAACTACCCGGCATAGCGCCTTGGACAACCGTGTGGGACGGGCTGCACCTGAAAGCCCACTACCCCGAGCCGCCCAAGCTGCCCCGAAACCTGCTCCTGGGCCGCTCCTGTCACTCGGTAGCCGAGGTGGAAGCGGCCTACCACGCCGGGGCCCACTACGCCCTCGTAAGCCCCATCTACCCCACCAACAGCCACCCCGAACGCCCCCCCCTGGGGCTGGAACTGCTGGCCGAGGCCTGCCGCGCGGTACCCATCCCCGTACTAGCACTAGGCGGCGTTACCCGCCAGCGGATGGCCGAATGCCTGGATGCCGGTGCGGGTGGGGTTGCGGCCATCGGTTGGTTTAGCCTGCCCACTGCGCCATGACGAGCTACAGCTTGGCCGGGCTACAGGCCCAATTTGGGGGCCACCTGAGTGGGCACCCCCCCGCGTTCGACGGCCCCATTGAACACTGGCTCTACGACAGCCGCCACCAGGTGCCCGGGCCCGGGGCTGTGTTTCTGGCCCTGCCGGGCCCCCACCGCGACGGCCACGGGTTCATCGGCCAGGCCTACCAGAAGGGCGTCCGGCTGTTTTGGGTCGCCCAGCCCATAGCCACCGATGCCTACCCCGACGCCGCCTTCTGGCAGGTGCCCGATGTGCTGGCCGCCCTACAGCGGCTGGCCGCCCACCACCGCGCGCAGTTCCAGGGCACCGTGGTGGGCATTACGGGCAGCAACGGCAAAACCACGGTAAAAGAGTGGCTGACCACGCTCCTGGAAGGCCAGTTCGATGTGTACAAAAGCCCCCGCAGTTACAACAGCCAACTGGGGGTGGCCTTGGCACTGCTGGGCCTGCGGCCCCACCACCAGGTGGCGCTCATCGAATGCGGCATTAGCCAGGTGGGCGAGATGGCGCGTTTGGCGGCGATGGTGCAGCCCAGCTTTGGGGTGCTTACCCACCTGGGCGATGCCCACGCGAACGGTTTTGCCGATGGCGCGGAAAAGGTGGCCGAGAAGCTGGCGCTCTTCCCGCCCGATTGCCCCGTGGTGAGCTTCCGGCACGGGGCCACGTACACCCCGCTCGTCGAACGCCACCTGGCCCAACGTACAGCCCCAGTGGTTGCGCCCAGTGTGGGCACATTGCAGCTGACCTCGGCGCTCTACCAGTCGACTACCGGCAGCTGGGAGGTGACGCTGGAGGTGGGGGGTACCCCGATCGCCGCCACGGCCCCCATCGCGGGCGAAGCCGGGTGCGAAAACCTGGTGCTGGCCCTGGCGAGCGCCCACCTGCTGGGCCTCAGGCCCGAACAGGTTTCGCAGCGCTCTGGGCTCCTGCGGCCGCTTGAGCTGCGCACCCAGCTCCTTACCGACAACCCCGAGGTGGTGGTGCTGGCCGATGCCTACAACGCCGACATTGATTCGATCCGCAACGCCGTGGCGCTGCTGCTCACCCAGCGGCAATTGCCCACCCGGCGGCTTATCCTCAGCGACATCGAGCACCTGGGCCGCGACTCGGCCGAGCTGCACGCCAAGCTGGTCCGCGAGCTGAGCCAGGCTCTGGGCGCCGAGCACCTCGAACTCATCGGGCCCCAGTTTACAGCTGCGGCTGCGGCTCTGGGCGCCACCGAAGTTCAGGTCTACCCCTCGGTGGCAGCCTACCTGGCCCGCTTCGAGTACCACCGTTACCGGGGTGCCGTGGTGCTGGTAAAAGGCGCCCGGCGGTTTGAGCTGGAGCAGATTTTGCCCCGCCTGGCCCGCCACAGCGGCCCTACAGTGCTGCAGATCAACCTCAATGCAGCCATTGAGAACCTTCGAACACTCCAGGCCCCGCTACCTCCCGGTACCGGCACAGTGGTTATGCTCAAAGCTGGCGCCTACGGCACGGGCGCCTGGCAGCTCGCCCAGGCCTTGGTGCCCGCGGGCGTGGCGTACCTGGGCGTGGCACAGCCCTACGAGGGCATTGAGTTGCGCGAGCGCGGCATCACGGCCCCCATTCTGGTACTCTACCCAGACCCCACGCTGCAGCAGTGCGCCAGCTACGACCTCGAGCCCGTGATTAGCGGCTGGGCACAGGTCGAAGCCTTGGTTGCGCTCGACCCGGCGACCTACCCACTCGCCGGGGTCCACCTTGAGTTCGATACCGGCATGGCGCGGTTGGGCTTCAGTCCTGCCGAGGCCGCCGCGGTGACGGCCCGTTTGGCGCAACAGCCTGTGCCAGTCGCCACCTGTTTTACCCACCTGGCGGCCAGCGAAGACCCCGCGCAGGATGCCTTCACCCGCAGCCAACTGTCGGCCTTTGCCGCCGCCGCCGCCCAGGTACGGCTGCGCTACCCCGGCTGCAAACGGCACGCCCTGAATACCGGCGGGGCACTGCGCTTCCCCGAGGCGGCTTACGAGCTCGTGCGCCTGGGCATCGGCCTCTATGGCATCGACCCCCGTGGGCCAGCCACTAGCCAATTGCGCGAAATCGGCAGCCTGCGCACGGTAGTTGCCCAACTGCACACCTACCCGGCGGGCACTAGTGTGGGGTACGGCCGCGCCGAGGTGCTGCAGGCCGAGGCCCGAATTGCCACCCTGCCCCTAGGCTATGCCGATGGGCTGCCCCGGTCGGTGGGCGAACGGCGGTTTTCGGTGCTCATCCGCGGCCAACGGGCCCCTATTGTGGGGCGGGTGTGCATGGACGTGTGCATGGCCGAGGTGACGCACATTGCCGGGGTGGCCGAAGGCGACGAAGCCGTAGTCTTTGGCGCCCAAGGCACAGAAGTGCAGTCAATAGAGGCCCTGGCGCAGGCCAGCGGCACAATTGCCTACGAAGTACTGGCCCGAATACCGGCCCGGGTGCGCCGGGTGTACCTGCGCGAATAGGCACAGGTTTGGGGGTAGTGCCCTTGGGGTTGTAGTTTCCACCCCCGCAGCCCATTGATTGCCCCCGTTGGAAACCCCCGAGCCCCCCGATCGCAGCCCCTGGCTGGTGCCCTACCCCACGGCCACCGACCTGCCGCCCGACTGGCTCTACGCCGCATACCCCGATGCCCTGGCCTTTCTCTCGGCCGATGGCACCCTGCTCAGCGGCAACCCGGCCCTGGCAACAACCCTGGGCCTTGACCCCGAGCGCCTGGTAGGGGCCCACCTGCACGACTACCTGGCCCCTTCCGCCAGCGAGCGCCTGGCCCAGACCCTGCTACAGGTGCCCCCCCAGGGCAGCGGACACCTGCTCGCCGAGCTGCGCCCGCGCCAAGGCGCGACCCCCTGGGTGGCCTGGACGTTTCTGCGACCCTCCGACGAGCCGGTCTTCTTCGCCGTAGGGCGCGACGTAACCGAGTACCAGGATGCCATTGCGCACCTCACCGAGCGCGAAAGCCAACTCAGCCGCAGCCTCCAGGTCTCGGGTATCGCTACCTGGGAGCTCGACCTGGCCACCCTGGAACTGACACTCGACAGCCGGATGCAAACCCTGCTGGGCACCACGGGGGTGCATACCCTGCCCCTAGAGGCGTTCGTAGACCTCTACACCGAGGGCAAAGGGGCGCATGCCTTCTTCCTGGCCATGCTCCGGCTGGCCCGAAGCACCGAGGCCAACTACCACGAAGAACTGGGCCTCCAGCTGCGCACCGAGGGCAATACCCTCACCCCGGTCTGGTTCCAGTTGCAGGCCGCCCGTGGGGCCAGTGGCCGGGTTGATACCGTGTTTGGGGCCGTGCTGCGCCAACCGACTGCCAGCCAGCACGCCGTACCCGTAGCCCCAACGGCAGCCCCACCCGCGCACCCCACCGAAGCGCCCGCCCCCGAGCTCACCCACCTGCTCGAGGCAGGCCACTTGGCAACCTTTAGGATAGACCCCGAAGAGTTGACCTTCGAAGCCAGCGCCGAACTCAAACGGTGGTTGGGCTACCACCCCACCGATGCGTTGTCTTGGGCTACGTTTGCCCAAAGTCACCTGGGCCCTGCCCGGGCCGTGGCGCTAAGCCAGGCGTTACACACCCTGAGCCAGGGCGATTTCGATGGGCGCGAGCTAACCTTACCGCTGCGCACCCTAGGCGGCGACGAACGCACCACACGGTGTGTACTGCGTGTGGCCGCGGGGCACACGCTTAGGGTACTGGGGGTGGTGCAAGACATTGGGGCCTACACCCACGCTGCCGACGAACTGCAGGCCGCCCTGGCCGCTGCCGAACAGGCCCTGGAGGCCTCGGGCGTGCTGCGGCTGAGTTGGGGCCCCGCTACCGTGGCCCTAGACCCTAACTGGGCCGCCGCCCTGGGGCTTGAGAGCAACGAAATGCCCCACGCCGACTTTGAAGCCGCCCTCGGCAGCGCCGAGCTACCCCAGGCGCTCGCCGAGGTTGCCCGTACCGCCGAGCCCCAACAGGCGCGGATCGAAACCCCGGTGCTGGGCCTGCTCGATGTGCGCATGTGGCCCGTGGAGGGCAGTGTGCTCGCGGTAGCCCTACCTGCGGCGCCCCAGGTGCCCCCCCTACCCTTACCCGACCCCGACGAAACCCCGGCCGCAGCACCCTACAGCCCTCCGGCGCACTGGGCAAGTGTTCTGCTCACACCGCCCCCGGCCGAGAGCCTGGAGTTGCCCGACCAGTTGGCCTATCTGTTCGAGGGCTGGTTGGCCCACGCCCCAGGGGTTGCGCTCAGCCTGTGGCTGGTACAGCCCGACGGAGCCAGCAGCTACCGCGTGTACCCCACCGCGGGGGCCGAGCTCTCGGGAGCGCCGTTTGAGGCCCTGTCCTCGGCCTTTGTTGCGCACCCGCAACTCGGGCCCGAGTGGGCCACCCGGCTGGTGCTGCCCCATACCTCGTTGGCCTGGAGCGCCCTAGCCCTTTGGCGCGGAAGCCTCTGGCTGGGCTACCTCCTGGTGGAATCGACCGACGAAACCACGCTCCAGCCCCTGGCCTGGCCACTGCTCACCCTAGGCGCGCAGGTAACGGTTCTGCTCGACCGCGAGACCCTACGCGAAACCCAACAACTGGCCGAAGAGACCACCCAGGCCCTACTGAGCCTACAAACCGAGCTCAAATCACTTAAAACCACCGCTACAGAGGCCCAGGCCCAGCGAGCAGCGTTGGCTACCGCCTACGAAGGCACCCTGGGGTGGGTAGCCATCGGCCAGTTGGGGCGGCAGGTTCTGGCAGAGCTGGCCCCGCCGGTCGAAGAGTTGGTCGCCAAAAGCCGCACCCTGGACCAGAGCCTTACCGCTGTGCTGAACGAACTGCCGGGCACCCTGCGGCTGGTAGACGAGGTAGAGCGCACCCTGCTCTGGGACCTGCTCGCGCGCATCCTGACCGTGAAACGCACCCAGAGCGGTGACGTCCCCACCCTACGCAGCCGGCTCGAGGTCGAACTCAATGGCTTTGGCGTAGCCCAAGCGGGCCTGTGGGCCCAACGCCTGGTGGCGGCAGGGGTTACCGAAGGCCTGGCCCAGTACATACCCCTACTACGGCACCCGAACGCCGAGTTGCTGCTGGGCCGCGTGTTTGGCTTGGCAGAGCTGCGGCAACAGCTAAGCCGGCTGCAAGAACTGGCCGACCACAGCCACCAATTGCTCGACACCCTGGCCCACGTGACCGAGCCCACCGACCCTGCCCACGGCCCCAGCCAAACGGTAGACCTGACCGATGCGCTGGAGGCTGCACTGGCACTCTTTGGCCACCGCTTTGCCAGCGGCATTCGGCTGGAGCGCATCTACGAAGCCAAGCCGCGGGTCGAGGTCGTGCCGGGCCAGCTTACCCTGCTATTGGTCGAGCTGCTGCGTACCCGGCTAGAGCGCCTGGCCGCAGGGCAACTGCTGCGCATCACGGTGCGGCAGGCCGGCGCACTGGCCCAGGTACTCACCACCGACAACGGCCCGGCCATCCCGCTCCTGGAGCAGGAAAGCCTGGCACTGCTGGCCGAGCCCGAACACCCCGAGGCCCCAGGCTTTGCCCTGCGGCGCACCCAGTCGCTGAGCAAACACCTGGGCGGGCGCTTCGAGGTGCGCAGCGCCCCAGACCAGACCCTTCTGCTACTCGAAATCCCACTGCCCTAGCCGACCGTTTGAGAGGCAGTTGGTTTTACCTAACTTGGCTCATCGGTGATTCAGCCTAGCCGAAATGCAGTAATGAGCAAGTCTGTCATACTCTGTGTGGATGATGAGAAGACGGTCTTGAACGGCCTGCGTGACGAACTCAAATTCGATTTCGGGAGCGAGTACTCCATCGAGTTGGCCGAAAGCGGCGAGGAAGCCCTGGCGCTCATCGAAGACCTGTTGTCGCAGGGCCTCTCACTGCCCGTCGTAGTGTCTGACCAAATCATGCCGGGCATGAAAGGCGACGAGCTGCTCATCGCCGTACACCAACGCCTGCCCTACACACGCAAGATTCTGCTCACGGGCCAGGCAAGCCCCGAAAGCGTGGGCAACCTGGTGAACAACGGGGCCCTGTACCGCTACATGGCCAAGCCCTGGGAGCCCAAAGACCTTACCCAGATCATCCGCGAAGCCATCGAGGAGTACACCTACGACCTGGCCCACAAAGACGATGAGCAGGTGTACGCCCGCCGCATCCAGCAGGCGCTATTAATGGAACCCGAGGTCCTGCGGGGCCACTTCCCCGAGAGTTTCATCTACTACCAGCCAGCAGCCACCGTGGCCGGCGATTTCTACTGGTTTGGCCAGCGCGAAGAGGAGCTCTACCTCTGCGTGGCCGATGCGACCGGTAGGGGCATCCCGGGCGCGTACCTCTCGGCCCTCGGGGTATCGTCGCTCAACTACCTGTTGCACTACGGCAACAACTACACGACAGCCGAAATCGTACAGGGCCTCGACCGCCGGATTGCCCCCCAGCTGTCCGAAATCCGGCTCGCCAAAGCCGTCTTCGATGGGCTCGAGGTAGGGCTTTGCCGGTTTCGGCCCGAAGAAGGCCTGCTTGAGTTTACCGGCGCCAACATAGACCTGCACATCATACGGGGTGGACAACTCACCGTGCTGCAGGGCCACGCGACGGCCGTGGCCCGCGACCGTGCCGAGGGTGGGCCCGCGCCAGTAGAGTTTCAGACCCAGCACCACGAGCTCAAAGCCGGCGACCAGATCTACCTCTTTACTGACGGCCTCGCCCAACAGCCCGGCACCGAGGGCCGTGTGCTGGCACGAAAGCGCCTGCTCGACCTGCTGCTCGAGTGGTCGGTGCTGCCCATGGCCGACCAGCGCGAGCGGCTTAAAACGTTCATGGCCACCTGGCAGGGTAGCCATGAGCAGCGCGACGATTTCCTGCTCGTGGGCCTGAAGGTCTAGGGCACCCTTTTGAGCCCCAGGGGGTTGGGTTCGCATGCACATACTACTTACGGGCGCCACAGGTTTGGTCGGAGGCCGCTTGGTGCCTGCACTGCTTCAGGCAGGGCACACCCTTACCCTAGTCTCGCGTAAGGCACACCCCACGGCCCCAGCTGGGGTACAGTATGCGGTGTGGGACGGCACCACGCTACCTGCGCTCACTTCGCCCGTCGATGCGGTACTCAACCTGGCCGGTGCCGGCATTGCCGACCAGCGCTGGACGCCCCAGTACAAGCAGGTTATCCTCCAGAGCCGGGTGCAGGCCACCCGCGCGTGTGTCGCCTTTATCCGGCAGGCGGCGCAGCCCCCGCAGGTGTTCCTCTCGGCATCGGCGGTGGGGTACTACGGCCCGCGTACGACCGACACCCCCTGCCAGGAAACCGACGGCCCCGGCAGCGATTTTTTGGGCCACGTGGGCAAAGCCTGGGAGGCTGCCGCCGAGGGCGCTGGCGTCCGTACCGTCATACCCCGCATAGGCATCGTGCTCGCGCACGAGGGCGGGGCGTTCCCCAAGCTGCTCGCCCCGTTTAAACTCTACGCCGGCGGGCCCATTGGCACGGGCAGGCAAGGTTTTCCCTGGATCCACATTGACGATGTGGTAGGGGCCATGCTACACCTTCTGGCTACACCCACGGCCACGGGCCCGGTAAACCTGGTGGCCCCCGAGCGGCACAGCAACGCCAGCTTTGGGCAGGTGGTGGGCAAGGCACTGCACAGGCCCTCGGGGCTTCCGGTGCCGACGCTGGCCATCAAGCTCCTGTTGGGCGAAAGCGCCATGCTGGTCACCGAAGGCCAGTTCGTGGCCTCCGATACGCTTGCGGCGCTGGGCTACACATTCAAGTACCCCACGGCCGAGGCCGCGCTGGCCGAGCTGATCGCGCACTAGGATGCTAGCCGGCATCGATCTGGCGTGGACGGCTACGGGGGTAAGCGGGCTCGCGGTCTTGACCGATGCCCTCCAGCTCCGCACCGCACCCGCCAAGCGGTACCTCGACCCTAGTCTTACCGCAGCACTGCTTGAGCTGACCGGCGGGGTGGTACCCGAAGTGGTGGCCCTCGACAGCCCGCTGGTCATCCCCAACCGTACCGGCAGCCGCCCGGCCGAGAATGCGCTCAAGGCGCACCGGTTCCCAGCGGGCCACATCGCGGTGTTTGCCTCGAACCAGCAGTTTTTTGACCGCTACGGGGGGCTTCGGGCTGCGGGGCTACTCCACCTCTGGCACGACCTGCGGTGGCCGGTAGACTTGGCCCCGGGCAGGCCCACCTGGGCCTTCGAAACCTACCCGCGTGGGGTGCTGGCATCGATCTTCCCAAACCTCACAGGGCTGCGCTACAAAGGCTCCGCGCCCAAGGCCGTGCGGCTAGCGGGCCTGGCAGAGTTGCAAGCCGCGCTTCTTGGCTACACCCACGCCCACCAGTGGCAGGTGCCGCCCGACTCGCTGCTGCACGCCCCTGCCGACACCCTATACCTGGCCGATGTGCTCGATGCCGTACTGTGCCTTATCACCGCGGCGCGTGTACTCGAGGGCCCCGATGCGCGCCTCACCTTTGGCACCGACTGGCACCAGGGCGTCATTGTGCTGCCCAGGCCCTACTCGGCGTAGTGCTGGGCGGGGGCATCGCCCCAGAGCTCTTCAAGGCTGTAGTAGTCGCGTACGCGGGGCAGGAAGATGTGCACCACGACGTTGATGTAGTCCAGCAGTATCCACTCGCCCCGCTGTTTGCCCTCGGTGCGGAAGGGGCGCTCGCCCGCCAGTCGCAGCTGGTGCTCGACCGAATCGGCGATGGCACCGGTCTGGGTGTCCGACGTACCGCTGCAGATCACCAGGTAGTCGGTGATCATGTTGGGCAGGTGCCGCAAATCCAGAATGGTGATGTTGAAACCCTTTTTGTCTCGAATGGCATCGAGCGCTGTAGCGACCGTCTGAGCGGCTGTTTGCACTGCCGTTAGTTGCATGCAGGGGGTTGGGGGTAGAGCGTAACGCGAAAGGTTGCGGTGTGGGGTGGCTTCTGAGTGTAATTTAGCAACGTAACCCACTGGCCAAACGTGCACTTCGGGCCCCCACCTACCGAATCTTTTCCACCCGGCCTGCCACGAACCGACTGTATCTGGCTCGATACCGTGGATTCTACCAACCGGTACCTCTTCCGGCTCTTGGGGCACAGCCCTCGCCCCGAAGAGGGGCTGGTGGTGGCCGCCCGGCACCAAACCCAGGGCCGGGGCCAGCAGCAGGCCACCTGGCACACCTCGCCCGGGGCCAACCTGACGGCTTCCTGGCTCTTGTACCCCGACTTCCTCACGCCCTCGGGGTTGTTTTACCTGGTAAAGGCCGTTACCCTGGGCGTGGCACAGGCCGTGGGTGCGCTAGTAGAGGGCCGCGCTGCGGTACAGGTAAAGTGGCCGAACGATATCTTGATCGACGGCCGGAAAGTGGCCGGGATCCTGATTGAGAACATCCTGGTGGGCACACGGGTCGAAACCAGCGTGGTAGGGGTGGGTCTGAACGTAAACGAAACGGCCTTCCCGCCCAGCTTGCAATCGGCCGCAGTGTCGCTGCGGCAGGTGGTGGGGCACCCCCTGTCGGTGCGTACCGTCTTGGGTGTGGTTGCCGAAAAGCTGCAACACCACTACAACCGCCTGCGGCAAGATCACCCCCAGGCCTATGACCGGCAATACCTCCAAAGCCTGTACCGGTACCAGGAATGGGCCCAGTACGAGGCGCACGCCGAGCTTTTCGAGGGCATGATTGTCGGCGTAACCGCCGATGGGCGACTGGCCTTGCAACGGGCCGGCGAATTACGCTACTACCACCCCAGAGAGGTGCGCTACCGGTAACCATGCTCAGCGTGTTGGCCCTAGACGCAGGCAACACCCGCCTGAAAGCCACTTGGCTGATCGGCGACCGCTTGCGGACCGAAGCCTTCGACTACACCAACCCCGCTGCAGCCCACCGCATTGCCGAGGTAAGCCATGCCATAGGCATCCAGCACGTGGGGCTTGCCAGTGTGGTAGACCATGAACTGCCGCTCTTTCGGCAGCTCGCTACCCTACTGCCCGGCACCACCTTTCATTACCTCGGCAGCACCACCCCCAGCTGGCTGGTGAATGCCTACCTAAGCCCCGAAACGCTGGGAGTAGACCGGTGGTTGGCTGTGCATGGGGCACGTTGGCGGGTACCCACGGGCCGTCTACTGGTCATCGACCTGGGCACCGCCATCACCTACGATTACCTCACCGCCGACGAGCGCTACCTGGGCGGTGCCATTGCACCGGGGCTACGCATGCGCTACCACGCGCTGCACACCTACACCGCACGGCTACCCAGCCTAGAGCCGCACCCAGAAGGGCTGCCCCAACTGTTGGGCACCACCACCCACAGCAGCCTGGCCAGCGGGGTAGAAGTGGGGCTGCTACACGAACTGCGCGGGATGGTGGCGGCCTTTAGTGGCCTTGAACCCGGCCCTCTTGCCGTGGTACTTACCGGCGGTGATAGTAACCGCTTTGAAAAGCTGCTCGATTCGCCCATTTTTGCGAGCCCGCATCTGGTTGCGCTGGGTATCGCCGCTCTTGTTGCTTTCCGTGTCTATGGTTCTGCGCCGCTGGGCCCTCCTCCTGGTTGGGATAGCGGGGTGTAGTGACGTGTGGGGGCAGAGTGCTGTGCTCTCGCCCTACAGTTCGTTTGGCTTAGGCGAATTGGTGGTGCCCGGTTACAGCCGCAACCTGGGCATGGCCGGTGTAGGGATTGCCACCTTCGACTACGGCAACCTGGGTCGGGTAAACCCTGCTACCTACGGCGACCTGGTGCTCACCACCGTAGAAGTGGCCGGGTATTACCGTAGAAACCGCCTGCGTACCGAAAACGAGACCGAGAGCTTCCGAACCGGAAACCTGCAAGGGTTTGCCTATGGCCTGAAACCCAACCGGGGGCCCACCATTGTCTTTGGGCTCTCACCGTTTAGTTCGATTGGGTATTCGGTACGCTCGACCGTGACGGCCCCCGATAGCACCGAGTTCCAGAATATCTCTGAAGCGCAGGGCGGGATCAACGAAGCATTTTTCGGCGTCGGTAGGTCCTACTTCAGGGGACGTCTGGGCGTCGGGGTGCAGGGCAGCCTGCTGTTCGGCAACACAAACACGTTTTTCCGCACCGGCAGTGTCTTTCAAACCGAAACCGACCTGCTACCGACCATCACCCGCGAAGACCGGGTTCGAGGCTTTACCTACCGGTTCGGTCTAACCTACTCAGACACCCTGCGTAAGGGGGTATTGGGGCGCGTGGGGCTAACCGTATCGGGCGGCAATAACCTTTCGCTGAGCTCAAAGACTACCTACACCTACTTTACCGGTAGCCCGGAGCTTGGCATAGACACCTTCGTGGTTGATACGCCCTCTTACCTCGGCCCTGGGCAGGCACGCGAAGGGTATTTTGCCGACACGACCATAGTGCTTGAAGATGTGCCCGAGGGCCAGGCTAGGCTGCCCCTGCAAATTGGGTTTGGGCTTGGCATCCAAAAAACCAACCACTACGGCATTTACCTCGATGCCATTTACCAGCAGTGGACCGAGTTTGCCATCCGAGGCCAGAACCAGGGGCTGCAAGACGCCTACCGCATCTCACTGGGCGGCGAGTTCACGCCCAACTACACCAGTGCCCGGCTGCTACAGGCCATGACCTACCGCGCAGGGTTTCGGGCTGAGAAGACCTACCTCCGCCTAAGCGGGCAAGACATTTACCAATACGGCATGAGCCTGGGCTTCACCCTGCCACTGCGCCGGTCGTTCTCCAGCGTTTCAGTCGCGACTGAGTATGGCGTGCGGGGTACCCGCGACGCGGGGCTCATCCAGGAGTCGTATTTTCAGCTAACCGTTGGGCTAAGTTTTACCGAGCGCTGGTTCGTCCAACGCAAGTACGATTAACCCGGGCCCAGCGGTGGTAGCCTGCTGCACGACAGATGCCTGCTGTACGACCTCGGTTTGCTAGCCTTTCTGAGGTGAGCCTGCCTACACTGCACCAAATGGCCGGGCGGTTGGGGTTTGCGTGGCTTGCAGGCTGGTTTTGGGTGCTGTGTTTGGTTGTGCTACCGCTGCACGTTGCGCTACTGGCCTACCCCAGCCAGTGGGGCCGTCGGTGGGCACACCAGGTAAACCGTGGTTGGGGTGCTATACTGCTGCTCGTGAGCGGGGTGTGGGTACGGCAACGTGGCCAGCAAAGGCCGTTGCCCGCTGGGCCCGTCATTTTTGTCAGCAACCACCGCAGCTACCTCGACATTCCAATTCTGCACCGGGTGTTGCCAGGCGACTACCAGTTTTTGGGCAAACGCGAGTTGGCCCAGCTGCCCCTGTTCGGCTTTATGTACAACCGGGTTCATTTGGCGCTCGACCGCGGCAACCCTACCGCAGCCGCGGCAAGCCTGCGCCGGGCCGAAGAGAGCCTGCGGCGGGGCACTAGTCTGGTCATCTTTCCTGAGGGTACTTCGCGCGGTACGCGCCTGCTCAGCCCCTTCAAGGAGGGCGCCTTTGTGCTCGCTACGCAGTCGGGCTGCCCTATTGTGCCCATTTGCATTCAGGGTAGCCGTGAGCGTCTGCCAACCGGTCGGCGCCTGTTCTGGCCCGGTAGGGTGTGCCTGACACGCGGGCCCGTCTTAGCCCCCACCGCTGCCACTACGCCCACTAACTTGCGCCAACAGGCCTTCACCTGGATAGAAACCGAACTGACCGATGGAAGTAACCGACGCCCTGATTGACAAACTCAGCGCCCTGAGCAAACTGGAGCTGGTGGGCAGTGAGCGCGAGGCCATTAAGGCCGAATTGGCCCGCATCCTGGCCTTCGTGGCGCAGGTCAATACCATCGACTGCACCGGCGTTGAGCCACTGGTGCACCTAACCCCCGGCGAGCACCCGCTGCGCGAGGATACGGTAGAACCCCCGCTGGATCACGCCGAGGCCCTGAAAAACGCCC
This sequence comes from Bacteroidia bacterium, assembly GCA_033763015.1. GTDB lineage: Bacteria > Bacteroidota > Bacteroidia > J057 > JANRLA01 > JANRLA01. The sequence goes on from JANRLA010000131.1 coordinate 93,811, forward strand.
CCAAGCACGACTCTGATTACTTCAGGGTCCCCAAAGTGCTGGCCGAGTAACCCGGCGCCCTAGCTCTCGAACTTTACTTCTTCAAGTTCAATGGGCTGGCCAAAGAAGAGCGTGGCCGACTGCACGAAGGGCTCGCCCCGGTCAGATACCACAAACCTGACCCGCCCAGGTTGCGTAGACGGGGTGGCAAGCTGTCGCTCGGCCAGCACGCCCGCCACCGTAGCTGCCGTTGGCTCGGCTGCATCGATAACCCGTACTGGCGAGCGCCCTTTGCCTGCCAGGTACTGCTCAATGCGGGACCGAATGAGCGGGTAGTGGGTACAGCCCAGTACTAGCACGTCGACAGCCTCGAAGGCAGGGTCGTCCAGGTAATAGGCAATTACCTGGTCGGCAATCTGCGTTTGCAGCCCCACGCCCTCTTCTATCATGGGTACCAGCAGGGGGGTTGCTTTGGCCACCACCTGCACCTCGGGCGAGAGTTGGTGGAGGTGGCGGGGGTAGATCTGGCTACCGATGGTGGTCTTTGTCGCAATCACGCCGATGTGCCCACGCGGAGCCGTGGCTATGGCGGCGGCCACGGCGGGGCCCACCACCTCGACTACCGGCACGGGGCCGGCCACCTCGCGTATCCGGTCAATCCCTACTGCCGAGGCCGTATTGCAGGCCACCACAATCAGTTTCACGGGCTGGGCCACCAGCCAGGCTACAATCTTGGCCACATAGCCGCGTACCGTGGCAGGGCTTTTGTCGCCGTACGGCAAGTGCGCCGTATCGCCGTAGTAGATCAGCGACTCATTGGGCAGTTGGGTCTGCAGTGCCTTGAGTACAGTTAGTCCACCGAGTCCCGAATCGAAGACCCCGATGGGCAAACTGGCGGTGCCCCCCGCCACTGGCGCTCCTAGCGTAGCCAACGGGCGACTTTACTTGCCGCCGCCGGTAGTGGTGGTATCGGCTTCTTCTTTGGGCAGCTCTAGGCCCAGGTGCTTGAACAGGCGCTCGGTGATGTTGTCCTCTTCTGGCCCGTAGAGAATGTTCGATACGCCACTGCCACCGCCAATGTTCAGGATATAGGTGTAGCCATTGGCTTTGGCAACCTCTTCAATGGCTTTCTGCAGTTTCTCGAGGATGGGTTGGTAGAGTTCTCCACGTTTGCCCTGCACCTGCTGCTCGGCGTCGTTGGCGGCACTACGCAGTTCCTCCTGCAGTTTGTTCAAATCCTGCTCTTCGGCGGTCTTGGCCGCTTCGCTGGTGAACTGGTTTTTTTGGGCCTTGAGTTGGTACTCTTCGTACTTGCTGGCCAGGTAGCTACGCTTGATCTCGAGCTTCTCGGCAAGCTTTTTCTCGAAGACCTGCAGTTCCTGGTTGGCAACTTTGCTTTCGGGCATGTAGGCCAACACCAACTCGAGGTTAGTGTAGCCAATCTTGGTTTGGGCCACCCC
>JANRLA010000132.1:0-36648 GCA_033763015.1 Bacteroidia bacterium
AACGACCTCAAGACCTGGAACGAGCTCAAAACCAGCACCCTAACCCAGGGCCAAACCCTTAAGGTCTTCGTCCGCAGCAGCAGCAACATCACCCAGGCCCCCAGCCAGAGTACCGCCAAAGCCGCCTCAAAGCCTGCACAGACAGCTAGCAGCGGGGGCGCAGGCTACACCGTGTACAAGGTGCGCAGCGGCGATTCGCTCTGGACCATCGCCCAGCAGTACCCCGGCGTGTCGGTCGAGGACATCAAGAAGGCCAACCAGCTGGCCAACGCCGACAAACTGCAGCCGGGCCAGACGCTTAAAATCCCCAAAGCCCAGTAGCCTGCGGGCCGCGTAGCTTGGGCGGCTATGAACCCCCCGTCGCATAGCCCGGTGGCCCAGCGCGTGGCGGCCTTTTTGGCTGACCACGATGCCATGGGGGTACGCCTCGCGGTTGCCGTATCGGGCGGCCTCGATTCGATGTGCCTGGTGCACCTGCTCCTCGAGCTGGGCATTCAGCCCGCGCTGGTACACATCAACCATGGCCTAAGGGGGGAAGAATCGGAGGCCGACGAGGCCTTTCTCCGCGCCTTTGCCCAGGCCCACGACCTCTTCCTGCACACCGAGCGGCTCGAGGTCACAGCCTATGCCGCCCAGCACCAGCTCAGTACCCAAGCTGCGGCCCGCGCGCTGCGGTACGCAGTCTTCGACCGTATCGTGGCCGACCCCGCCGCGGTGGGCTACCTGCTCACCGCCCACCATGCCGATGACCAGGCCGAGACGGTGCTCCTGGGGCTGCTGCGTGGCAAAGGCTGGCCCATTCTCTCGGGCATTCCGGCCCAGCGGGGCCGCTACCTCAGGCCGCTACTCACCACCCACCGCGCCGAGCTTAAGGCCTACCAGCAGGCCCACGGCATCGCCTACCGCGAAGACAGCAGCAATGCCACCGACGACTACCTGCGCAATGAGCTGCGCCACCACGTAGTACCCGCCCTGCGTGCCATCAACCCCAACCTCATCGAACACCTCGCCGAGCGCCTGCAGAGCTACCAGGAGCAGCTCGCCTGGCTCGAAGCCCACGCCTGGCCCGGCCCAGCCCCGGTGCAGGCACTGCCCGGCGGCCGGTGGGCCATTGCCGTGCCCGATACCGCCCCAGCCACCCTGCAGCGCCTGAGCTTCGCGCTCGTGCGCCTGCTGCCCGCACCGTTTTACCAGAGCCTCGTTCGTGTGCGGCACCTACTCAGCCTCTGGCCCCTGGGCAAAGGGGCCCGGCTGAGCTTTGAGGGCTACACCGCCTGGCGCGAAGCCGACCACATCTGCCTCGTGCCCACCGCGCCTGCCCTAGCCGACGGCCCTGTGCCCGTCGCCCTGGGGGCCCAGATCGCGTTCGCCGCCGGTACGCTGCGGGTAGATACGGTGGAATCGACGGAGGCGCGTAGCGCCGCCGCCGAGCACCTCGACGCCGACCGTATCGTGCCCCTGTCCCCCGAAGCGCCCCTCCTGCTGCGCCCCTGGGCCGAGGGCGACCGCTACCAGCCCCTGGGGCTCGCGGGCACCCAGGCGGTAAGCGATATTCTGACCGATAAAAAAGTACCCAGCCACCTGCGCCGCAGCTTCTGGGTGCTCGTAGATGCCGAGGGCATCGTCCTGCTCCAGGGCCACAGCCCCGCCGAGCGTGTGCGCCTCAGCCCCGCCACCCGCCGGGTGTGGGCCGTGCACTGGGCACCCGGCGCGGAGCTGCCAGGCTAGGCCTCCAGTTTGCCTTTGGCGAGGAGGGCCTCTACGTGCGCCAGGTCGTCGGGCGTGTCTATGGCGGGTGTGGCGCTGTCGGTTACCGCGGCGTAGATGGGTAGCCCGGCGCAGAGCCAGCGAAGTTGCTCCAGCCCCTCGGCCAGCTCCAGCGCATTGGGCGTAAGGGGCCGTAGGGCCTCGATAGCAGCGGCGTTGAAGGCGTAGAGCCCCAGGTGGCGGTAGTGCAGCCCACGGGCCAGCCAACCGGCGGGGTCTACTTCGCGTAGGTAGGGCACCACGGCCCGGCTGAAGTACAACGCCCGGCCACTACTGCTCACCACGGCTTTTACCGCGTTGGGGTTGTGCAGCTCTTCAGAAGTTTTGATGGGCGTCACCAGGGTGCCAATGGCAGGCCCGCTGTGGTTTTCGAGCGTGCCCACCAGCGCCTGGAGCTGGTCGGGGCGCACAAAGGGCTCGTCGCCTTGGATGTTCAGGTAGGCGTCGTAGCCCGGCATGCGGTCGGCCACTTCCAGCAGGCGGTCGGTACCGCTGGGGTGGTCGGGCCGGGTCATCCAGACTAGCGCCCCAAAGCCCTGGGCAGTAGCAAAAATCCGCTCATCGTCCGTCGCAATGGCTACTTCGCCCACGCCGCTCGCTTGGGTGCGCTCCCACACCCGCTCGAGCATCGTTTTGCCCGCGATCATGACCAGCGGCTTGCCCGGGAAGCGCGTACTCGCGTAGCGCGCTGGTATTACAGCCAGTACACGCATAGCTACGCCGAAACCGGGGTTTGGGCCGAAAGGGCCGGTGGCGTGTGCCGACGGACCACCAAAAACTGGCCCGAGAGGCCGCACACAAGCACCGGCGTGCCGCGCTCGAAAAACTCGCCCCCCTCGGTTTGGGCATCAAACCGCCGCTCGTCAATCGTAATAAATCCCTGGGGGCGCAGGTCGGTGGCGGCCACGCCGGTTTTGCCCAGCGCAGCGTGCAGTTGCGGCGCCGAGCTGATGAAGCCTGCGGCTTTGTCCTGCACGTCCAGGTCAATGATGGGGTTGCTCCGCCGGGTAACCACAACCGAGTTCACCACCCAGATGACCCCCACTGCCGCCGCCAGCACCAACCCAAAGACCAAAAACAGCGTCATACACTAAAAGTACGCCCCTTTAGCTGCGCCACCCGGCATCCACAACCGCCAGTGTGCTCAGGTTCACAATTTCGCGCACACTGGCGCCCATTTGCAGTACGTGTACCGGCTTGCTCAGCCCCTGCAAGAGCGGCCCCACGGCCTCTAGGCCCCCAATCTCCTGCAGCAGCTTGTAGGCTATGTTCGCCGAAGCCAGGCCAGGGAAGATGAACGTGTTGGCACCTTTTTCGTGTAGGGCCGTGAACGGGAAGAACTCGCTCAGTAGGTCAGGCCGCAGGGCCAGGTTGGCCTGCAGGTCGCCATCCACAATCCAGTCGGGGTGGTCACGCCGCAAAATGGCCGAAGCCTTGGCCATCCGGTCGGGCAGCGCGTGGCGGCTGGTGCCAAAGTTGCTGAAGCTCAACAGGGCTATCCGGGGCTGGCGGCCCAGGCGGCTTACGCTCCGGTGCGTCGCCCGTGCAATGGTGACCAGCTGGTCTACCGTGGGGTCGGGCACCATCGTGGTGTCGGCAAAGAAGTAGGTGTCTTTCGCCGAACGCAGGATGTAGAGCCCGCTCACGGTATCAATGCCCGGCTCCCGCGGGATGATGTCGAGCAGTGGCTTAACCGAGCGGTGGTAGTTGCGCGTCAGGCCCGTAATCAGGCCATCGGCCAGGCCCTCGGCCACGAGCATGCAGCCGTAGTAGTTGCGCTGCCACACCATGCGCAGGGCCTCTTGGTAGGTCACGCCCTTGCGCTGGTGGCTGGCGTGGTAGGCGTGGGCAAAGCGCTCCAGCTGGGCCCGGTCTTCGTCGGGCTCAAGGATGCGCAGGTTCGGTATGTCGATCTTGTACTCCTTCAGCAGCTTTTCGATGCGGCTGCGGCGGCCCAAGAGGATGCTGTTGGCCACCCCTTCGTCGGCCAGAATCTGCGCCGCCTTCAAAATCTTATAGTCTTCGCCTTCGGGGAATACGAGCGTCTTCTGGCTCCCCTTGGCCCGTGTGGTCAGGGTGCGCATAAAGGCCGGGCCGCCGCCCTGGCGGGCGATGAGCTGGGCGCGGTAGGCCTCTAGGTCATCAATGGGTTTGCGCGCCACCCCGGTTTCGCACGCGGCTTTGGCTACGGCCGTCGAGACCTCGATCATCAGCCGGGGGTCCATCGGTTTGGGTATCAGGTACTCAGGCCCAAACACCAACCGCTCGCCGGCGTAGATCTGGGCCACTAGCTCGGGGGTTGGCTCTTTGGTCAGCCGGGCAATGGCCAGGGCCGCGGCCATCTTCATCTCCTCGTTGATGGTGTGGGCCCGTACGTCGAGCGCCCCCCGGAAGATGTACGGGAAGCCCAGCACGTTGTTCACCTGGTTGGGGTAGTCGCTGCGGCCCGTGGCCATAATTACGTCGGGCCGCGCCGCTTTGGCCTCAGGGTAGCCGATTTCGGGGTCGGGGTTGGCCAGCGCGAACACAACGGGGTTTTTCGCCATCGCCTGCACCATCTGGGGTGTGAAGAGCCCGGCCCGCGAGAGGCCCACCAGCACATCGGCCCCCTGTACGGCCTCACTGAGGGGCACGCTGGGGCCACTGCGCGCGAACTCAAGTTTGTACTGGTCCAGGTCATCGCGTTCGGTGGTCAAGAGCCCCTTGCTGTCGTACACCCACAGGTTTTCGAGCCGTAGGCCCAGCGCCAGGTACATCTGGATGCATGCCCGGGCCGAGGCCCCGGCGCCCGAGACGATGAGCTTGGCCGTTTCGAACGACTTGCCCGCCAGCTCTAGGGCGTTCACCAGGCCCGCCGCACTGATAATGGCCGTGCCGTGCTGGTCGTCGTGCATGATGGGTATGCCCATCTCGGCCCGCAGCCGCTCTTCGATGGCAAAGGCCTCGGGGGCCTTGATATCCTCGAGATTGATGCCCCCGAACGAGGGCTCCAGCGCCTTGACCACCCGGCAGAATTCGTCTACGTCGGTCGCGCTGATCTCAATGTCCACCCCGTCGATATCGGCGTACTTCTTAAACAGAATGGCCTTGCCCTCCATCACCGGTTTGGCGGCCAGCGGGCCAATGTTGCCCAGGCCCAGCACGGCAGTACCGTTGCTAATCACGGCCACGAGGTTGCCCCGCGCGGTGTAGTCGTACACGGTATCGGGGTTTTCGGCAATCTCCAGGCAGGGGTAGGCTACCCCCGGGCTGTAGGCCAGCGCCAGGTCACGGATCGTGGCTACAGGTACGGTAGGCACGATCTCAATCTTGCCTGGGCGGCCCTGCTTGTGGTACAGCAGGGCATCTTCTTTGCGGATCGACATAGGGGTTCGGCGTTCGGTGGCCGTAAAGTAGCCCATTGCCGTGCGGCGGGCAAATGGGCGCGTGGTCGTACCCCTAATGGCAACCCAAGCCCCCGCGCCCCGTGCTATCTTGGGCCATGACCCGCGACGCCCTCGACGCGCTGCTGCAGGCGCTCGACGCCCAGAAGGCCGAGCTCGACCGCCTGCGCCCCCTCAAACCCGATATCGAGGCCCGCGTGCAGCAATACCTGCGCATCGACTGGGACTACCACAGCAACGCCATCGAAGGCAACAGCCTCACCCTCGGCGAAACCCGCAACCTGATCCTCAACGGCCTGACCGCCCACGGCAAGCCCCTGCGCGACCACCAGGAGATCAAGAACCACGACGAAATCGTGCAATGGCTCGAGGCGTTCGTCCGCGACGAGCCCGAGGTCGAGCTCACCCAGCACCTGGTGCGCGAACTCCACCAACGGCTGCTAGGCGAACCCTACTGGGTGCCTGCCCAAACACCCGAAGGCGCGCCTACCCAGAAGCAGATCGTGCCCGGCCGGTATAAGCAAGCGCCCAATCATGTGCGCACGCCCACCGGCGAAATCCACTACTACGCCGCCCCAGAAGATGTACAGCCCCGGATGAACGAGCTGTTCGAGTGGCTGGCGTCCGGTTCGGCCACCCTGCATCCGGTCGAGCGGGCGGCGCTGTTTCACTACCGCTTCGTGGCCATCCACCCGTTCGACGATGGGAATGGCCGGATGTCTCGGATACTCATGAACCTGCTCCTCATGCGCGCAGGCTTCGTGCCAGCTGTGGTGACGAAAGCGCAACGCCCCAGCTACATCGAAGCCCTGGAAGAAGCCGACCAGACCGGCAGCACAGACGCCTTTGTGGGGGTTATCGCAGCGGCGGCACAGCGGTCGTTAGACATCTACCTGAAAGCCGCCAGGGGAGAAGAGTACCGGGTAGTTGAGTAGCCCAACAACCTGCAATACCTACACTTCGCCACCTAGACCCGTTCTATCCCTACCCTTGGCACTTTCACGCGCGGGGTGTGTTTGCGTACTTAGCACCAGCGCAGTTACCCGTGCGCACCTGTAGCCGTATGAATTGGCGTGACTACCAACCCGTCGTCCTCCCGCGTGTTTCCGGCACTGACCACCTGCGCGACATCGCCGTTGCCGAGCAGCACGGCCTCTACGCCCAGCTCAAACGCGTCCTGAAGGGCGAGCTCGGCGACCGCAAGGCCGTAACCGATACCGTAAAGGCCGCCAACATCCGGGGCCGCGGCGGTGCGGGCTTCAACGCCGGCCTGAAGTGGAGCTTCATGCCCCCCAAAAAAGAAGGCCTGCCCCGCTACCTGGCCTGCAACGGCGACGAGAGCGAGCCTGGCACCTACAAAGACCGTCGCATCTTCGAGTTCAACCCCCACCTGTTCATCGAAGGCACCCTCATTGCCTGCTGGGCCATGGAGATGGACGCGGCCTACGTCTACGTCCGCGGCGAGTACGCCGACTGGATCGACATGCTGCAGCAGGCCGTCGACCAAGCCTACGCCAAAGGCTACATCGGCGACAACATCCTGGGCAGCGGCGTTAGCATCCACTTCTACGTGCACAAAGGGGCCGGGGCCTACATCTGCGGCGAAGAGACCAGCCTGATGGAGAGCCTGGAAGGCAAGCGGGCCTACCCCCGCAGCAAGCCTCCCTTCCCCGCCCAGTTTGGCCTCTGGGGCAAGCCCACCACCATCAACAACATCGAAACCCTCGCCCACGTACCGCTGGTGCTCCAGAAGGGTGCCGACTGGTACCAGAACCTGGGCGCCAAAGACCACCCCGGGCCCATGCTCTACGGCCTGCAGGGCCACCTGAACCGTACGGGGCTCTTTGAGCTGCCCAGCGGCATGCGGCTCGATACCCTGATGTACGAGGTAGGGCAGGGCATCCGCGGCGGCAAACGAGCCAAGGCGGTTATCCCCGGCGGGTCGTCGGTGCCCCCCCTGCCCGTCGAGTACGTCGAGGTAAGCGCCGGCACCCCCAACGCCATTGCGCTGGAAGGCCGCCACTACCAGCTGCTCTTCAACGGGCACCCCGACATCACCATGAACGCCGCCAGCCTCGACAGCGCCCGCCAACCGGGCGAGAGCATGGGCAGCGCCGTGGGCACCACCGGTATGCTCGTCCTAGACGAGGATACCGACATGGTGCGCTACCTCTACCGCATTGCCAAGTTCTACCACCACGAGAGCTGCGGCCAGTGCACCCCCTGCCGCGAGGGTACCGGCTGGCTGCAAAGCCTGCTCGAGCGCTTCGTGAAAGGCACCGCCGGGGTGCGCGACATGGACCTGCTGCTCGACCTCTGCGACAACATGGAGGGCCGCACCGTCTGCGCCCTCGCCGACGCCGCCGCCTGGCCCGTGCGCAACACCCTGCGCCGCTTCACCGACGAGTTCAAGGCCCGCGTCAAAACCGAACGCGTATTGGTGGGGGTGTAAGACATGAGTCTGGGTGAGCTAGCTGCCATTGCCATTTCGGTATTGGCACTTGTATTATCGTGGGTGTCCTACAGCCGTAGTAGACACAAGGAGCAAGCCGAGTTCTTTTCAAACTTGTATGAGCGATTCTTTTTCTCAAGTCAATTCTCCGACATAAAACACGCCTTAGATTGGAAGACCAGTTCAAGAGATTTACTGCTGCGGTATGTCTCAGGCGAAGCGCCAAATCTTAAATCATATAGTGTTTTTGAAGATTTTACACGAGATACCCTTCTCATCTCTAGTTTTACCGACTATTTAAACTTCTTCGTTCTCCTTTCTTATCTGATTAAAAAGAAGCAGCTGAGTCGAGAAGATGTTGTGAATGGGTTTGGGTACTACCTGCAGCAACTAAATTCTTTGCTAGATGAATCGCCGCATTTTAGGAGGTACCTTGAGAATGGAGATGACGGCTTCAAGCTTGTGTTGGAATTGTTGGAGCGCACTAGAACATCCGTTGCCAAACGTTACAGTACCAAACAATGAAACCCCTACTGTTCGCCTACGGCACCCTACGCGAAGCTTCCAAGTTGCAGGAAGCAAGGTTTCTCCGTGCCAGTGCCAAGCGCATTGCCCGCGCCAAGCTCCCCGCTCGGTTGTACGATTTGGGTGAGTACCCTGGCGTGCGGTATTCCCGCAAGAAAACCGACAGAGTTGTCGGCGAAGTATTCGAGCTGACGGAGAACCCCCGAGCGGTACTGAAGTACCTAGACGCGTACGAAGGCGAGGAGTACGTTCGGAAAAAGTACCTCGTCGAACTGGAAACGGGCGGTAAAGTCGAAGCTTGGGTGTACGAATATGTGGGCCCGCTCGATGGTAAGCGGCTAATCGCTTCGGGCGACTACTTAAAAGCAGGTTAGTAGCTCCCGGTAGCCAATGCGGGTCTAGCCTACCGGGCCAACAGGTTCATAAACACGCCGTTCAGGTGGGCTGGGTCGGTAGGGGCGGGCCGGTTCGTGGCAACGTCCAAGAACTCAGTGTAGCCCAGGTCGCGCAAATAGCTGATCAGTTCGGCGGCGCTACCGCGCGCGCGACGCAGGTGGCTGTCGGCCACCTCAAGCACCAGCGTGGGGCGGTGGGTACGCAGCGTGTGGGCGGCCCCGCGCAGCACGTGCAGCTCGTGGCCCTCGACATCGGCCTTGATGAGTAGGTGCTCGAATACCACCGCATCGCGGGCCAAGAGGTCGTCCAGCCGCGCCAGTTCAATTTCGACTGCGCCCGTTGCGCTTACGTGCGCCAGGCCACTGTGCTTGGCGTCGGGGGTAGCTAGCCGGGCGTGGCCGGGAGCGTCTGAGAGCCCCACGGGCCACACGCGGATGTAGGGCTGTAGCGCAGGGTTTAGCGCCAAGTTGGTTTCGAGCAGGGCAAGCGAGGCCGGGTTGGGCTCAAAGGCCCAGATGGCCAGTGCCTCGGGGCCAATGCCACGGGCCGCGGCCGTGTGTGCCAGTTGCAGGCTCACCTGCCCCAGGTTGGCCCCAATGTCCAGCACCAGGGTGCCGGGTGCTAGGTGGGGGGCGAGTACCTGGGTGGCTTCCTCGGGCGTGCCACTCCACACCTTCCACTGGTGGCATTCGCCGGGGTCGAGTTGCCACGCAATGCCCATCCGGCGCACAACGGCGGGCGTGCCCAGGGGCAGTTGCCAGAAGCGTGGCAATAGCAACGTACGTAGCCCACGGTGGCGCCACTGTGCCACGCGCGTGCTAAGGCCCAGCCGCGCGATGAGGGGCCGTAGGGTGTAGTTCAGTAGCCCCTGCACGGGGGCGCTGGCAAGCAGGGGGGCGAGCGGGCTGGGCATAGACCGGGTGTAAACCTACAGGCCGGTAGCCAAACCCTAGGCCTAGGCCGTACTTTTGCATTCCCTTCTTCTGCTTACGCCAGCCGCTCTGCCATGCAAACCACCACCGCCTCTGCCCCTGCCACCGCCAACGGCCAGCCCAAACCGGCCGCCGTGCCTGCGTATACGCCCCCTGACTACTATCTGCTCGACGAGCTGCTCACCGAAGAGCACCGCACCATCCGCGTCAGCGTGCGCGCCTGGCTCGACGAGCACATTCAGCCCTACATCGAGCAGTGGGCCCAGCACAACCAGTGCCCCACCCACCTCACGCGGCAGATGGGCGACCTGGGCCTCTTCGGGCCCACCATCCCCACCCAATACGGCGGCGCAGGCCTCGACCAGATCGCCTACGGGGTCATCATGCAGGAGATCGAGCGGGTCGACAGTGGCATCCGCTCCATGTGCTCGGTGCAAAGCAGCCTGGTCATGTACCCCATCTACGCCTACGGTAGCGACGCCCAGCGCCAGAAGTACCTGCCCAAACTGGCCAGCGGCGAGTGGATTGGCTGCTTCGGCCTCACCGAACCCGACCACGGCAGCAACCCCGGCGGCATGGTCACCCACTTTACCGACCAGGGCGACCATTACCTGCTCAACGGCAGCAAGATGTGGATCAGCAACAGCCCCTTTGCCCAGCTGGCAGTCGTGTGGGCCAAGAACGAGGCCGGCCGCATCCGAGGCCTCATCGTCGAGCGTGGCATGGAGGGCTTTACCACGCCCGAAATCCACAACAAGTGGAGCCTCCGCGCCAGCGCCACCGGCGAGCTGGTCTTCAACAACGTACGGGTGCCCAAAGAAAACCTGTTGCCCAACGTCGAGGGCCTCAAGGGGCCACTGGGCTGCCTCGACAGCGCCCGCTACGGCATCGCCTGGGGCGCCATTGGTGCGGCTATGAGCTGCTACGATACGGCCCTGCGCTACGCCAAAGAGCGCCAGCAGTTTGGTCGGCCCATTGCGGGCTTCCAGCTCCAGCAGAAAAAGCTGGCCGAGATGCTCACCGAGATCACCAAGGCGCAGCTGCTCACCTGGCGCCTGGGTGTACTCAAGAACGAGGGCCGCGCCACCCCGGCCCAGATCAGCCTGGCCAAGCGCAACAACGTGGCGATGGCCCTCGACATCGCCCGCGAGGCCCGGCAGGTGCTCGGCGGCATGGGCATTGTGGGCGACTACCCCATCATGCGCCACATGATGAACCTCGAAAGCGTCGTCACCTACGAGGGTACCCACGACATCCACCTGCTCATCACGGGCCTCGACATCACCGGCGAAAACGCGTTCAAGGGCTAGCCCAGCGTTGTATACCGTATGAACGACCCGCGCATCGTAGAGCTTCTTGCCGAAATGGTTCGTAACCAAGACATTACGAATCAGCGGCTTGTTAGCATTGACCATCGTCTGGAAAAGCTCGAAGACCAGCAGGCCAAGACCAACCTGGCCATTGGCGAGCTGCGCCTGTCGGTCATGCACCTGGCCGAGCGCATCGAAACTCTTGTCGAGCACGAAAAGCGCATTGTCGCCCTTGAGCAGGCCGTGTTCAAGACGTAAGGCACCGGCGGCGTAGTTTTGCCCGGTATGAACCGTCTGTCTGTCCTACTGCACGCCGTGCAGTTCGTTGCCCTGGCCGTGCTGCTGTACCTGGTACTGCGGCCCAGCACCACCAACTCGGCGGGGCCTGTGCCTGCCGCTGCCGATACCACCCTGGCTGCCAGTGGCGGGGTCTATTACGTCAACTTCGATACCCTGAAGGCCCAATACGCCTACTACCAGGATACCAAGAAGGCCGTCGACGAGCAGTTCCGCCAGTTTAGCGTGCGGGCCCAGCAGCGCGAGCAGCGCATCCAGCAGGAGTTCCAGCAGTTCCAGCAGGACGTTGAGCAGTTTCAGCGCAGCCCCAGCTTGCAAACCAACGCCGAGGCCGCCCGCCTACAGGCCAAAGAGCAAGACCTCATCAAGAAGCGGCAGGAATACGAGGCCTACATCCAAAACGGCGAGAAACAGCTCGCCGAGCTGACCCAGGAGAAGAACACCGAGCTGCTGCGCAACATCCAGTTGTTTCTTAACCAGTACCAGGCCGAGCGCGACATCCGCATCGTGCTCAGCTACAGCGCTGGCGATGCCGTGCTCTACGCCGACCCCGAGCTCGACATCACGGCGCCCATTGTGGCCGGGCTCAACGCCAACTACACCCCCGTCGGCAAGCGCTAGCGGCCCGCTTCTGTTATCTTGCCTGCGATAGGGGCCGTAATTGCCCCTTGTTCGTCTGCATGCGTTTCCTTTTTCTGCTGCTCTGCTGCCTGCCCGCTGCCCTGTGGGCCCAGGTGCCCACCCCCGATAGCTTTTTGGGCCACCCCCTGGGCGAGCGCCACGCCCGCACCGACCAAATTGTAGCCTATTGCTACGCCCTCCAGGCTGCTGCCCCCAGTCGCCTACAGGTACTCGAGTACGGCAAGACGTACGAGGGGCGGCCGCTGCTGGCCGTTGTCGTTGCACCGGGGCGGCTAGGGGCGCTCGAAACCCTGCGGCTGAACCACCTGCGCCACCTTGGCGTGGCCGATGGCACCCCCCAGGGCGAAGACACCCCCATCGCCTGGCTCAGCTTTGGCATCCACGGCAACGAGGCCAGCAGCCCAGACGCTGCCCTGAAACTGCTCTACGAGCTCGCCGCAGGCACCAACCCCGTGCTTGAACAGGTGCTCGGCACTACCGTGGTCATAGTAGACCCCTGCGTGAACCCCGACGGACGCTCGCGGTTCGTCCAGTACACCACCACCCGCACCGGCCGCACCGCCAACGCCCACCCCTGGGCCTGGGAGCAAGACGAACCCTGGCCCACCGGCCGCAGCAACCACTACCTCTACGACCTGAACCGCGACTGGGCCTGGCAAACCCAGCGCGAGAGCCAGGCCCGCGGCGCCCTCTACCAGCAATGGCTACCCCACCTGCACGCCGACTACCACGAAATGGGCTCCGAGAGCAACTACTACTTTCTGCCCGCCGCCGCGCCCTACCACAAGGCCCTCACCCCCTGGCAAATCGAGGCCCAACGCCTGCTCGGCGCCAAACACCAGGCCAGCTTCGATGCCAACGGCTGGCGCTACTTCACCCGCGAGGTCTACGACCTGCTCTACCCCAGCTACGGCGATACCTGGCCCATTTACCAGGGCGCCGTGGGCATGACCTACGAGCAGGCCGGACAGAGCGGCACCCGCTACCGCCAGCGCAGCGGCGATACCCTCACCCTCACCGACCGCCTTACTCACCACTACACCACGGCTATCAACACCCTGCAGCTGGTGCACGAGCAGCGCACGCGGTTCGTCGCCGAGCAGCAGGCCTTCTACCGCCGTACCCTCGAGCGCGCGCCGGGCACCTACAGCACCTACCTCGTGAAGGCGACCAACGACCCCGCCCAACTCGGGGCGCTGCGCCAACTGCTCGACCGGCATGGCATTCGCTACGAGGCACTTACGGCCGCAGGTGCCAAACGCGTGCAGGGTTTTTCGTATGCCACCGGCGCCACGGCTTCTGTTGCGCTGGCCGCCGGCGATTGGGTCATCAGCACCCGCCAGCCCAAGGGTACACTCGTGCACGTGCTCTTCGAGCCCGAAACCGCCCTTGCCGATAGCAACACCTACGACCTCACCGCCTGGGCCCTGCCGTACGCCTTTGGGCTAGAGGCCTACGCCCTGCCGGGGTCCGCCGAGGTGCTGCCCACGGCCAGTATCGGCACCCCCGCGCCCGCCCCGGCTACATCCCCTGCCCCCTGGGCCTTTGCCGTGCCCACACCGGGCCTGAGTAACGGCCTGGCACTGGCCAAGTTGCTCAAACTGGGGTGCCGCCCTTACGTACTCACCGAACCGGTGACCCTAGAGGGCAAACCGCTGCCCACCGGCACCCTTTGGGTCCAAGAAGCCGACCCCGAACGCCAGGCCCAGGCTGCCGCGGCCGTCGGGGCCCTCGCGGTGCCCTTGCGCAGCACGGCCGTAACCCAGGGCCCCGACCTGGGCTCGTCCACCCACCTACGGCTGCTGCCCAGTCGCGTGGCACTCCTGGCGGGCGAGGAGGTCGATACCCACACCTTTGGCGACGTATGGCACTTCTTCGATGAGGTGGCCCACTACCCCCTCACCCTGGTGCCCACCACGGCCGTAAACCGCGTGAACTGGAACGACTTCGATGTCCTCATCCTACCCGGCGGCAATGTCGAAGACGTCTTCGAGGGCCGCGCCCTGACGTCGCTCGAAGAGTGGATCCGCCGCGGGGGCCGCGTCGTGGCCCTCGGCGAGGCCCTGTCGCTGTTTGCCGGTCGCAAGGGCTACGACCTCAAAGCCGTCAAGGCCGACGAAGACACTAGCACAACCGACATCCCCTACCGGACCCGCAACCGCAACTGGCTGTCCCAGTCCATCGCCGGCGCCATCTACGCCGCCCAGGTCGATACCACCCACCCGCTGGGCTTTGGGGTGGGTAGCCCCTACTTCAGCCTACGGCTCTCCGACAGCCCCTACCAGCTCCTGCCCGAGGGCGGCACCGTGGCGCGCTACAGCAAAGGCAGCCTGCGGGCCGGGTTCGTTGGGGCTAAGCTCAAACCCACGCTCGAGGGCACCCTGGCCATTGGCGCGGTGGGCGTAGGCCGTGGCCACGTGGTGTACCTGCCCGATAGCCCGGTGTTCCGGGGCTTTTGGGTAGGGGGCCAGCGGCTGCTACTCAACGCGGTGTTCTACCACGGCTACTAGTCGTAGAAGATCTCGTCCACTTCGCGGCGGGTGGCGCTGTCTTTGGCGTCGATGTACTCGTGGAGCGGCAGGTAGTAGGCGCACTCGTTGATGAGGTATTGGCTGGTACGCAGCGCCAGGCCTTGGGCGTTTTGCACGTCCCACCCCACCAGCAGTGTACGTACACCCAGGCCCGCCAGCTTGCGCACCAGGGGCACGAAGTTGGTATCAGAGGCCACGAGCACCATGATGTCGGCGTTCTTGCGGTAGGCCACCTGTAGGGCCTCGTTGGCCAGCCACACGTCGATGCCTTTTTCTTCGATGTAGCCGTCCATGTCCACCTTTACCGGGAAGGTGTGCTGCACAATGCCGCGGAACATCAGCGCATCGTCCACCGAACGCTCGCCCTCCATAAACCGCAGCCGCTCCGACTCGTCGGGGTATTTCGTCCGGATCTGGGGCATCGAAAGCTTACCCTTAAACCAGTGACTTTCGGTCACCAGACACAAGCTTTCTTGGATTTGTTCGATGTACGCAACACGTTTGCGCAGGTAGTTAATCAGCCCATCAAACGAAATACGTTTACCTACACTGTGGTCAAACTTGTAGAACGTACTCACACGGTACAAATACGACCCATCAATGAAGATGGACATCCGGGTAATCGAATTACTCATTTCGGGGTGCAGTGGGTCTAAATGCGAAGTCGGTAAAAGTACGCAGACCTGCCCTTGCAAGTGTCTCTGTAAGCTGGTACTATCAAAGTCCCTTCACCAGTGCCAGCCGCGTAGTGCCCGGCACGTAGGTGGGCACCTCGGGGGCCGTCGCCGTTCGGCGCTCGGCTTCGGTGTAGCCCAACTGGGTGTAGCAGCGCAAGGCGGCAGTGTTTTCGGCCATGAGCTGGATCGTGACCGGGCCCCGGTACCCCAGCGACCGGTGGTGGGCTTCAACCGCGCCGATGAGTTGGGCGGCCAGGCCGTGGCCTCGGTACGTCGGCAGCACCGCAATGGCATCCAGCTGCAGGGTACCCGGCACGCGGGGGATGTCGATGGCCCCGAGTAGCGCCAGGCGCGGCTTGGCAGCCAGCAGCCGCTCACGGCCCAGTGCCTGCGCCAGCAGTTGGCCTTTCAGCTGGGCGCTGGGTAGCCCCTCGGCGCCTTCGTACCAGGCGGCAAGCCCGGCGGCCACTTGCCCCTCCACCTCGGCCACCCAGTAGTTGGGCCAGCACAGCTCGCAGCCCAGGGCGTCCACTTCCAGTAGCTCAAGCAGGGCGGCCCGCACCTCGGCCTCGCTCAGGTCAAAGAGCCGCGCGTAGGGGATGAACGGCCCCCCCGATGCCTCGGCCAAACACAGGATCTCAAGGAGGTGGGGTGCATCGGCCTCCTGGGCCGCTCGGAACGTCGGGTGCATCCCCTGCAAGCTAGCACCCCAGGCCCTGAGGGGCACTTCGAGGCTACGTACGTAAAAGAATTACGTAAAGTTTTCCACACGTACGTACTTCCGCCGATGCAAACAGGTAACTTATTTACGCTTACCCCCCACCCAAGCCGTATGCGCCCTCACAACGTAGCCCTAAACCCCGATGCCCTGGCCCACAGCGTGGGCGGATGGGAGGCCGATGCCTTCCCCCAGACGCCCGCCGAGCTGGCCGAACGCTTCCTTGAGCTCATGTGGGCCGGCACCCCTGCCACCGACCTGGTGCCCCTGCTCAAGCCCCACTTTGTGTACATGGGCCCCCAAAAAATCATCGGCCCGCGCGACGAATTTCTGCTCTGGCTCGCCGAGCGCCAGGCCGCTGTCGAGGGCGCCAAACTCACGCTCCTCGAAACCGAGGTTACCGACGAGGCCGTTACCGTGCAGTGGCACCTCTCGGGCTACTACGCCAAACGGCCCTTCACCTTTACCGCCAAAACCCGCTGCCGCATTGTCGAGGGCCGCATTGCCTCGGCCACCGCGCTGCCCGCAAGCTTTGCCAGCGGCCACGTCCTCGACTGGGCCGCCTGACGGAACCCAACACCCGCTACGGCGCGTAGAGTGTGCAACCTGCCCCCCCTCCGCCATGGCCGATACCCCCCTTACGCTCCGGCTGCCCCTGCAGCGCGATGTGAGCGATTACGGCGTCTTTCTGTACCTCGAAATTCCCGAGGTCGCCCGCGCTGCCCTCGGCATCGAAAAGCCCACCCGCGTCATCGGCTCCGTAAATGGGGTTCCGTTCGACCTCATGGTGCAGAAGTGGCACGCGCTCTGGTTTCTCTACATCAGTAAAACCACCGCCAGCAAACTCGGGGCCCAGGTGGGCGACTGGGTCGACCTGGTCATTGCCCGCGACCCCGACCCCACCCGCGTCAGCCAACCCATCGAGCTCCAGGTGCTCCTCGATGCCGAACCCCTGGCCGCCGAGCGCCTGCTGGCCCTTACGCCCGGCGCCCAACGCTCGCTCGCCTTCACCGTCAGCCGGCCCAAGCGCGAAGAAACCCGTATCCAGAAGGCCCTCGCCATCCTGAACCACCTGCTCGAGGGCACCATTGAGGACTACCTGCGGCAGGGCCGTGGCGGCACCCGGGGCCGCTAGTCCGCCTTCAGCACGTAGGGTACCACCAACTTCGTGGTACCACCCGCCTGCGGCGTTACCGGCACCCGGAACTGCACCTGCTGGATCTTGCACACCGCCTCGCGGCCAGTCTCGCAGTAGTAGATGCCCGCTTCCACCACCAGCGTGCCGGCGTTGGGGGCACCCAGAGGCAGCCGCGCTGAGAGTACGCCCGCGGCTTCGGTAAAGGTCACGGGGGCACTAGTGGCGCCTACCAGGGTCAGGTAGTTGGGGGCCTCGGGGTTCAGCTTGTAGCCCTTGGGCAGCTGTACCCGCAGTTCGAGCGTTGCGCCCGTGGGGGCAATCTCGGCGGCGGGCACCTCTACGGTCTGGCCGTAGAAGACGGCTTCGGGCCGCTTGCGCTTGGTTTCCAACTGGCTCAGGCGCTCGGCAGGCCCCAGCGGTAGGGTGGTCACCTCCCCCGTGGCGGGGTCGTACACCCGCACCAGGTGGTTGTTCGTATCCGTGATGTAGAGCTTGCCGCCCAGCCAGGCCAGGTCGTTGGGCTCGTTAAAGGTGGCCTTCTGGGCTGCCCCATCGCTGCTGCCGCGTTTGCCGGTGCCGAGCAGGGTACTCAGCTGGCCCGTGGCGGGGTCGTACACCTTGATTTTGTGGTTGTAGGTGTCGGCCAGGTACAGCTTGCCTGCGTGCCAGGTTACCCCCAACACGTGCTGCAACCGGGCGGCGGGGAAGGTGCCGTCTACGTCGCCGAACTCGAACAGCCCCTCGCCAATCAGGGTCTTCACCTGGTCGTTTTCGACCTTTCTGAGGGCCGAGACCTCGCTATCGGCAAAGTAGAGCCGGGTGCCGTCGGTGGCAATGCCGCTGGGTTGGGCCAGTGCGGCCTCTAGTCGGCTGCCGTCTACAATGTTTTCGCGGCCCGAGCCGGCGTACACCTTCGCCTGGCGCGTGGTCGGGTTAAGCTCCCAGAGCTGGTGCGGCCCAGCCATGGCGATGTAGACCGTGCCACCCCGCAGCACCACGTCCCACGGGCTGTTGATGGCGTCTGCTGTGCCGTTGGCGTAGCTGGTGTAGCGGTGGCTTTGGCTGCCGGTGCCCAGCAGGGTCTCCACCGTGCGGGTGGTAAGGTCGATGCGCCGCACCAGGTGGTTCTCGGTGTCGGCGACGTAGAGCACGTTGGTAGCTGGGTCGTAGGCAATGCCCTGGGGCCGGTAGAAGGTGGCCGCTTCGTAGCTGCCGTCGGTAGCGCCCTCGGCGCCGGTACCGATGATGTCGATGACCGTGCCGTCGGCGGCAGTAATCACCACCCGGTTGTGGTTGCTGTCGGTGAAAAACAGGCGGCCGGTCGCAGGGTCAACGTCCAGCTTGCCGGGGTAGGCAAGCAGGCTTTTGGGGGCCTCGGCCCGCTCCAGCGAGAAGTCCAGCCGCTCTGCGTTGAGCTCACCGCGCGCCGAAAACAGCTTTTTCATGCCCTCCAGGTAGGGTTGCAGCTGGTCGTACACCTGCTCGCCGCTGGTGGTGCCCACGAGCTTGCCCCGGGGGTCGATGAGCGCAAACGAGGGCCACGCCTGCACCCCATACTGCCGCCAGAGGTAGAACTCGTTGTCGACCGCCACCGGGTGGGCAATGTCGTAGCGCAGAATGGCCTGGCGTATGTTCTCTACGTCTTGTTCGTTCTGGAACTTGGCCGAGTGCACGCCCACTACCACCACCTCGGGGTACTCCTCCTCAATGCGCTTCAGGTCGGGCAGTACGTGGATGCAGTTGATGCAGCAGTAGGTCCAGAAATCGAGCAGCACAATCTTGCCCCGAAGGTCCCGTAGGCGCAGCGGCCGGTCGGTATTCAGGAACGTCATGTCGGCGGGGAACTCAACCGCGTTCGTAGCGCCCGCAAAATCAGAGTCAATCACGTCGTCGTGCGTAGGGGTCGTGGCAGGGGTTTGTGCCCGGTGGCAGCCCGGTAGGGCCACAAAGGCAGCAAGCAAAAGGGGGTAGAAGGGCCGCATGAAGGTGCGTTGGCTAGTTGAGCCCAAAGAACGCGCCGTACAGCTCCGTGCGTTCGCGCCCCCCAGGCCGTTGGGTTTGGGTTAACCAAAGCCGTGGCGTAAACGCCTTTCGGTACATTTGCAGCCTACCCACCTTCACCCCACCCCCATGAAAGCACTCCGCGTCCTAACGGTCGTTGCGCTGGCCGCCCTCGTTGTGGCCTGTGGCTCAGACCCCAAGGCCAACCTGGCCAAAGCCTGGCAATTGGCCGAAATGAACATCGACGGCAAGCCCT
This sequence comes from Bacteroidia bacterium, assembly GCA_033763015.1. GTDB lineage: Bacteria > Bacteroidota > Bacteroidia > J057 > JANRLA01 > JANRLA01. The sequence goes on from JANRLA010000132.1 coordinate 19,026, forward strand.
ACAAAGAGGCCATGGAAGCCGAAAAAGCCAAACAGCTCGCCCAGTTCGAGCAGATGGGTGGCGAGGCCGCCGAAATCGCCAAGAAGTCGTTAGAAGAAGGCTATGCCGAGGCGGTTACCGAAATGGAAACTAGCCTCAAAGGCAGCAAGGTCACCCTCGCCAAAGACGGTACCTACACCGCCGAACTGTTGGGCGAAAAAGACAGCGGTACCTGGACCCTCTCCGACGACGCCAAGACCATCACCCTGAAAGGCAAAGACAGCCGGGAAGAGCCCTTCAAAGTCCTGGAGCTGACCGCCAGCCGCATGGTACTCGAAGGCAGCCAAGACAACCACACCTACGGCCTGGTCTTCGAAGCCGCCAAGTAAACACCGCTTCTGCGGCCCCTACGGTATACCCGCCAGAGCGGCAAAGGCACCTACCTTTGCCGCTCGCTTGTTTTACGCTGCCATGACCCCTGCCCGTCTCCTGTTTGCCTTCGGCCTTGCCCTGCTCCTGAGCGCCTGCACCGATACCCCCACCCAGTTTATTGCCCGGCGCTGGCAACTGGCCGACCAGCTGCTCGACGGCCAAGACATGAACAGTTTTCAGACCCGCGAGCTGGCCCAGCAACTCGCCCAGTTGCAGGCGCGGGGTGGGGCCACCGCCGCCGATAGTCAACGGGTGTTCCAGCAGGTCGAAGCCCAGTATGCCGATATGCGCGCCCGCATGGCCGACATCTACCTGCTCTTCGAGCCCGACGGCACTTACACCGGCAACTGGTTGAACGACGTGCCCGGCGGCGGCACCTGGGTCCTCAAAGATCACGCCCACAGCCTTGAGCTTACCCCTACCGACGGCGAAGACACCCAGACCTTCCGCGTCAAACGCATTACGCCCGATACCCTGCGCATCGAGCGCTTTATCCAACAGGGGCGGTACACCCTAGTCTTCACCAGCAAGTAATCACGCGCGCCGGTACTGTATCTTAGGGCTGCGCGCCACAACCGGCCAGCAGACTACCCTATGTTCAGTCCTATCGCTTTGGGCACCCTTGGGCTGCTCATGCTTGCAAGCACAGCCGCTGCCCAGCGCGCAACCGACCTGGTGGGCACCTGGCACATGACCGAAATGCGCGTCAACGGCGAAGACATCCTGGACTACACCCGCAAGCAGTTCGACCAACTGCTCGAATCGACCCCCGCGGGCAGCCCCGAGCGCGCCGAGCTCCAGAGCGAAATCGAAAGCCAGATGGCCCTCACCAAGGCCCAGCTCGACCAGATGATCCGCTCCTTCACCATGACCTTCACCGCCGGGGGCACCTGGTCGGGGTCTATCACCCTCTCCGACCAGGAGGGCGAAGACCAAGGGAGGGGTACCTGGGCTGCCGAGGGCGACGGCACCATTATCGCCTTCACCGAAGCCGATACCCAAGAGACCAACCGCATGCAGATTCTCTCGGCTGCCGCCGGCATCATCGAGCTCCTCCTCCTCGACGTTGAAAGCGACGACGAAGAGCGCTTTACCCTCATCCTTAAGCGCCAGTAAACACAAACGGCCCCTCACGCGGGGCCGTCTGTGTTGCATTTATCGGGGCGGTGTTACGCGGGCACTTTCGCGAACAGCTCGTTGAAACGCCGCTCGGGGCGGCCTACCCAGTTTTTCTTGTGGTAGGCGTACCCGGCAATGAGCGGGAAGGCAATGGTCGCCTCGGCCCAAACCATCTGCTCGTACACCACGTCTACTTTACCCCAGCTACAGGCTTCTTTCAGCGTACTGCCGCTCAGGGCGCCGTCGCGCTCGTCGGCCACCGTAATCTGGATGGCGTACTTGTGCATAGGGGCATCCTGGCCAATGACCTCGGTGGCCACCACCACGTCTTGGATGAAGTTTTTGGGCACCCCGCCGCCTATCATCAACAGGCCGCTTTCGGGGTTGGCTAGCTTGATCTGCGTGAGCTCCCAGAAATCGCCGGCCGTGTCAATCGTCACCCAAGGGCCGGTGGGGTTGTTGTGGCGGTGCATGACAAAGCCAAACCCCGCCGAGCAGTCAGAAAACGCCGGGCAGAAGATGGGGATGCCCATTTTGTAGGCCGTGTGCACGATGCTGCCCTTTCGGCTCTCGGCATACTGCTCGTTTTCGTCGAGCCAGCGGCCCATCCCTTCTACAAACTCGCGGCTGGTATACGGGCGGCGTTCGAAGTAGGTGTCGCAGAGTTGGCCAATGACATCGTCGCAGACGCGCAGGTTCTCTTCGTCAATAAACGTGTCGTAGATGCGGTCAATCATCAGCTCGCGCAGCTGGGTGTCGTCTACGAACTGGGTGCCGCGGTAGTGCGAAAAGCCCAGGGCCTCGAAAAAGTCCTGGTCCACAATGTTCGCGCCGGTCGAGACGATGGCATCCACCATGTTTTTCTCCATCAGCTCCACGATCACGCGCTTGAGGCCCGAGGAGATCAGGCTGCCGGCCAGGGTCAAAAAGACCGTGCAGTCTTTGTCGCCCACCATGCGGTCGTAAATGCTGGCGGCGTTGTGCAGGTTGCGGCTCTGGAAGGCCATGTCGCCGAACCCATCGACGAGGGGTACGGGGTTGAAAGCTTCGAGCGAGAGGTGCTGAATTTTCCGGTTCAGCAGGTCAGACTTGTTCATACCAGGGGTTTGGGGTTGGGAATAGGAAGGTACCGATTCCACCTCGTTTGGCACGTCCGTTGGGGCCAAATCCTCGGCCCGTTCCAGGAAGCTGTTCCGGTGGTGCGCAAAAATGAACGGGTAGCACATCGTTGCGGGGGCATAACGGCGGGTGGGGGGCTGTAGTGTGCCGCCCAAAAACTTTTTTGGGCTCTTTGGTTACCCTACCGTTAAACGCGGCCCGCTGCCTTGCGTCAGAGTACCAGTCGGCACAACTTACCCGCTGGCAACACTACCCCTTACCCTACCCACACCATGAAAACCCTTCGCTATTCCCTCGTGCTCGCCCTCGCGTGCGTGCTCCTGACCCCCGCGGTTGCCCAACGCCGGGCCACGTCTGCCAGTACTCAACCCGTAGATGCCGCCAGTGTGCCCGCCGCCGTTATGGCTACCTGGAACGCACAGTTCCCCGGCGTTACGGCCACCAAGTGGGTGAAGAAGCAGGTGAACGACCAGGTTGGCTACACCGCCCACTTCACAAAAGATGGCAAGACCGTCGTGGCCCGCATCTGGGAAGACGGCACCTACCGCTGGATGGCCGTGCACCACACCGCCCAGCAAGTGCCTGCCGACCTGGCCAAAGCCGCTACCGACGCGAACCCCGGCACCACCGTGCGCTGGGCCAAGGCCATTACCGTCGCCAAAAAGAACTTCACCTACTACAAGGTGCGCTTGGCCAAAGCCGGCAGCGTGGTTACGGCCTATTTCGACCAAGACCTCAAGCCCATCTCCAAGCAGAGCGTCAACGCCATCTCGCCCGAAGCCGAGGCCGATACCGACGACCAGTAGGCCCTACCTCGAGCCACTGCACACCCACAACGCCACCCCACCATCGGGGTGGCGTTCTTTTTCTTGTGCTACGCCTACTCGTTAAACACAAACCCATTCGGCGCTATGCCCACAGTGTACGTCGCCAGGAGCGCACCCTGGGCGCTGTAGCGCTGCACCGTGCCCCCGGTAGTAAACGAAGGCACCTGGGCGGTATACAGCTCGCCCGCAGGCGATACCCCGATGCCGTAGAAGCTACCCGTCGCCCAGGCCGTGGGCGCAGTGGCCGTGGCGCTGTACACAAACACCGTGTCGTTGTAGCTGTACACCACCTGTGTAGTATTCGGGTGGGCCACCAGGTCGCCGTCGCCGAAGGCCGAGGAGCCCGACACCGGCAGGTCCAGTTCCGCCACCACCGTGTTACTACTGGGGTCAATGCGCACCAGTTGGCTGCCTGCCGTTAGGTTGGGGTCGGGGCACAGGGCCCAGAGCAGAGTATCCCTACTCACTGTCAGGCTGGCGGGGCTTTGGTCAAGGTCCAGGTCACTCAGCAGCACATCGGTCGTGGGGTCAACGCGCCAGAGGGCTGTGCGGCTTGAGCTGGCGGTGCCCACGTACACCGTGCCCTCTGCCAGTACTAGCTGCTCGGGGCCGGGGCCAATGGCCTCGATGCGGCCTGTCACACTGTAGGTCGTTAGGTCTACGATAGCAATGTTGCCGTCCTGAAACGAAAAATCGGGGTTTAGGCCCACCCATTCGGTCACGTAGGCCTTTGTGGGCGATACCTGCAGGATGTACCGCGGCTGCTGTAGGCCTGAGATCGTGGCTACGCTGCGCCCAGTCTCGCGGTTGATGACCTCGATCTTGTTCGAGTTGTTCACCACCAGGTAGATGTTTGTGCCAATCACCGCAGCGCTCTGTAGCACATCGCCCAGGGGTCGGCTGTTGATAGCGCCAAAGAGATCGTTGGCAACCGCGCCCGTGGACGCCAGGGCCGAAATCTCTGCATTGTCGTCTTGAAAGTTGCCTTCGTTGAGCACCACCACTGCACCCGCTAAGGGTGTGGGCGGCACCGTGTCGTCGCTGCACGCGCTCAGGAGCACCAGGCTTGTGGCGAATGTTAGGACTAGCTGTTTCATACAGAAGTGGGTAAGGATTAGAAATGGAATTGAACCGATAGGCTGTACGCCCGCCCCGGCATGGGGTCGGCGGGCAACACTTCGTAGTGGATGTTCCAGACGTTGGCTACCTGCCCCACCAACGCCACCGCGCCGTACCTGGCCCCCAGGCCCACGTGGCCCGTGGTATAGGGGTCTTGGCGGCCCCCGCCGTCGGTGCGGCCGTAGCGCAGGCCTGTAGCCTGCTGCTGGTACTGTGCCCAGAACTGGCGGTAGCCCACCCGCACCAGGGCCCAGCCCTGGTGGTAGGGCGTGTACAGGTTCTGCTGGCCCACCTCCTGCGGCAGGGGGCTCTCCAGAATGTGCGCTTGGGTGTACGTGTAGCCCGCGCTGGCCACTAGGTTCAAGTGCCCCCAGGTCTGCTGGAAGCGGCCACTGAGCTCCAGCCCCCGGCTGCGGACGCGCTGCAGGTTGCGGGGCCTCAAGCCCTCGGGACCCTGCTGCCACACCACCCAGCCCTCCAGCTGCGTCCAGAAGCCCGTCAGGTCGAACGCCCAGGCTTTAGTAGGGCTGTACCCGAGGCCCGCGTCGGCACCCAGGCCCGCTTCGGGGCCCAGCTCGGGGTTGCCCGGCGGCCAGAACCGCTCGTTGAAGGTGGGCAGCCGGTACACCCGCCCCACCTGCCCGTGGGCCGTAAATCGCCGCCACTGGTACCGGGCCGATAGCGCCGGGGTCAGCGGGCCAAGGTCTGCCTTGCTCACTTCCTGGCGTAGGCTCAGGTCGGCCGCCAGGCCCCCGGTGGCGTAGCGCAGGGCCCCAAAGGCGGCCGTGCGGCTATGGGGTGTGCTGGCATACTCGGTGTTCTGGGCCCAGGCGTGGGTGTGGCTCAGGCCCACGAGCAGCCCCAGCGCCGGGCCCAGGGCGGTGCGAGCCTCGGCTTCGGCCTGCAGCTGGCGGGTGTCGGCCACGCTGCCACTGGCCCCTCTGGCGGGGTTGGCGTTATAGTCGATGCGCTCACTCAGGTACGCCAGCCGGGTATCGAGCTGCCAGCGGGGGCCCAGGTAGCGGTGGCGCAGCAGCAGCCGTGCATTGCCGTCGGTTTGGGTGGCGGTGCCTGGCAACGAGCTGCTGGGTACGGCGGGTAGCTCCCGCTCGGCGGCTTGCACCCAGCCGTAGAGCGCCAGTTCGTGGTGCCCCAGGCGGGCCCCCAGGGTGGGTAGCACCGTTGCCTGCCGGTAGCTGGCGTGTTGGCGGCGGCGCGTTGCGTCGCCACCGAAGGCCCGGTAGGTGTAGGTAAAGTCGTTTGTGCTGGTGGCGAACAGGCCCTCCAGGCTCAGCCATAGCTTGCCGCTGCGCGCCTGCACACCTGCCCCGCTGCGGTAGGTGCCAAAACTACCCGCCGATAGGCTTACGTAGCCGCGGGTGCTGTCGGTCGGGGCCTCGGTGGTGTAGTGCAGCGCCCCACCGACGAACCCCGTGCCGTAGAGCGCCCCCGCCCCGCCCAGCTGCAGGCTCAGGGCCTGGTAGCCGCCCACGGGCAGCAGGCTCAGGTCGGTGGTGCCAAAGGTGGGCGAGTTGACCAGCAGCCCGTTCCACACCACCGCCGTGTGGTTCGCGCTCGTCCCCCGCGCCCCCGGCGTGGCCAGGCCGCCGGGTCCGTAGGCGCGCACAAAGGCCGGGGTCTGGCGGGCTAGCCAGTCGGCGGCGGGCTGGGCCAGCAGCACCTGCCGCGCGAAGCTATCGAGCGCAATCCGCTGGGCTCCAGCCTGGAACGCCATCGCACGCGCCGTAACGGTTACTTCCGGCAGCCGGTGGGCGGTATCCAACTGTGCCCACCCGGCAAGGGGGGCCAACAGGAGCAGGGGGCAGAGCAGCCGCGTGTGCATAGGTGCCTACACTGCGGGGCTGCACCGGCTGCTGCAGAACAGCCAGGTCGGGCACGGCAATGCCGTGCGGCGTGTCCGTTCCTGCCCATCCTCCGTAGGCCGGTACAGTCCCAAATGAGGCCATAGGCAGGTCTTCTGACTCGTACCCGGTAACTTGCCCCTTCCCACACCCGGCGTAAGAGTGCAGTGGGTGGGTAGCGCTAAGGCCTACCCATGCAAAGCCCGTTGGGGTACTTACAGCAGCGGGGACTGTTCGGGACTTCCACCCGATTCCCTCTTAGCTACTCGCGTAGACCTACGGCGCCCTAAAGCTAACGGCCACCGGCCTTGCCATCCAACTACTTTTTGCGCCCTCTACGCATCCCCAACTGTACCGCGGCCGCGTCGCGGTAGGCCTCTAATTCCAACCGCTCGTCGTCCTTAAGCCGGCGCGGAGCCCGGTCGAACACGCACAGCGAGCCCAATGCATACCCCTGGTCGGTCACCAGTGGGGCCCCGGCGTAAAACCGAATCTTCGGCTCGGCAATCACAAAAATATTGTGCCGAAAGCGGGGGTCCTCCAGCGTATTCTCTACTTCCAGTACATGCTCACCCAGCACCGTGTACTGGCAAAACGAGTGTTGCCTACTGTTTTGACGATCCGTCATGTTAAACGCGCTTTTGATCCACTGCTTCTCCAGATCAATCAGTGTCAAGGTCACCATTTCAACCGCCAAGGCCTGGGCCAGCTTGGCCACCAGTTCATCCAATACCGGATCTTCGGGCCTTTCAAGCAGACCCGACGCCCGAAGCGCGGTAAGACGCTCAAGTTCGTTGGGTGCGACGGGCAGGCCTTCAGCACGCAGTAAGTCTAGTTTATGAGCCTGTTCATCAGGTGTCACAAACCAAACAACGTCAAAAAAGCTTATAAGTTCCCAAAAACAACTACACTTGACTGTACTGGCGCACCGCCAGGCCACCCCGCTCGCCGTACTCGGCTACGGTCGTGGTATCGAAGCCGCCACGGGTGTTGTACATAAGCTGCACCCTCAGGTACGTGGGCGCCAATAGCCTGAGTAGGTGCCCGAAGATGAGGTCGGTAACCGGCTCCTGGAAGATGCCCTCGCTGCGGTAGCTAAACAGGTAGTACTTCAGGCTCTTGAGCTCCAGGCACAGGGTCTGGGGGATGTACTCCAGGTGCAGCGTGCCGATGTCGGGCAGGCCCGTGCCGGGGCACACGGCGCTGAATTCGGTCGTGGCGATGTGGATCAGCTGCGGGTGCTGGTTCTGGAGCGCAAACGCCTGCAGCAGGGCATACTTGGCCTCGGGGTCGAGGGCCGCACGAGTGTCTTCCAGGGCAATGGCGGGTTTGGGCGCAAATTCCATACCCCGAAGCTACGCCAGACCCCGCCTGCGCCCACCCACCTACCCCACGCGCATTAACAGCCCGTTGGGCGCATGGGCATGCCCGGCGCCCGTGGGCACCGCTACTTTTGGCCTCATACTTCCCCTACCTCAGATGGTTACGAAAGGACTTTGGGTACGCCTGGTGGCGAAACCCGGCATGGCCGACGCTGTCGCCAACTTCTTGCGCCAAGGCGCAGCCCTTGCCCAGCAAGAGCCCGAAACCCGCACCTGGTACGCCGTCCAGCTCGATGCCCAGACCTTCGGCATCTTCGATACCTTCGACGCCGACGCCGGGCGCCAGGCCCACCTCAGCGGCCCCATCGCCGCCGCCCTCATGGCCAACGCCGATACCCTCCTCGCCGAGGCCCCAGAAATTCACTACACCGACGTACTGGCCGTCAAGTAGGTACCGCTACCGCCGCTCGGGCGGCACGTACTGGAACGCCCGCTCGCCCCGCGCGGCCATTTCGGCAACGAGCGCGATGCGCTTCTGGCGCGTGGCCTCGGTCTTGGCGCTCAGCAGCTGCTCCAGGATGCCCCGGCGCACACTTTTGGGGAAGCCCTCAAAGTTCGCCAGCGCCGGCGGCAGGGCCTCCAGTGCGGCGTACAGGTCGGGCGGGATGGTGCCGGCCTCCACCTCATCCAGCGCCGTCCAGGTGCCGTCCTGCTTCGCGGCCTCAATTTTGGCCCACCCCGCGGGGGCAATCAGGCCCAGGGGCGCTAGCCGGGCCACCAGGTCTTTGTTGCGCTTGCTCCAGTTGCTGCCGGGTTTGCGGGGGCTGAGCAGCAGCTTGCTGCGCGCGTCGTCTACCTTGTTCGTTTTGCTGTCAATCCACCCGAAGCACAGGGCCTCCTCCACGATGTCGTCGTAGGTGAGTGTGCCCTTGCCACTAGCTTTTTTGTAGTACACCAGCCAGATGCTTTCGCGCTGGGTGTGGCGCCCAGCGAGCCACGCCCGCCACTCCGCGCGGGAATGGATGAGCACGTGCTCGAGGTCGTTCGAGCTCATACCTTAACTTTGATGAACAGCAAATTCTTCAAACGCATGGGGCTATTTTCCTTCGGTGGCAAAAAGGCTACATCTTTTCTCACCAATAGGCTTATTCGAGGCATGCGGCACGAATTGCCTATCAAAAATAAGATGCTGTTCCACATGATTCAGAAACAAGCAGGAATTAATGATGGGAGCACCCTGCAGGAGATCAACGTGTATTTCTACACAGATACCGAAGCAAAGGCCACTGCGCTTGCCGAAAAATTGCCCGAGAAAGGCGTCATCCCCCACAAACCTTGGTGCAACGGCAAAGTATGGTCCATCCCCGGGAAAGCCACAAACCTCACCTTTTCTGAGGACCGCATTCAGAAGTGGAGTGCCGAACTGGTAGAACTGGCCATCCTGCACGACTGCGAGTTTGATGGCTGGGAACTGGGTATCCCTACCTAAGTGCTCACCCTCACGCCCAGCGGCCTGTACTGCCCGGCCGGCGATTTCTACATCGACCCCTGGCGGCCCGTAGCCCGGGCCGTGGTCACGCACGCGCATTCTGACCACGCCCGGCCCGGCCACGCGGCCTACCTCACCACGCCCCAGGGCCTGCCGCCGCTGCGCACCCGCCTGGGCCCCGAGGCGCACCTGCAAACCCTGCCCTACGGCAAGCTCCTCCGCATGGGCGCCGCCACCGTCAGCCTGCACCCGGCGGGCCACATCCTGGGCTCGGCCCAGGTCCGCGTGGCCGTGGGCGGCGAGGTGTGGGTGGTGAGCGGCGACTACAAAACCGAGCCCGACGCAACCTGCACGCCCTTCGAGCCCGTCGCCTGCCACACCTTCATCACCGAGTGCACCTTTGGCCTGCCCATCTACCGCTGGCAGCCCCAGGCCGTCATTGCCGGGCAGCTTAGTGCCTGGTGGGCCGCCTGCCAGGCCGAGGGCCGGTGCGCCGTGCTCTACGGCTACGCCCTGGGCAAGGCCCAGCGGCTGCTCAGCCTCCTCGACCCCCAGCAGGGGCCCATCTACGTGCACGGGGCCGTGCACAGCCTCAACCAGGCCTACGCCGAGGCCGGGGTGGCCCTGCCGCCCAGCCAGTACCTCGCCGAAGCCCAGCCCACCCGCGCCGAGCTGCGCCGCGCGCTGGTACTGGCTCCCCCAAACGCCGCCGGTACGCCCTGGCTACGCAAACTGGGGCCCGTCAGCGAGGCATTTGCCAGCGGGTGGATGCAAATACGGGGCACGCGCCGCCGCCGCGCCCTCGACCGCGGGTTTGTCCTCTCCGACCACGTCGACTGGCCCGCCCTGCTGGCCACGGTAGCGGCCACGGGTGCCCGCCGGGTGCTCGCTACCCACGGCTACACGGCCCAGCTAGCAGCCTACCTCCAGGCCCAGGGCCTCGAGGCCGCCGTACTCGAAACCGAGTTCGGCCAGGGCGAAGAAGAGGCCTAACCCTTTTGTAGTTTCCACCTATGGTCCGTTCGCGCCTTGCCGCTGGCCTTCAGGGGCTCTACCACTGGGCGTGGCACCCCACCGAACGGGCCCGCAGCCGGAAAGACATCCTGCTCAAGCAGCTCCTCACCCTGCAGTGCCTGCTCGTGCCCTACTACCTGTTGGTAGGCCTCCTCGAGGGCAATAGCCAGATCGCCGTTGCCAGTGCCGCCGTGCTGGCCGGTTCGGTGGGTCTGTTGGCGCTAACCAACCGCGGGTATGGCCACCTAGCCCGGCCGGGCTTTATCCTGCTGGTGTTCTGCGCAGTCTACGTTACCCGGCTGCAAGACCCCCGCCCGCTCGACCGCACCGATGCCGCGCTCCAGGTGCTGGTGTTCGAGGTGGCCTTGCTGCCGGCGGTGCTGCTCGGCAACCGCTTCCTGCAGTTGGCGCTGCCCACCCTCATAGTCGTCGCGCTGGTGTTTCTGGGCGACCTCATTGCCGTCTTTGGCCACGCTCAGATGCCGGTGCCCAGCCCCCTCATTGTCTACTCGATGTGGGCCGCCTGCGGGCTCTACGCCACGGCCATTCTGGGCTTCTACAATACCCTCATCTACCAAAGCGAGCAGCAGATTACCGCCCTGCTCACCGATGCCCAGGCCCGCAACCACGACCTTGAAAACGCCAACGAAGAGCTACGCACCCTGCAGCAAGAAATCGTTCGCCTCGAGAAACTCCAAATCGTCGAACGGTTCGTGGCCAACGTCTCACACCGCCTCAATTCGCCCCTGGCAGCCCTCAAAGCCGCCAACGCCCGCTTTAGTGAGACCGCCCTGGGCTACCTGCAACGCCTGCTTGTGGGCCCAGAAATGGCCGACCCACGCGACCGGCAACTCATCGCCACCTACCTGCAGCACCTGTTCCAGGGCCAGGTGGTGCACGAAACCTTCTTACCCTACCGCAAGCGCAAGGCGCTGCTGGCAACCCTAACCACCCAGCTGAGCCCCTACGCCACCCCGGAGCGACCCGCCGAGCAACTGGCCGAAGCGTTTCTCGCGCTGGGCCTGCACCACCTGGCCACCCTCCCACAGCTCTACACCCACCCCGATACCCTGGCCCGCCTCCACCTGCTCGAGGCCCCCAGGCAGCTCCACAGCCTACTCAGTGTGCACCGGTCTACCATCCGTGCCCTGCAACTGCTCTCGCAGAACCTACGCGCCTACAGCCGCCTCAACCAGTACGAAACCCCGCGGTGGGTCGAGCTCCAGCCCTTTGTCGCTGCACTGGTAGCCGACTTCCGGCTCCAGGTACCGGGCCTCCAGGTGGGGTTGTCCGGCGCCCTGCCCCCGTCAACGGGCCTCACCATCCGCCCCACCGACCTGCAGAGCATCCTGCTCAACCTGCTCGTAAACGCCGCCGACGCCCAAGACGGCCAAGGCGAAGCCTCGCTGCTCCTCTTCCACGACCCCCGCTACCTGTACATCGAAGTCAGCGACCCCGGCCCCGGCCTCGACCCCACCGTAGAAGCGCAGCTCTTCCAGCCCTTCGTTACCACCAAAAGCCTGGCCGAGGGGCTGGGGATGGGCCTCTACGTCAGCCGCAGCCTCGCCGAAAGCTACGGGGGCACCCTTACCTTCCACCGCGACGCCGCCACCACACGCTTTACCCTCTCCCTGCCCACCGAGCTAGCCCCCCCAGCCGCGGCCTAACGCCCATGCCATGTGCCGTACCCAGAACCGAGTTCGGCCAGGGCAAAGAAGCGGCCTAATGGTACCCGCAGTCAAAAGCTGCCACCTTAGGGGTTTCGTCTGCCTGCCATGCCGCTCGATACCGGGGCCACCTGGCTCTTTTTGCTCTTGGCCCTCGCCGCCGAGGTCATCGGCACCGTAGGGGGCTTCGGCTCGTCGGTCTTTTTTGTACCGATGGCGCTGCTGTTCTTCGGCGGGCCGGTAGTGTTGGGCCTCACGTCTGTCCTGCACGTGTTCAGCAACCTGGCCAAGCTGGGGCTGTTTCGTGCGGGCATCCACCGCTGGCTGGTACTCTGGATGGGCATACCGGCCTGGGTGGGGGTGGCAGTCGGGGCCTGGGCCGTTACCCAGGTGTCGTTTCGCTACAGCGCATGGCTCTTGGGCGGGGCGCTGGTGGTGCTCAGCACGGTGCTGTTGCTCAGGCCTGCTCTGCACATGCCCAAGCGCCCCGTGGCGGCGGGCACATCGGGTGCACTGGCGGGGTTTTGGGCCGGGTTTACCGGCACCGGTGGGGCTATACGGGGCCTGAGCATGGCGGCCTTCGACCTGCCCAAGGCCGTCTTTGTAGCCACCAGCGCAGCCATAGACCTGGGCGTAGACGGCATCCGGATGGGCATTTACCTCAGTCACGGCTTTTTGCCCCCGGCGCTGTACCCCTGGGTGCCGGTGCTGCTGGTAGTTTCGGTGGCGGGCACGTGGCTGGGCAGGCGTGTGCTTAGGGCCCTCCCGCAGGCCACCTTCCGGCGGTTGGTGCTGCTCCTGCTGCTGCTCGAGGGCCTTTGGCTACTGCTGCGCGAGGTGCTGGCGTAAGATTTGGCCCACGGTCAGGCTACCTCACCGGCACCGGTTCCGGGCGTCGTACCCGCAGGCTTTAAATAGGTTACTCGTTTACGCAACTTACGCGCTGTAGCTTCCGTCCCTGTAGTAAGTACGAGTAGCTCCTACCCACGCTTGCCGCCCACCGCGCACTTGCCCTCCAGTAAGCCCACCCTCTCGGCTGCCGAGCGCAGCAAGCGGGTCGGGTACCGCATTGCCCAGTTTGGCGTTCTGGTTTCGCTGTTCTACACCGGCTACGGCGTTTACCTAGGCAACCCGGTTATGGCCTGGGGCGCGGGGGTGCTATTGGTGTTGACGGCAGCTGGGGTCTGGCTGCTGCAGGGGGGCCAGAACAGCTGGGTCGTGCCGGTGCAGTCGGTGGTGCTGTTTTTGGCAGCCTACCTCAGCCGATCGCTGAACGGTCGCCCCCTGGGCGCTACCGACATCCCCCTGCAGGTTGTCCTCTTTGTTGTGGGCGTGCTACCGGTGCTGCTCATGGTGCCCACCCGGCCCTGGCACCGCGCCTTGCAGTGGGCCATGCTGGTGCTCGTGGTAGTGGCCCTGAGCGCCCAAGATGCCCTCATCGCGGCCCTGGGCCGCCCGCACTACCCACCCCCCGGCTTTTGGGTCTCGGCTAGCCGGTGGACGGTGGCCGGGGTGTTCGTCGCCTTTATCCTGCGCTACTACACCTCGCTGGTGGCCGAAAACGAGGCCCAGATCAAAGCTTTGCTCGAAGAGCAGCGGGTCATCAACGCGCAGCTACAGCAGCAGGCCGCCCGCATCGAGGCCCTGCAGCAGGCCCGCGTCGAATCCGAGAAGCTCGAGCTCTTCCAGCGCGTCATCAGCAGCGTGGCCCACCGGCTCAACACGCCCCTCTCGGCCATCCAGTCCTCGGCCTTTCAGTTGCTCCAGACCGGCCGTGCGTACCTGCTCGAGCTCATCGGCCATCTGGCGCACACCCAGCCCGCCTGGCGCCTCTCGGCCGACTACCTCGGCCAGCTCAACCAGCGCAACATCGACCCCAGCTTTCTCTTGCCCTACCGCGAGCGCAGCGACCTCAAAGCCAAGCTTACCCGGTACCTCGAACAGGTCTTGCCCCCCGATGCCGACCCCGCCGCCGTGGCCAACACCCTCTGGGACCTGGGCTTTACCCGCCCCGAGCTCGTGCCCACCGCCTACCTGCTCGCCGCCGCCAGTAGCGATGGGCTCAGTGCCCTTACCCCCCTGCGCGACCTGCACAACAGCCTTTCGCACCAGGTAGACGCCCTCTACACCCTGCGCCTCCTCGGGGCCAACCTACGCACCCTGGCTGGCCAAAACTTGCTCGAGCTGCCCCAACCCATTCACCTCGCCACCTTCGTCCCCCAGCTGCTCAGCGAGTTCCTGCGCGCCAACCGTAGCGCCAGAATCGACTACATCAACCACCTCCACCCCGCCGCTACCTGCCAGCTGCGGCCCTCAGACCTCCGCACGGTCCTCAACAACCTGCTCTTCAATGCCCTCGAGGCCCAGCGCTTTCAGGGCCTGGTGCAGGTGGTCGCCACCAGCACCCCCACCCACGCCAGCCTGAGCATCACCGACAGCGGCGGGGGCATCCCGCCCGAGGTACAGGCCCGCATCTTCGAGCCCTTTTTCTCCACCAAAGGCATCGGCGAAGGCATGGGCATGGGCCTCTACCTCTCCAAGCTCACCGCCGAACGCATGGGCGCCTCCCTTACCTTTTATTGCACCCCCGGCAGCACCACCTTTACCCTCAGCCTACCGTTACTAAGCACTACTTTGGCCCCGGCGGCACATCCCAGCGCAGCGCACGAAACTGTGTAACCCGCCCAAAAACTATCCTACACCCATGCAGGCCTCTACCTCAGAAAAAATCGTCACCTACAGCGCCCTGTGCATCAGCGTGTGCGCGCTGGTGGTCAGTGTATTCGAAGTGTACAACCAACGCCTCCAGTCCAAGGCCGACGTTTGGCCCCGCATCCAGCTTGCCCTAACCACCAACTACGGCTACACCCTTTCCGAACTGCCCGGCCAACCCCTGCGCTACGACACCCTCCCCAATTTTTCGTACGCCTTCCTGGCTACCAACGAGGGCGTGGGGCCCGCCCTGATCGAAGACGCCTTTCTCTGGATCGACGAGCATCCCGTCGCCCGCTGGCCCGACTTCTTCGAGCGCCTGGGCATAGATACCGTCAACAGCCTCTCCCGCAGCCGCACCCGCGACCGTGCCCTGGCACCCGGCAAAGAGCTGACCTTTTTTAGCGTGACCGAACCCAACGTGGTTCAAGCCCTGCGCGACCAGCAGCACCGCATTTCGATAGCCATGTGCTACGCCTCAGTGTACGGCGAACACTGGTACACCCGCCGCGACCTCTTGGCCGCTAGCGACATCGAGTACGCCGAGTGCGACCGCTGCCCCTGGCCTGATAGCCTGGCCCTCCGCGCCGACTAACGCACCCCCGGCAGCACCACCTTTTCCCTCAGCCTACCGCTTGGTATCCCCGCCCAACCACCCTCCGCAGCCCAGCAGCGGGCAGTAGATTTGGTGTAGTTTCTACCCGGTAGCTCGCCATGCCCGCCCCGCCCCGCCACCGCAAGCGCCACCGCCAGAACCGCAGCCGGGTACAGATCGCCCTGCGCAAAACCCGGTTTTCGCCCGGCAACCTCGAGCTCCGCGGGCCCCTGCGGCAGGTGCTCTTCCTCTCCCTGGGCATCCTCAGCGCCACCCTGGGCCTCAGGGCCTTCATCCTGCCCAACCATTTTATCGATGGCGGGGTTATGGGCATCTCGCTGCTCTTCGCCCAGAGCCTCGAGCTGCCCCTGGGGCCGCTGGTGTTTGCCATCAACCTGCCCTTTATTCTCATGGGCTGGCGCATGGTAAGCCGCACCTTCGCCCTCAAGACCCTGGTGGCCATCGCCCTACTCTCCGTCGCCGTCGAGGTCATCCCCTTCCGCGTCGTCACCAACGAGAAGGTGCTCGTCGCCGTCTTTGGCGGTGCCTTTCTGGGCCTGGGCATCGGCCTGGCCGTGCGCGGCGGTGCGGTCATAGACGGCACCGAGATCCTGGCCCTCTTCCTGGCCCGGCGCCTGAGCGCCACCCTCGGCGACTTCGTGCTCGTCATCAACCTCTTCATCTTCGGGGCCGCCGCCTACGTACTCACCCTCGAGGCCGCCCTCTACTCCATCCTCACCTACCTGGCCGCCAGCCGCGCCGCCGACTTCGTCATCGAGGGCATCGAAGAATACGTCGGCGTCCACATCATCAGCCCCGAGAGCGAGCGCATCCGCCGTGTGCTCGTAGACGAGCTCGGCCGCGGCGTCACCATCTTCCGCGGCAAGCGCGGCTACATCCCCCAGGCCGGCACCGAGGCCGAGGTCGACATCCTCTTCTGCGTCATCACCCGCCTCGAAATCGCCAAGACCAAAGCCGCCATCAAAGCCCTCGACCCCAAGGCCTTCGTCTACACCGTCAGCATCAAAGAAACCCTCGGCGGCGTCGTCGTCAAACGGCCGTTACACTAGAAAAGTGGGCTGAACTTCCTTCTTAGGCCAACTTGGCCCTCGACTTTTTGCACGAGTCGAAGTCATACTTAAATTGAATGGGTTAAACAACTTACGACGGGGCCGTCAAGGAAGCAGTTAACGCTACACCCAAGAGGGCCTTTAATATTCAGAAATTATGGTACCCAGGCGACTCAGTATTAAAAAGTATGAAGACCCATTTTTGCATAGCATAGACGATTTTATTATTAACATTAGCAGCATAACGAATACATTCCATGCGCTGCATTCAGTGATAGAGAAGCATGTGCACGCATCTCTTGAACCTTTAAAGAAAAGGTTTCCCGAGGCTTTCGCGGATAAAAAAGTAGGCGACACGGTAACATTGAAAGCCGGAGACACAGCAGAACATCGGTTTTTTGTGCATAATGTAATTCTCAAGGCTGATTCACTTGCGGCTAGCTATTATAATTTTCCAATGGCATATGCCATAGTCCTTAAATCGTTTTTGGATAATTTATTCTCAGACCTAATAAGGATTTATCTTGTTGAGACGCCAACCAAGCTGAAAGCTTTTAACAAGGAAATCAAGTATTCGGAAGTACTTGATGCTTCAAGTATTGAAGAGTTAAAAAATAAATTAATAGAAGAGGTAGTATTGGGCTTCACGCGTAAGTCCCATATTGAAATGATAAAATTCTTAGAAAAAGAATTTGATTTAACTGATCTCCGCGAGAGTTTGCCTAATTTTTCTGATTTCGATGAGTTTTGTCAAAGAAGAAATCTACTAACCCATAACAACTCTAAGCCTAATGAGGAGTACAGTAAAAAGTATTTCGAAAATGACAACAATCCCGAGTATCTCGTTATTGAAAGGGATTACTTGTTCAGGCAGTCATATAACATTTTGTCGATAGGAGTTATTACGAGCTTTTTGGTGTGGAGAAAAATACGGAAAAGCGATTCTAGGGCTGTTTCTCAGAATATTAATGAAGTTGGTCTATCATTGCTGGAAAATAATTTTTACCAGTCGGCAGTAGATCTATTTGAATTTGCTTTAAAAAATAAGGCTATATACAAGGACGGCGAATTTGAATTTATTTTTAAACTTAATCTCGCGCAATCTTACAAACGTATTGACCGCATGGATAGTGCAGCAAGTGTAATAGAGAGTACCAATTGGGATATATTGGCAATTCAGTTCAGGATATGTAAGTTTTCAATTGAATCCAATAAGAAAGAAATGTTTAGATTAATGAGGGAAGCCGGGCAAAATTGCACTATCAAATTACATGATTACCTGTATTGGCCTATATTT
>JANRLA010000133.1:0-13621 GCA_033763015.1 Bacteroidia bacterium
ACGTAGCCCTGGTCGATGAGCTCCTTGATGGCGCCCACGGTGTCTTCAATGGGCACCTCGGGGTCTAGGCGCGAGGGCCGGTAGATGTCGATGTAGTCTACTTTCAGGCGGCGCAGGCTGTAGGTGCAGTAGTTTTTTACAGCCTTTGGGCGCACGTCGTACCCAAAGAAGCCCATGTTGGGGTCGCGTAGGGCCCCGAATTTGACGCTCAGCAGTACGCTGTCGCGGGCCTGGCCCTTGAGGGCATTTCCGATGAGCATTTCGTTGTGGCCCATGCCGTAGAAGTCGCCGGTATCGAGCAGGGTAATGCCGGCCTCGAGCGCGGCGTGAAGCGTGGCGGTGCTTTCGGCTTCGTCGGCCGGGCCGTAGAAGTCAGACATGCCCATGCAGCCCAGCCCAATGGCGGGGACAGTCAGTGGGCCCAGGGTGCGGGTGGTGGTAACGGTAGTTGGCATGGCCCAAAGGTGGGCCGCCGCCCTGTGGGGGCTATGGTGAAGGTCACAGGAAACTGCCGTCGCCCTACGCGTTAGGCCGGGGCCTGTTCGCGGAACGCCTTGGGCGAAAGGCCCAGGTGCTTCTTAAAGTACTTTGAAAAGTTGGTCGGCTCCCGAAAGCCCAACTGCGTGCTGATAGCCGCGATGCTCAGGTCGGTTTCGTGCAGCAGGCGCTTGGCTTCGGCCAGGTACCGGGCGTTGATCCAGGCGCAGGGGCTCTGGCCGGTCTGCTCGGTTACGGTGTTGGTCAGGTAGTGGGTATGCACGCGCAGCAGGGCGGCGTAGTCTTCGGTGTGCTCCAGCGGCTCGCCAGCCCCGGTGAGCAGCTTCTGAAACTCTGCGTCCAGCAGCTCGAAGAACTGTAGGGTCAGTTCCTGGGGCCTGCGTTCGGGCACCAGGTGAGGGGGCATTAACTCGGGGCGTACCTGCATAGCTCTAAGCTACCACCGGCTAGGGTCTACCACCAAACCTGCACGAGGGTGGCTAGAACCGTGCCCCAACCACGAGCATGTCTTCGTTGCAGTGTGCGCCCGTGCGGTGCAGGCGCAGGTTGGCCTCCAGTTGGCGCTTCTGCTCTTCGAGGTTCAGGTGTTGGCTCGCACCCAGAAACCCAATGAGCTGAGTTTCGCCGTAGGGGGTAGGGTTTTTGGGGCCGCACTGCTGCAGAATGCCCTCGGTGTAGAAGTAGAGCGTATCGCCCAGTTGCAGGGGCAGTTGGTGCGAGCCGATGCTGGCAGGGTTGAGCAGGGCCGTGGTGTTGCTGAAGAGGTCGGCGGGCTCCTGGTCGAGCACCTGCCAACGGCCCTTGCGGTTTAGTTGAGCGTGCACCCCGATGCAGGTGTAACGCATAGCCCTGAAGTTTTTGGTGAACGAGCAGAAGACCCCCCGCAGCTGTTTGAGGGTGAGCTCCACGCTCTTGGTGCGCACGGTTTCGACGGCCGCGCTGCCGATTTGCTGCTGGATGAGCTCGAGCAGGGGCTCGTCCATGGCCGTAGTCGTCCAGAGGTCTTGCAGCCGCTCGCCCACCTTGGCCACCACCTCGTTGGGGGCAATGGTGAGCTCCTCTTTCACCGTTTGGGTGAGCAGGTTGTGGATGAGCACCGACAGAAACGAACCCGCCGCCCCCGATATCCCCGTGTGCACCAGGGCAAAGAAGGTGCGGTCCATCTGCTGGTAGTGCCACACAAACTCGCCCGAGAGCACGTGTTTGGCCTGCAAGAGCACAAACGCCTCGGGGAAGATTTTTTTCAGGTGGTCTTCGGTCGGCAGCATGGCGCGCTGCAGCCGCCGGGCGTAGTTCAGCTCCTCGTACAGCGAGGCGTTGCGCTCGGCAATCATGAGGTTGTGGGCCAGCATCTGCTCTTCGTGCCGCTTTTTCTCGGTGGTGTCGTGGGCCACACCGACCAGGGCCACCAGGTTGCCGGCTTCGTCGACAACCTTGCTGGTGGTAAGGGTAACGAAGATTTCGGCGCCACTCTGGGTGCGGTTGTAGAGCTCGCCCGACCACAGACCTTTTTCGAGCGTCGTAGGTAGGATTTCGGCCGTGAGCTCGGGGTCGTTTTTGTCTGACCAAAGGGTGCTAGACTTCTTGCCCAAGATATCGGCCGGGGCGTAGCCGTAGAGCCGCCGAAAGGCCGGGTTGATGTACACGAACTCGTCGTTCGCGTTCGAAATCGTCACTGCGTCGTTGATGCTCTCCAGGGCCTGGGCCAGCATCTGGAACGTGACCTTGCTGGCCGTGGGTTGGGCGCTTTCCATGGGCAGAGTGCCAGAGTAGAGGCTGGGTCTGTGAAGCTGCCGCCGCTGTGTGTACCCCACGTGCCGTGCACGTGAAGTTTGGGTTACGTTGCGGCTTCTTGGTAGAGTGGCACCTCTACTTCAGGGGGGAGAAGCTCGCTGAAAACCAAGTGGTATCCGACAGGGTCGGCCACAACAAACTCGACGTCCCCGTAAAACATCCGTGCCAGGGGCTGCACAACCTTAACACGCTCCTTCAGGTGTGCGTACCACCCCTGTACATCACTTACGCGTAGGTATGTCCTCCAGGTGCTTTCTCCACTCAGGTGCACCGTTGGCCCTTGTGAGTAAAAAAGCTGTACAGATTCGCTGAGTTGAACGCAGCCAAACGAAAAGGGAGGATTTTCTGGAAATGTCCAATACGACACCCCCAAGTGGGTTTTGTACCACTCGAGGACTGGGGTCAGGTCGGGGGCATGCAGAACTGGTGTGGCATCCAGGATAGCAGGCATGGGCAGTAGATCTAGGTGGTTCCTTCTACAGGTCGTAGGTACCTTGCGCACTTTAAGCTACTACCCATGTACGCCACGCTGCAACCCGAACTCGCCGCCGAGCTGGAGGCCATCGCCCAGGCCGGTCTTTACAAGCACGAGCGGATCATCACCTCGCCCCAGGCCGTCGAAATCACGCTCGATACCGGCGCGCGCGTGCTCAACTTCTGCGCCAACAACTACCTGGGCCTCAGCAGCCACCCCCGCGTCATCGAAGCCGCCAAGCGGGCCATAGATACCCACGGCTTCGGCCTGAGCAGCGTGCGCTTCATCTGCGGCACGCAAGACATCCACAAAGACCTCGAACGGGCCATTGCCGACTTCCTGGGCACCGACGATACCATCCTCTACGCCGCCTGCTTCGATGCCAACGGTGGGGTCTTCGAGCCCCTCTTGGGCGAGAGCGATGCCATCATCTCCGATGCCCTCAACCACGCCTCCATCATCGACGGCGTGCGCCTGTGCAAGGCCCAGCGCCTGCGCTACGAGCACAACAACCTGGAGGACCTGGAGCGCCAGCTGCAGGCCGCCCACTTCGCCAAGCAGAAGCTCATCGTCACCGATGGGGTCTTCTCTATGGACGGTACCATTGCTCAGCTGGACAAGATCTGCGACCTGGCCGAGCGCCACAACGCCCTGGTTATGGTTGACGAGTGCCACGCCACCGGCTTTCTGGGCGCCACCGGCCGCGGCACGCCCGAGTACCGCGGCGTCATGGGCCGGGTAGACATCATTACCGGCACCTTGGGCAAGGCCCTGGGCGGCGCCCTGGGCGGCTTTACGACGGGCCGGCAGGAGATTATCGACATGCTGCGCCAACGCAGCCGCCCCTACCTCTTCAGCAACACCCTGGCCCCGGCCATCGTGGGCGGTAGCCGCGAGGTGTTCCGGCTGCTCACCGAGAGCACGGCCCTGCGCGACCAGCTGGAGGAAAACACCCGCTACTTCCGCCAGGGCATCACCGCTGCGGGCTTCGAGATCAAGCCCGGCGAGGCGCCCATCGTGCCGGTGATGCTCTACGAGGCCCCCCTGGCCCAGCAGTTTGCCGCCCAAATGCTCGAAGAGGGCATTTACGTGGTGGGCTTCTACTTCCCGGTGGTGCCCAAGGGCCAGGCGCGTATCCGGGTGCAGCTCAGTGCGGCCCACACCCGCGCCCATATAGATGCCGCCATTGCGGCCTTTACGAAGGTCGGGCGGGCGCTGGGCGTGCTGAAAGGCTAGGCAGAAGTACGTGGGTGTTTTGAGCCTGCTGGTAGGGCTTTTTGCCTAGGTGGTATACGATTCGGTTGACGCATACCGTTACCAACCCCAGTTTGGCAGCCTGCCAACTGATCTCACCGTGCCGTGTAACCGTTTGATAGTGTTGGGGTTGTGGGCTTGCCTGGGGTGGGGCCTGGCGCTGCCGCTCACCGCCCAGGTGCGCTGTCAGGTACGCGACACCGAGGGCAGCCCCATCGGCTACGTGCGGGTACTCGATACCCAGGGCCGCTACGGCTTTCTGGCCGACTCGCTGGGGTGGTTCACGCTCCCGCGCCAGCTCGAGGCCACCGACAGCCTGGTGTGCAGCGCCATCGGGTATGCGTCTGCCACCGTTTCGGTGGCGGCGTTGCGCGCACAGCCCGTGGTACGGCTCAGTGAACACGCCATCACCCTTGCCACGGCCCAGATTGTGGGTAGCCGGGGCAAAGTGGCCACCCAGGGCCGCGAGCGCACCAGTGGCGTGGTCTCGTTCGTCTACCAGCTTGAGCCCCGACGCGAGGCCCTGCCCGAAGACCTGCTGGTTGGCGGGCCGGTTGCCGATACGTTTGGCATTGACACCAGCGGGTACCGAGGCGGCGAGTTTGGCATCCCGCTGCGGGTAGATGGGCCCACGTGGCTGCGCTCGGTGCAAGTGTATTTTCTGCAAAACACGTTCGATACGCTGCGCTTCCGGCTTCACGTATATGCTCAAACGCCTGAGGGCCCGGGTGCCGACCTGCTGCCGCGCGAAGTACGGTTCGATGTGACCGACCAGCTGGAGGGCTGGCAAACGTTCGATTTTCAGCACCTGGGCTTTGAAGTCGCCGCCGACTGCCTCGTCACGCTCGAAATCCTGGAGCATACCAGCGCCCACCCCACGCCGCTACTCACCATACCGGGTACCGTCTCGGTGGGCAGTTCTTCGTGGGTCAAGCGCCGGGTGGGGGCCGGGTGGCGCCACCTGCGCGTGGTGCCCTCGTTCTACGTCGAGCTGTACCAGTAGCCCCCGACGTTTACCGCACCTGCGGCGCTAGTTTTGCCCCGTGAGTTCGGGCTACCGCATCTGGCTTTCGCCCCCGCACCTGGCCGAGGGCAGCGCGGCGGCCGTGGCCGAGTGCCTGCAGAGCGGCTGGGTGGCCCCCGCGGGGCCCTACCTCGATGCCTTCGAGGCCGGGCTGTGCGGGCTCTCGGGCCGCAGCCACGCGCTGGCCACTGCCAGCGGCGCCGCCGCCATTCACCTGGCCCTGGCCGTGCTGGGGGTGGGCCCCGGTGATGTGGTGCTCAGTAGCAGCCTCACGTTTGTGGCGGCCGTAAACCCCATCCGCTACCTGGGGGCCACGCCCGTACTCGTGGGCAGCGAGCCCGAGAGCTGGAACCTCTGCCCCGAAGCCCTGGCTACCGCCCTCACTGCCCTGGAGCGGACAGGCACCCGGCCCAAGGCCCTGCTCATTACCCAACTCTACGGCCGCTGCGCCCAGATGGAGGCCTTGCTTGGCCTCGCCGATCGCTACGGCGTGCCCGTCGTAGAAGATGCCGCCGAGGCCGTGGGGGCCCGTTGGCAGGGCCAGCCCGCGGGCAGCTTTGGCCGCCTCTCGGTATTTTCCTTCAACGGCAACAAGCTCATCACCACCGGCGGGGGTGGCGCCCTGCTAACCGACGACCCTACCCTGGCCGCCCGTGCCCGCAAACTCGCCGCCCAGGCCCGCGAACCGGCCCTGCACTACGAGCACACTGAGCTGGGCTACACCTACCGCATGAGCAGTGTTCTGGCCGCACTGGGCACCGCCCAACTGGGCGCAGTGTCCGCCTACGCCGAGTGCCGGCGGGCCCATTACGTCGCCTACCAGGGCCGCCTGGGGCCGCTGCCCGGCGTGTCCTTTCTGCCCCAGCGCCCAGGGGCCTACGATACCTGCTGGCTCACGACCCTGACACTAGACCCCGCCCGCTCGGGGGGCGTCACCCGCGCCGAGGTAAGCGCGGCCTTACAGGCGGCGGGCATCGAAAGCCGCCCGGTCTGGAAGCCCATGCACCTGCAGCCCCTCTACCACGCAGCCCCGTATTATGGCGATGGCACCGCCCAGGCGGCCTTCGAGCACGGGCTGTGCCTGCCTTCGGGCTCTAACCTCACGCCCGAGGCCTTTGACCAGGTGTGCGGTTGTGTCGAGAGTTGCTTCCGTTAACTTATTTCGGCGCGATGCGGATGAGGAAAACTGCCAGCGCCGCAAACACCAGGTTCGGCAGCCACAGCGCCAGGCCTGCGGGCAGGGCCTCGCCTACAATGAGCCGGATGGAAAACGTGAGCAGGATGAACGCAAAGCTGAGCAGCAGCCCCAGCCCCAGCTGTAGCCCGATGCCCCCACGCCGTTTGCGCGACGAGACCGCAACCGCTATCGTGGTCAGAATGAGCGTAGTAAAGGGGTAGGCCTGGCGCTCGTACCGCTCGGCCGTGAGGGCCGTTACGAGCTCTGAGCCCCGCCGACGCTCAAGCGCTATCTGGGCTTCGAGCTCGGTGTTGGTCAGCGCATCGAGTTGATTGGGCCGCCGGTGGATGTCTTCGGGGGTAATGAGCAGGGCGGTATCCAGGTCGTTGCGGGCGTACACGTACTCGCTGCCATCGGGCCGTAGGATCCGCTCGACGATGTTACGCAGCAGCCAGCGGTCGGTACTGTCGATGTACTTGCCGGTACTTGCGCGCACGATCCGGTCAATGCGGCCACCCGATTCTTCCTCAAGCACAAACTGTACGCCTTCGGCGGTGTATTGGTTGAAGCTGTAGAGGTAGAAAAAGGTGCTGTCGGCAATCTTTCGGTGCATATTCCGGTCGGCATGAATGCCCTCGGGCCGGATGTAGGTCTTCTCAAACGCTTCCCAGGTGCGGGTCCCTTCGGGCACCACGTAACCATTGAGCAGGAAAAACACCACCGATAGCCCCCCGGCCACCACCAGGTAGGGCCGCAGGAAGCGGTAAAAACTGATGCCCGAACTTAAAATGGCAATTACCTCGCTCTTCTGGGTCAGGCTGCTGGTAAAGAGTATGACCGATAAGAAAATGAAGATGGGGCTCGCAACATTGATAACCCAGGGGATGAAATTGAGGTAGTAGTCGAAAATCAGGCCCCGAATGGGCGTGTGGTTCTCGACGATGTTGCCGATTTTTTCCGACAGGTCGATTACCACAATGACCACCACTACCAGCAGCACCGAAAACAGGAACGTGCGCAGAAAGCGCAGGCCGATGTACCAATCCAGCTTACGGGGCCGTAGGTCAAACTTCACACCCGCAAAACTAGCGTTCAGGCCGTTGGCGCATCGCCTGGGTTAGGCCGGGGTGCCAGGCGGCAAACGTGCCCTCTAGGATGCGCTGGCGTGCCTCGCGCACCAGAGCCAGGTAAAAGTGCAGGTTGTGCAGGCTGGCCAGCTCGTAGGCCAGCACTTCTTCGGCTTTGAACAGGTGGTGTAGGTAGGCCTTGCTGTACTGCTGGTCGATGGCCGAGGTGCTGTCGGGGTCCAGCGGCTCGTGGGCGTGCTTGTAGCGGGCCTGCTTCAGGTTACGGATGCCGTCTCGGTAAAACAGCAGTCCGTGGCGCGCATTCCGTGTCGGCATGACGCAATCGAACATATCGACCCCCACCGCGATGGCATTGAGCAGGTTCCAGGGGGTGCCCACACCCATCAGGTAGCGGGGCTTGGTGGTGGGTAGGTGCTGGCAGCACAGGGCGGCCAGGTCGTAGAGCTGGGCCTCGGGCTCGCCGACGGCCAGGCCACCGATGGCGTTGCCCTCGAAGTCGAGGCCCGCCACCACCGCGCACGATTCTTTCCGCAGGTCTTCGTACGTACTGCCCTGCACGATACCGAAGGCCAACTGGTGGTGCCCGTAGCGGGGCGCGGTAGCCCCCAGGTGGGCTTTGGCCTGGCGGGCCCACTGGTGGGTGAGGTCGAGCGAGCGGCGGGCGTAGGCGTAGTCGGAGGGGTAGGGCGGGCACTCGTCGAGCAGCATCATGATATCTGAGCCGATGCTGCGCTGGCTCTCGATGACCGACTCGGGCGTAAACAGGTGCCGCGACCCGTCGATGTGGCTCGCGAACCGCACCCCCTCGGGCGTGATCTTGCGCAGGTGGCTAAGCGAATACACCTGGTAGCCGCCGCTGTCGGTGAGGATGGGGCCCGGCCAGTTCATAAAGCGGTGCAGGCCCCCGGCGCCCTCAAGCACCTCGGCGCCGGGCCGTAGGTGCAGGTGGTAGGTGTTGGCCAGGATGATGTCGGGGGCTACGTGGCGGGCCAGCGCCTCTTGCAGCACGGCCTTGACCGTGGCCTGGGTGCCTACGGGCATGAAAATGGGGGTGCGGATGGTGCCGTGGTCGGTGTGCAGCTCGCCGACGCGGGCCGAGCTCTGGGTATCGGTCGCTAGGAGCCGAAAGGCGCTCATTCGGCCGTTGGGGCTTGCTTCGGGGGGCGGTTCAGGCCAAAGCGTACCCGCCGCTCGGTGCCCGTGCGTATCCGCCCCAGGTTGCTGCGGTGGGTGTACACAATAAGTACGGGGAAGACCACCGCCAGCAGGCCCACCACCGGGCTCGGGGCCTCGCCGCCCACTTGCCCCCGGCCCCATACCACCAGCGGCAGCGTTGCAACGGCCACCATCGAGCTGAGCGACACCATGCTGGACAGGTACAGGCACAGTACAAACGCCCCAACGGCCAGGCCGCTGGCCAGGGGGTCGAGCACCACAAAGGCCCCCAGTAGCGTGTTCATGCCCTTGCCGCCCCTAAAGCCTGCCCATACCGGGTAAATGTGCCCCAGCACGGCTACCAGTGCACAGCCATAGGCCAGCTCTGCCGCAGCGCCTGCCAGCAGCGGTAGGCCCGCGGCCAAACAGCCCTTGGCAATGTCTATGACCTGCACCAGGGCACCCGCTTTGGCGCCGAAGGTGCGGTAGGTGTTGGTACTGCCGGCATTGCCTGAACCCAGGGTACGGATATCTTGGCCGTGCCAGGCCCGACCCACCCACACGGCAGTGGGTACCGAGCCTAGGGCATACGCAGCCACGAGCCAGCCAAGGGTCTCTAGAACGAGGGTTTGCACGGCGTGCAAGTTAGGCCGCCGTGGCGCGCTGCCGGATGTGGCCTGTCGTTTTGACCGAACGGCGCTACCGGTTGCGGGCCCGCCCGGGGCCTGTCCTTTTGGCAGGATTTTTTTTGTGACTAAGCCTCTTGCACGTTAAGGGCCACCTGCCTTGCATACAGCCGATAAAATGCCACGAAAAAATGCCCTTTTGTTAACGCTAATGCGCCTAAAGTGTTAAGAACCTAGAAACGACACGGGCGTATGTGGTTTCCCATCGACTGTAGCTAGTTTTGCAAATGGGTTGTGAAAATCTGTTTGGCACGGTATTCGAACAGCCCTCAGCGCAATCAAACCTTAACCCTTTCCACAAACCATGAAAGCTGTAAAAACCCTTCTCCTGGTAGCTGTCTTCGGCTTTGTAGCTACGGCAGCCTCGGCGCAAATCAGCGCTGGTACCATGTTCATCAGCGGTGACGCTTCGTTCAGCTCAGAGAAATTTGAGCCCACCGGTGGCAGCGAAGAAACCTTCACCTCAGGTCTTATCGGTCCTCGGTTTGGCTACTTCGTCAGCGATAACCTGGCTGTAGGTGTTCGTGTAGGTTTCGGTGGTAGCAAATTCGAGGAAGAAGGCTTTGAGTTTCAAAGCACTGCCTTCGAAGTAGGTGTCTTCGGTCGCTACTACAACATGTTCAACGACAACTTTGGCCTCTTCGGCGAGTTGGGCGTAGGCATCGTAAGCAGCACCGATGAAGAAGACGGTACAGAAGTTGGCAAAAGCAACGGTATTGACGCTGGTCTGGGCCTGGGCTTTACCTTCTTCCCTTCGACCCGTTTCGCCCTCGAAGGTTCGGCTGGTCTGGTTGGTTTCACGAGCCTGACCAACGAAGATCCCGATGGCAACGAACTGTCGAAAGAGTCGGGCTTCAACATTGGTGTTGGCAATACTGCCATCACCCTGTCGGCCTCTTGGTACTTCAACCGCTAGTCGGTTAGCGTTACACAACGCTTCTAGAGACCCTCACCGGCCCGGTGAGGGTCTTTTTTTTGGGCTAGTGCAGCGCTAGGGTTTGTTCGACGCGGCCCAATAGCGCCTGCCACTCGGGGGCTACCGGCGCATGGGCGGTAAGGGTAATGTGGTACACCTGCCCCCGGTACACCGTGAGCAGCACCACGGCCTGCAGCGGCAGGCCCGCTTGGGTATAGGTTACGGTATAGCGAAGCGCCAGTTGCCCGCTCAGGAACGCGCGCTCGGGCCCGCGCACGGTGCCCTGGGCATAGCTTTTGGCGAGGCCCTGCCACACCTGCGGCGCCAGGACAAGGGTATTCACCCAGCCGTCGGACAGGTCGTTGTAGGCGGGGGTGCTGCGCCGGGCACGTGCACGGGCGTCGGCCAGGGCTGTTAGCTCTGTGGGTGTGAGCCGGGTAACCGATACGGTGAGGTTTTCGCGGTAGGGGTCGTCGGGGCCTTCGGCTGGGGCATATAGGGATAAGATGCCCTGTTGGCGTAGCGATTCGCTTAGGTGCCAGGTGGCGGGCACAGCAAACTGCAGTGTGCTGTCGGCGGTAACCACGGGCTGCCAGCCGGGGCCCTGCCCCGCAGCCACGAGCGGGCCCCAGAGGGCCAGAACCAGTAGGTTACGGCAGAATCTTGGCATCGGTTCGGCCTTGGGTGTGCAGGGTGCTTAGGACCGTCTGGCCCTCGGTGTGCGCAAAGGGCCCCAGGATGAGGTTGTAGGTGAGGGGCTGCACGCGCAGGTCTATGTCAAAGGTCACCTTGTCGTTTTCAAAGGGCAGTTCGGCGCGCAGAGCATCTCGCCACCGCCCCAGCTCGGCTAGGTCGGTAGACTGGCCCACCCAGATGCGTAGGCTATCGCGGCTGGGCCTACCGGGCCCCTGGGGCGAATCCATCCCCCAAAAGGTACGCAGGTTTTACTCGCGGTAGTGGCTCAGGTAGCCCTCAAAGCCCTTGGCTTTGAGCTGGGCCAGGGCAGCACGGGCTTCGGTTTCGGTGCGGTACACGCCCTGCACCACCTTGTAGAGGCTGCCGGTGGGTGAGACACGTATGTAAACCGTGGGCCACCCGGCGGTGTTAACCCGCCGACCGAGCTCCTGGGCCTTTTCTAGGTTACCAAACGCCCCCAACTGCAGGCAAAAACCATCGTAGTTCACGGGCTTGCCCCAGAGGTTGTACACCCCACCCGGCGCAAAGGGCGCTGCCGTGGGGGTGGGTGCGGTAGGGGTGGCCTGGGGCGTGGGTTGGGGTGTGGGTTGGTGCTGAGCCGGTTGGGGCGTGGGTTCCGGTTGTGGGGTAGGGGGGGTAACTACAGGGGCCGCGGGTACTGGGTCTGTCGCTGCAGCGGGCATGCCAGGCACATCTACGACCTCTATCTTGACACGGGCGGTGCCGGTGTTGAGCATGCCCAGTACTTCGGCGGCGGTCTTCGAGACGTCTACAATCCGGCCGCGCTTGAAGGGCCCGCGGTCGTTCACCCTCACTACGATCGAATTGCCGTTGGCCAGGTTGGTCACCAACAGCTTGCTGCCAAAGGGCAGTTGCCGGTGGGCGGCGGTGAGTGCCTTTTGGGTGAACCGTTCGCCGCTGGCGGTAAGCTGCCCTTCAAACTTGTCGGCGTAGTACGAGGCCTCGCCTTCGTCGGTAAAGCCCAACTGGCCCGCAACGCTAACCCACGCGCCAACCAGCACGAGCGCAAGTAGTACCTGCTTCATGCCCAAGACTACGCACAGGGCGTGCCACGACCACCCAGCGTATTTTCAGTAGCCCCGCGCCGTGGCCCGGGCCGGGCTGTGCATTACGGGGTGGGCGGCTGGGGCATGTTCAGCTTAACGCCCACCAGGGTAAAGCGCCGGAGCACAAACTCAGGGTTGGTGAGGCTGGCATTGCCCGCCGGGTTGGCCCCCGATACGTGCAGGTCGCTAAAGGCCGCGTTTTGGTTGATGTACACCCCGCCGGTGAGGTTGAAGCTGGTGGTCACCCCGGCCTCGGCCAGGGCTTCGGCCATTTGGGTCAGGGTTTCGGGGTTTGTGGTGTAAGCCCCAGCACTAATGGCGCCGTGGGCACGTGCATTCTGGGTAGCCAGGGCAATACTCTCCTGCGTCGATTCGGTGGGCACCACAAAGGCGATGGGCCCGAAATGCTCGCGCTCGGTGAGGGCCCGCTGGCTGGGGCCTACCTCCAGCAGCATGGGGCTGGCCGTCCGTGCGTTGGGGAAGTCGGGGTTGGCCACCGCCTGGCTCTCGAGCAGCACTTTGGCGCCCAGGCCTGAGGCAGCCGCAATGCGATCGGCGGTCGCTGGGTTTTGGATGGCCCCCAGTACGGCAGGTCCGGCTTTGGGGTGGGTGGCCAGCCCGGCCACGGCTTTGGTCAGGGCCTCGGCTACGGCAGCGTAGGGCACCCGCTCGCCCTTTACCAAAATGCCGTCTTTGGGGATGTAAATGTTCTGCGGCGCGGTGCACATCTGGCCCGAGTAGAGGCAAAGGGAGAAGCCGATGTTCTGGGCCATGGCCTCCAGATCGTCGGTCGAGTCAACGATGACCGAATTGACGCCGGCCTTCTCGGTAAAGGTGGCTTTGCCGGGTAGGGCCTCGATGTAGTCGCCGAAGGCATTCGAGCCCGTGAAGTCGATGATTTTTACCGCCGGGTGCTCGGCCAGCACTTTCGTGATGGGTGCCTCGGGGGTGTCGGTGGCCAGTTGCACGGTGTCGGGGCTCAGGCCCAGCTCCACGAGCACCTGCTGCACGATGGCGATCGGGATGGCCAGCGGGTAAATGGCCAGCGGGTGGGGCTTTACGATGACGGGGTTGCCCGTGACCAGGCTGGCGAAAATGCCCGGCAGCGAATTCCAGATCGGGAAGGTGCTGCACCCAATGGCCAGCGCCACACCCTTGGGCACGACCAGAAACTGCTTGTCGAGGTGGATGGTCGTCTTGCCCGTCGGTTTCTGCCAGTTTACGTGGTCGGGGAAGCGCGTTTGCTCCTGGTAGCCCAGGGCAATGGCTTCTAGGGCGCGGTCTGCAGCGTGGGGCCCGGCGGCCTGAAAGGCCATCATGTAGGCCTGGCCGGTGGTGTGCTGGGTGGCGAGGGCGACCTCGAAAAACCGCTCGCTCAGGCGGCTCAGGGCCTCAAGCAGGATGCCCGCGCGGGCGCGGGGCAAGAGGCGCTTCCAGGTCTCGCCCGCCGATTGGGCTTTGGCGATGTAGGCCAGGGGGTCTTTCAGGTAGGGGTAGCTGATGCCCAGGGGCTCGGTGGTGTAAGGCGATGCCTCGGCGGCCGAGAGCCAGCCGTCGTGGGTTTGCTGCAGCCGGTCGAAGGGCTGGCCCAACTGGCCCTCAAAGGCCGCTTTGCCTGCCGGTTCGGCTTCTTCCCCGTAAGCCTTAGCAGACTCGTTGAACTGGGCGAAAAACGCACGGGTGTGCAGCGCCTCAATGGCCGAGCGCAGCATGCTGTTGTGCTTCTGGTACAGGCCCTCGGCCGATTCGCTGCGGATGCGGTGGAAGACAGACATACAAACGGGGTTTGGC
>JANRLA010000134.1:0-1878 GCA_033763015.1 Bacteroidia bacterium
AGGCACCCAGATAGGCTTTTCGGCCGAGGCCCCCGGGTACATGGCCATCAGCGAGAACTTGACCATACAGCTGCCACCCGGCAAACGCTTTGACCAGGCTTCACGCGACTTGCGCCTCGCCCAGCTCAAAACAGGCCAGAAAATCAGGCTGAACAACCTGTTTTTTGCCAGTGGCCAGGCGACCCTACAGCCGACCTCACTGCCCGAGCTCCGGCGGTTGGTGGCCATCCTGAAACAAAACCCTGACATGGTGATTGAGGTTGGCGGGCACACCGATGCCATCGGTACCGACGAAATCAACCTACCCCTAAGCGCGGCACGGGCTCAGGCAGTGGTGGCCTACCTCTACGAAAACGGTATCGCGAGTACCCGGGCCTTTGCCAAAGGGTACGGTAGCACGCAGCCGGTGGGCAGCAACGCTACGGCTGAGGGCCGGGCGCAAAACCGGCGGGTCGAAATCACCATCCTTCTTTTCCCCGGCCGATGAGCCTAGAAGCAAACCCCTGGCACACCGAGCGCAGCCGGCTGGTGTACGATAACCCCTGGATACGGGTCACTGAGCATGCGGTGCGCACCCCGGCGGGCACCTCGAGCATTTATGGGGTGGTTAGCCCCAAGAACCTGGCCATTGGCATCCTGCCCGTCGATCCGCAGGGCTATACCTGGCTGGTGGGCCAGTGGCGCTACCCGCTGGGCCTGTACAGCTGGGAGATCCCCGAAGGCGGTTGTCCGCTGGGCAGCGACCCCCTTGAGACAGCCCAGCGCGAGCTGGCCGAAGAAACGGGCCTCAGGGCCGGGAAGTGGGCGCTGCTGCAGACCCTGCACCTGAGCAACTCCATTTCCGACGAAACGGCCTACCTCTACCTGGCGCAGGACCTACGCCCCGGCACTGCGCACCCCGAGGAAACCGAAGTGCTCCAGCTGCGCCACTTGCCCCTGGCCGAGGCCTACCAGTGGGTGCGCGAGGGGCGTATTACCGATGCCCTGTCCGTTATTGCCCTGCAAACGGCCGAGCTCAGGGGCCTATGACCGTGGTGGGGGTAAAGTTTTCGTGTAGTTTGCGCCCCAATTCCTGACCATGAAGTTTGCAGAGCTCAGCCTAGGCCAGTCGGCCCAACTCACCAAGAAGATTACCGATGCCGTGGTGCGCGCCTTTGCCGAGGTGAGCGAAGACCGCAACCCCGTGCACCTGGACGAGGCCTATGCGTCTCAGTCTTTCTTCAAGCAGCGCATTGCGCATGGCATGATTGGGGCCTCGCTTGTGAGCGCCGTGCTAGGGAATCAGCTGCCCGGCGAAGGCTCTATCTACCTGGGCTCTGAGCTACGGTTCAAGGCGCCGGTCTACATCGACGAAACAGTAACTGCCCAGGTGACGGTAAAGGAGCTCAAAGAAGACAAAAAGATCGTGCTGCTCGATGCCGTGGTACTTAAAGAAGACGGCAGCGTTGCCGTAGAGGGCTCTGCGAGCATCAAGTTGTTTTCGTAGACCCCGACGCACGAAAAATGGGCCCCCTACACCGTAGGGGGCCCATTTTGGGCTGTTGTGGGTGGGGTAGGCTAGCGCACCACCAGGCGGGTTGTTTTTACTTCCTCGCCTGCCCGAACTGTAAGCAAGTACGAACCGGCGGAAAGACTGGTGAGGATTACCGTTTCATCGAAGGCGGCTACCTGGCCCAGGCTACGCTGAATGCGTGTCCGCCCACTGAGGTCTGAAATTTGGAACGAAACGGCGCTTGGGCGCTTCAGGGTACCGCGCACCCGCGCTTGGGTAGTCGCCGGGTTGGGGAACACACTACGGCTTCGATGGCCAAGTTGGGGCCCTCGTTCGAGGTTACCGTCGGTAGCGGCGCACTGAACACACCCCGGCCGTGGGTGTAC
>JANRLA010000135.1:0-11657 GCA_033763015.1 Bacteroidia bacterium
CGGGGCAGGGCTGGTAACCCGAGCGCTCCCGTCGTACCCCCAGAGCAGGTAACCGAACAAACAAACTCAGACAGCAACTCCCAAGCCGCCCGGCGGGCGGCAAGCTCGGCCAAGCAACAGAAGCCCGGCACAGCCCGGCAGACTATCCTTAGTTACCTGTCAGATGGTCTGCCGCCAGCGCGCCCGCCACCCGTAGGTCGCCGCCCGGCACCCCGCCAAATGCGGGGGCCCCCCAAGCCCGGGCGAACCGGATGCACGTTCGCACGCAGCGCCGCATCCCCCAATACCCCCGGTTTGGTCACCGCGGGGGCGGCCTTCCCACACCCTGCAGCACGTGGTTTCCACGTCCGCTGCGGGGTGAACCCGTTTCTACCTATCCCAACGTACGTCTCGGTTCGCCCCGCCTCCCTGAGGAGGGGTCAGGGGTGGTGCTAGGCGGTTACGGCCACCTGCCTACCGGTCCAGCTCGGTCTTCACGGCCAGCAGGTGGGCCGTGTTCAGCATATGGGCTACGGCCTTCACGGCGGCTTGGGCGTAGGGCACGCGTCGGCTGGCAATCTGGCTCGGCAAGATGCCCGGGCCCAGAATGCCCACGCCCACGGGCTTGCCGGTGGCCAGTTGCAGCTGCACCAGGGCCTGCACCACGGTGTGGCCCATCACCAGGCCGTGGTCGGTCTCCCCCCGCTCTATGATGCCCAGCACCACGGCGCCATCCACCTCGGGGCGCTCAAGCAGCCACCGCAGGGCGAGCGGTTTCTCCATGCTGCCGGGCACCTCCAGGGTACCCCACAGGTCCAGGCCCAGGCGCTGGGCTTCGGCCTCGGCGGCGGCGCGCATGATCGCCATGTGCTCGGTATGGAAGCTGCCCACGAGCAGCGCAACGGTTGCCATAGGCCTGCAAGGTAGGGCCTAAGTGCCCTAGGGCAGGCGGGCTTCCAGGCGCTGGGCTTCGGCCAGGGCCTGCTCCAGCGTCGGGTACAGGTTCGGCGAAAACAGCTTCACCAGCTGGCCCTGGCTCCCTCGGTTCGCAAACAGCAGGTACTCGGCGGCGTAGCCCTCTTGGGTGTCATCGCCCACCGCAAAGCTGCCCTGCCGCACAATGCGCAGCACGCGCCAGCCCTGGGCTTGGGTGCTGCCCTCGCTCACGCTCACCACACGCGGGTCGCGGCGCACGCCTGCCTTCAGGGCGGCGGCGCTCACGCGCTCGGGGCTGGGCGGGCCTACCAGCACGCGGTAGGGTTTGCCGGGCCCTAGTTGCCACTCGGTGGCACGCGGGGTGAGGCCCTCGGTCATCTTTTCTACGCGCGTAACGGCTGTTTGGCTGCCCAGGGGCAGGCGCAGCACCAGTGCGATGGCGTAGGGCGCCAGGTCGGTCTCGGCGTACTGGGCGGCGGCAGGCGGCTGGGTTTTGCGGGCGCGGCTATCGGCACCGCCGACGGGCACCTCGGCTTCACGCTCAGCCGACCCCGCGCTCGGGGCGGCCGGTTCGGCGGGCCGGTCTTCGGCCTCGCTGCTGGCCAGGGCGTCGGTCGTTTGGGTAGCAGGGGCGTCGGGCTTGGCCGCGGGTGCATCGGCGGGGGTTGGCGCGGGGCTGGTTTCGGTGCGGGTGGGGCTTTCGGTGGGCCCGGCGGCGGGGGCTGGTGTGCTGCCGTCGGCCAGGGTGCCGATGGGGGGTGGGCCCGGCAGGCTGGCGTCTGGCACGCTGTCGGTGGGGCCGAAGTACTGGGCCAGGCTCTCGGGCACCTCGATGGGGGCCTGCACGCGCTCGGCCGCCAGGTTGAACTCGCTGGCCGGTGGCGCTACGCTGAGGCTGGTCACCACTACCGCTGTCGTGGCTACGGTAGCCAATACGGCAGGCACCAAGGCTGGCGCCGCGGCGCCCAGGCTGCTGCCCACGGCATTGCTGAGGGTGCTCACCAGCCCGGTGCCGCCAAAGGCGAGGCCCAGGCCCGCGCCCAGCCCAGCCAGCGCCGCCAGGAAGATGCCCAGCAGCCGTGTCCACTGCATCTCTTTGGCATAGCCGTAGTGGTTAAGTAGCAGTACCGGTACCACGAGCGTAGCCACGGCGCTGGCCAGCAAGAGCCCGTAGCTCAGTTTGCGCAGGGGGGTAGAGGGGGCGGCGGCCATGGTGGGGTGCGGCTAGATGGGGTCAGACTTCGTACACATACGCCAGCACCAGGGTAATGGCCCCCAGGCCCAGCAGGTTGGGCATCACAATGCCGCGTAGCAGGTGCAGCTTGCCGTCGTCGCGGTAGCCAAAGTGGCGCTGGGCCAGCACCATGACCACCAGCAACAACCCTAGGCTGAGGCCGACGAACGAAAGGGCAGTGGTGGCGAGGTCTAGGGTGTGCATTTCGGTGTCTAGGCGGCTGATCTGTACCTGCAACGCGCGGAGGCCTTCGGGCGTGAGCAGCCCCTGCACCGCCGCCTGCCCCTGCTCGTCGAGCAGGTGCTGCTTGTCGGTGAGGGCCCGCTGCTTCAGGCCCACTACCTGGGCCAGGTTGCTCAGCGCGAACGAGACCGCGATGAACACCAGCTCAATGCCCAGGTCGAAAGTGCCCCGGTTGCGCAGGATGCTTCGCTCGCGGGCGGTGTAGGCCTTGAACAGCACACTGAGGGCCGTGACCAGAAACGTGAACGCATACTCGTTGAGTAACAGCCACGTAAGCCAGGCACGCAGGGCAGTCATCTGCTTTCTGAGGGGGCGAAAGAGAGGTTGTAGGCGTTACGCCTACCCGCGACCACCCAAAGAACGCAACTGCGCTCGGGTACCGGGGTACGGCTCAGCCAAAATACCGCACAATTACCGCAGCCACTAGGGGGCCCGCCTCGGTGTAGGCGATCTTCTGCACCCGGTGGCAGCCGTCGTCGTACACAAACCGCACGGTGGGCTTGCCCGGGTCTAGGCTGCGGGGTAGCCTACAGAAAAACTACGGTACACCGACCGGGCGACCGACGGCCCACCCATACAAAGTACTTTGAAAGCCAAATCAAGGCGGCTACCGCTCACCGCGCAACACACCGGCGAAGGTAACCGCCGCAGGGGCCTTCAGATAAGCATTACAGGTGAAGGTGGTAGTTGAATCGGCAGCAAAAAGCCTAGTTCAGGGGCTAAACACCTAGGTTAATTAGACTGACAATCAGGTAATTAGCTGGTTATCTCTCAGTGTGGTACACTACCCCGGCCTGGTAGGTGCCAAAGAAGGCGATTTGCTTAATAATCAAGCGGTTAACTGGCCATCTCTCAGTCTGACACATTACCAAATTAGTAATAATCCTCACGCTTGGTCAAAATAAACAATATTACAATTATTATTAAGATTAGAATAAGGCCAAGTAATGAAAAACTTGATGGGCTCATTTCTAGACTGGGAGCCAAGCAAAAGGCTAAAATAACATCTAAAACCATTAGTCCATATGAGAGATGGGCTAACGTATTGATCTTTTGAATGAAAAAGTTTTCTTTACCGTCAGGGTAAAGAAAACTTCTGATGGTACGTAGCAAAATCATATCCGTTTTACTCAGGAGTTGGTGGTCCAACAATTGGTCCAATATAGTATGTACCAATGAAACCCCCATATCTAATAGTTGTCGAGAGGTCATTCTTAAATGAATCAAGGTATCCCTTGTAGTCAGCATATTCAATACCGAATGCCAATGGAACACCTATCCATGGAATCCTTGAAACACCAAGAGCAAACAGATCAACACTCATATCAACATATCCTTCAACAGTGTTTTTCTGTACGGCAGCAACAGTAGAAATTGTGACTGCTCCACCTTGTGCGATCCTACCGACAATTTTTGTCGCTTTAAAAAAATTTGATTCAAATGGCTGGAGTTGTAAGATTTTGTTCGGCATTTTATCGCCCAAAAACGATTTCCTTGAATTTAAGAATTGAGCGATGTTTTGTGTTTCATCACTGAACTCAGTTGCTGTGCCAAGAGTCAATAAATATGGCTTTATTGATTGATTTAGATTGTCGAAGTCAACTTTTGCGACTGAAGATGGAAGCGCGCTAAATGGATTGCTATTCGCACTTTTTCCATTATTGTTTACATCAACTCTATTTATTAAACTATGTGCTCCCTGGAGTGCTGTTGCCATCCCAGGCTCTGCGCCTTCCAGTTCTTTAAACTCAACAGGCATGTTCCCAGCAAACTGGTACGGTGTCCAATGCGGGTACTCCTTCGCCAACGGATCTACCCTAAAGAACCGCGCAACGCGGGCATCGTACTCTCTGAATGTATAGGCTTGCCACCCCGTCTCGGACTCGATTTCCTGGTCGTTGTAGCCATACCGGTACTCCAGCACCTTCCGGTCGGGCATGAGCCAGCCAAAGGGGTAGTAGTCGGCCATGTACGCCAGGATGGGGGCGGGATCGGCGGGTGGGTTGGTTTCGTCTACCACCCGCCAAGCCCAGGGCCTGTGTTAAGGTGCAGGGTATGGCTTGCCCACCGTGGGCCTGTCGCCTAACTTTCCGTAGCCATATCTGCGCCCCAGCCCTGCCCGTGACCGATAGCCCAACCCCCCGGTGGCACGAACGCCTGCGCAGCTTTCAGCGCGCGCTAGGCCGCCTCGAAGAGCCGATCGCCCAGGTGCGCAGCACCGGCCAGCTGCCCGAAAACCTGTCGGCCGAGTTCAAAGACGAAGTGGACCGCAAGTTCGAGATGGCCTACGAGCTGGGCTGGCAAACCCTGCTCGACTTCTTCCAGTACGCCGGGCTGCCTGTACCCGATGACTACGAGAAAACCCTCGACATCGCCCACAGCCTGGGCCTCATCGAGTACCGCGGCAGTTGGACCGACCTCTTCGAGAGCCTGCACCGCACCATCGAAACCTACAGCCAGCGCAAGTCGCAAATCATCTTTGGCCGCGTGGTGTACAGCTTCTACGACCTGCTGAGCGACCTAAGCCAACGGTTGGCCGAAAAGGCCGCCCAGCATCCCGTACACGTTAACCGGTAACCGCTACCGCTAGGCGTCGCTGCGGGCGTACCGCTTGCGGGGGCCGCCGTAACTGCCGTTGCCGCCTGGCTTGGGCCCGTAAGGCTTACGGCCGTACGACGACGACTTGGGCTTGCGCGAAAAACCATTCTTGCCCTTGCTGCTCTCAAAGGTCTGCACCAGGGTTACGGGCGACAGGTTGAGGGCGTAGGGGTGGTCGGTCACCAGGGGTACTTCCTGGTCAATCTGCTTCTGTACGGCACGTAGCAGGTTGCGCTCGTCGGCATCGCAGAACGAGATGGCCACGCCGCTGGCGCCAGCCCGGCCCGTGCGCCCAATGCGGTGCACGTAGGTTTCGGGCTCCATCGGCAGATCGAAGTTGAACACGTGGGTCAGGTCGTCTACGTCGATGCCGCGGGCGGCAACATCGGTGGCAACGAGTACACGCGTACGGTGGGCTTTGAACTGGTTGAGGGCCTGCTGGCGGGCACCCTGGCTCTTGTCGCCGTGGATGGCTTGGGCCGGTACGCCGTTGGCGGTCAGGGCCTTGGCTACGCGGTCGGCGCCGTACTTGGTCTTAACGAACACCAGCGCGCGGGCAATGCCTTCGGTCTCAAGCAGGTGCTTGAGCAGGTCGCGCTTCTGCTCTTTGTCTACAAAGTAGAGCGACTGCTGGATGAGCTTGGTGGTCTGGACCTGCGGGGCCACGGTGATTTCGACCGGGTTCTGCAGCAGGGTTTCGGCCAGGGCTTTGATTTCCTTGCTGATAGTCGCCGAAAAGAGCAACGTCTGCCGCTGGGTGGGCATCAGTTTCAGGATGCGCCGGATGTCGGGCAGGAAGCCCATGTCGAGCATACGGTCGGCTTCGTCGAGCACCAAGTGGCGCACTTCGCCCAGGTTTACTACACCCTGCTGGTGCAGGTCGAGCAGGCGGCCCGGTGTCGCCACCAGGATGTCTACGCCCTGGCGCAGTTTGGCTACCTGCGGGCGCTGGTTCACGCCACCGTACACCACGGTGTGGTACAGGCCGGTGTGGCGGCCGTAGGCGCTCAGGCTATCGGCAATTTGTTGGGCCAACTCGCGGGTGGGGGCCAGCACAAGTGCTTTGGGGGCCTTGCCGTGCTGCTTGCCGGCGGTGGCGGCCAGGTGGTGCAGCAGGGGCAGGCAGAAGGCGGCCGTTTTGCCGGTGCCGGTCTGGGCGCAGCCCATCAGGTCGCGGCCCTCGAGCAGTACGGGGATAGCCTCGCCCTGGATGGGGGTGGGGGTGGTATACCCCTCGGTTTCGAGCGCACGCAGAATGGCGGGCGCAAGCTTCAGATCAGAAAATAACATACCTGTAGGGGGCGCAAGGGCCACCTGGGGTTAGGGGATGGGTACGGTAGGAAGCGGCCTACCACCGGTTTGGAGCTGTTAGCGACGGCGACAGCTGCCCCCGCGAAACCCATGCGCCCAGTACCACACCTCTCCCAGGATTCGTAGCACAGAAAAACTAAAACTTTCTGCGACTAGGCGCCGCAAAGGTAATACAGGGTTTTTGTTTTTCCTATTCCTCCGTAGTATCCTGGGTTCTGGATACAGTTCCGCTGTGCGGTATTAAAAACATAAATTAGTAAGCGATGCGTAAACTGACCCTACTTCTTTTAGCCCAGGCCCTGGGCCACCTCGCGCTAGAGGCACAGGAGCTAAAGCCCCTGGAAAACTATGTTTTCAGCGATACAGCTAGTTTTACAGGGTCAGTCAAGGATACATTAATACAATACAGTTTAATGTTTGCTGCCAATGTGAAAAGGACGAGATATTTTATTTGCATTGGGATGGAGCCAATCGGTGGATACGGTTCTTTTTCCCCTCAAGGTGGAGTATTACTGGCAAGTGGGCTTTTCAGAACCGATAAATCTGGGACTAGTATCCCCGGCGGGATCCTTGGCAAACTCTTTATCTTATTTGGAGGGCGTGGCGCTGGTATAACACTCTATACCAGGCTGAATTACTTCCTGAAATTCGGCAGGATTTATGCAATGATAGAGCTACCAAAGACTTATCGTAGTAGGTTTGCCGATTACCCACTAGATTATATGCGCTTGCCCATAGTAGGAGAGATTAAAACTTACCGAGACGTTGGCCCAACTCATTCCTCAATGAGTTTAGGTTCTAAAATATCCTACTTCACAGATGTCCCAAAATTCGCCGAGGTCCAGCAGCAGACGATTCAGAAGATTGCAAACGAATTCTTCAATACTAGGTAGAGACTAGAACTACCAGCTGCCCCTTTCTGCCTCCCAGCGCCCGATCTCGGCGGCCAGCGCGTCAAGCGACCAGTCGGTGCCCGTAAGCGGGCTTTCGGTGGGCCGGGTGCGCAGCAAGATGCTGCCCCGGTGGCGCCCCAGGCCCAGCAGGTAGTCGGGTACCGGCATCAAGGTCTGGTCGTCTGTAAAGCTGGCCATGGCATCTTCGCCGCGTACGGTGTAGTGGTAGAGTTCGCCACGCAAGAGCAGGCCTGTAGTGGCCCAGTCGTCGTACCAATCGAAGGGCACCACGGGGTAGTAGGTGTCGCGTTTCCCCTTTTCGCTCCACGTGAAGTTGCCCTCCAGCACGCCCACGGCCAGCATACGCTTCAGGGGCGGTATCATGATGCTGCCTATCGACCAGTGGTGGTCAATGGTATGGGTTCTGCCCCAGTCGAAGGTGCCTTTTTGTACGTGGCGGCGCAGGGGTTCGGCGGTCACCTTGCTGCCTTGCAGGCCACGGTAGTGCCACAGCAGTTGTAGACCGTCGGTTACGCTGTAGAACTCGCGCAAGGTGGGGTGTAGCAGCGGCGTCACCTTGGGTAGTACCAGCCTGCGGCGTGCCTCGGGGGTGTCGTAGGGCATGCAGTAGGTGTGGGCGCGCAGGGGTGGGGTTTCGCCGCCGGTGTCGAAGTCCGGCTCCAGCAATTCCTCGAAGAAGTCCGTTTCACGGGCGGCGATGACCTCGGGCTTTACGCCGGGGTAGGTTGTAAAGACGATAAGTTCGAAGTCGGGGTGCGCCGCTAGCGCTTCGGCAAATGCGCGCAGGGAATTGACCAGGGCTTCCATACACGTAAGTTACGCAGTCGGCTCCCGCAGCGCCCTCCGCCCCAGGTCGATTTCGGGCGGCAGTGCACCGCCCCCACCCAGCAGCGCCGCCACCAGCAGGCGGCTGCACCACGGGCTGTAGAGTAGGCCCTTGGTGCCCAAGCCATTCAAAAACCACAGCCGCGGGTAGCGCGGGTGGGGCCCTACCAGGGGTTTGCGGTCGGGCGTAGTCGGGCGCAGGCCCGCCCGGTGGGCCGTCACTACGGGCGTAGCCTTTGGGTACACGGCCTGTAACCGACTGAGGAGCAATTGTTTACCGGCATCAGTGGGGGTGGCGTCGGCTGAAGTTTTGTCGTGGGTGGCCCCCACCACAACCTCGCCGCTGGGCCTGGGTAGCACGTACACCCCACCGATAACGACCTCGGGGCCGTAGCCGGGGTCGGGCGCCAGCGTCAGGATCTCGCCCTTCAGTGGCTGCAGTGCCCGAAACGGGCGTAACGGGTTGGCATTCACGCCGATGCCTTCGCAAAAAATCACGGCTTGATAGGGCTCACTGCCGTACGTGGTGGTTTCGGGCACCAGGGCCGGGTGCGCAAAGTGTTCCTCCCGCCGTAGGTAACGCCCCGAGGCTTCGGCAGTTGCCGTGAGCGCCGCCAGAAAGGCCGGGATGTCTACCCACCCCAGCCCGTGGATGCGTAAGCCCCCCAGGGGGTTGTAGAGCTGGCCGGGGTGCTGCGGGCTGTGGCAGAGCTCCAGTGCAGGGTTACCTGCGGCGGTGGCGGCCCAGGCGTTGGCTGTGCGGGCATCGGCAAAGGGGCGGTACAGCGGTACGCGGTGCACGTGGGCGCGGGCAGCTTCAGCCCACGGGGCTTCGAGCAGTGCGTAGAGTTCTTCGACGAGGGTGGTGGCCTGCCACGTGGGCCGCAGCTCGGGCCCGGTGTAGGTGTTGTAGAGGCCTGCGGCTACGGCGCTGGCCTCGCCGGGCAGGGGCTGGTGGTAGTGGTGCACGGCCCGGCCGCTGGCCACCAGCCGGGCAGCGACCAGCGTACCCGCCAGGCCGCCCCCCACCACGCAGTAGGGCTTATCCACAGGGTCAAAGCTACCGCTGGCGCAACTGGCCCGCTGCGCCGTAAACTTGTAGTGCCGTAGCACACCCTGCGGCCAGTGCTGGGGTCGGTTGCCCCGTATATCTATACCTGGCAACCGCGCTAGCCCTGTGGCGCCC
This sequence comes from Bacteroidia bacterium, assembly GCA_033763015.1. Classification (GTDB taxonomy): domain Bacteria; phylum Bacteroidota; class Bacteroidia; order J057; family JANRLA01; genus JANRLA01. Next base: position 9,227 of record JANRLA010000135.1, read on the forward strand.
ACGAAACGCCCCCTACTTGGAACCTCCATCGCCCGAAGGCCCCGTTTCTTACCTCGTTTCTGCGATTGGTAGCGCCGCACCCCCCGGGTGGCACTTGCTCGCCTGGGCCGTGGGTACACTGGTGTGGACGTTCCTGGCCGCCGGCTATCAAGCCGCCTTCTTCGGCCTTACCTCCGCCGAAATCAACGACGTACACGAATCCGAAGCCGAGACAGGCCGCTACCGCCTGCTCCACCGGCTCATGGACCGGCCCAAGCTGCTCTACAGTACCCTCCACCTGGCCCAACTCGTGGGGGTCATCAGCTGGCTCGTGGTCTCTACCCTGCTGGCGGTGGCCCTCTTGCCCATGTATCCGCCCATTTGGGTGGCCCTCAGTGGGGTACTAGCGGGTATGGTGCTCTACTCCGGGCTTGAGCTACCCGTTCGTTTGAGCTGCGCCCGTCACCGCCTGGTGGTGCTGCGCAGCACCTCGGCGTGGGTGGCAGTGCTCATTGGGGTGTTTTACCCCTTGGCCTACCTCTACCGGTTGGGGCTACGGCTGTTGCAGCGCACGGCCCCCCACGCGGTGCTGGCCACGGGTACCGAACGGCTGACCGAGGCCATCCAGCAGCAGCGCGAAGAAGACTCGCCCGAAGAGGAGAAGGCCATCCTCAAGGCGTTGGTCCGCCTGAATGCCATACCTGTGCGCAGCATTCTCAGGGCCCGTGTCGATGTCCAGGCCCTGGATCTGGAGGCGACCGCCGACGAGGTGCTCGCCTTGGCCAGCCAGGCCGGCCACAGCCGCCTGCCAGTGTACGAAGGCAACCTCGATACCATTCGGGGCATTCTCTACGTCAAAGACCTCCTGCCGCTCCTAGGTACCCCGGCCGCCGAGCAGTGGCAGGCGCTCATCCGCCCGGCCTACTTCGTGCCCGAGAGCAAGCGCATTCACCGCCTGCTCAAAGAGTTCCAGGACAAGCACCTGCACATCGCCATCGTCACCGACGAGTACGGCGGCACGGCCGGCATCGTCACCCTGCAAGACGTGCTCGAAGAAATCTTTGGCGACCTGCGCGAAGCCAACGACCCCGACACCCTAACCCTGGCCGCCGAACCCGACGGCAGCTACCTGCTCGAGGGCCGCACCTCCATCCTCGACTTCGCCAAGCGCTTTCAACTCGACGAAGAGACACTCGAAACCCTCAGAGGCGAGAGCGCCCACGAAAGCCTGGGCGGCCTGTTGCTCGACCTCGCAGGCGAGATCCCGCCCGTGGGCTACAGCGTGCACCTGGCCGGCTACCGTTTCACCGTCCACACCGCTGGGCCCAACGCCATCCACCAACTGCGCGTGCGCCCCGAGCCCGAAAGCGAAGACTAGCCCACTGGCCGCAGCCCGCACTAGGGCACCTCGGCGAAGCCGCGTACCTTCGGCTGCCGGTTCGTTGCCGTATGTCTGCACTTGCTGCGCGCCTTTACGGCGCCTACCTCAACCTCTACGCCGTGGGCAACCGGCGGGCGGCTGCACGTGTAGCCTTCAACCGCTTTTGCAGGCCCCGCCGCCCACCCCTTAGGCCCCACCACACGGCCTGGCTGAACAAAGCCCGCGCCTTTACCCTGAGCACCCCCCACAGCCAGGTGCAGGTGTACCGCTGGGGCACCGGCCCACGCGCCATACTGCTGCTACACGGGTGGGAGAGCCACGCTTACTTCTGGCGCCGCACCCTAGACTTCTTGCCCCCTACCTACACGGCGTACGCGCTCGATGCCCCCGGCCACGGCCTGAGCTCCGGCCGGTACGTCAACTTGCATGTCTACAGCCAGGTCGTTGAGCAACTCTTGGCCCAGACCGGCCCCCTCGAGGCCTTCGTGGGCCACTCGCTGGGTGGGTTTACCGCCCTGTACACCGCCTACCGCCTGCCCCAATTGGCACCGGTGCGGCTGGCCGCCCTGGCCGTGCCCGGCGAGGTAGAGGCCTACTTCGCCTGGTACCGCAAGCTGCTGGGCATGACCCCCCGCCTGGCCGAGGCCCTAGACCGCCACACCGAGGCCACCATCGGCCACCCGCCCCCCTACTTTTCGGCCCTGCGGTTTGCCGATAGCCTACCCTTAGACGGCCTGGTGGTGTACGACACCGCCGACCGCGAGGCCCCCGTCGGGTACGGCGAGCAGCTGGCCGCCCGCTGGCCCCGCGCCCACAACCCCGTGACCGAGGGCCTGGGCCACCGCCTGAAAAGCGACCGCCTCGCCGAGCGTGTCATGGCCTTTGCCACCACCGGCCCGCACCGTGCCACCCCATCCCCCGCCCCCCTGCCGTGAACCAACTGCTGCGCCTGCTTTGGGTCGTTGTCCTGCGCCGTGCCACGCGCCTGGCGGTGCTCGATACCTGCCGTACACCGTTTACCGTCGTACCGGGCGACCTCGACGTCCTGCGCCACATGAACAACGGCATCTA
>JANRLA010000136.1:0-2529 GCA_033763015.1 Bacteroidia bacterium
CCTGCTGAGTGCCTTTGCCGGATCGGTAGACCTGGACCAGGACTGCGTACTCTACGGCGAAATCGTGTACGTGCCCATCGATACCTACTTCGGTGCCGGGGGCCAGTCCATCGGGCCGCGGGCCCTGTGGCACCTGGCGCCGGTCACGCTACTGGTACTTGGGGTGGTGGTGCTAGGCTACAGGCCGTTGTGTATCAGCACCTTCGACCCCGTGTACGCCACCACACTCGGGGTGAATACCCGCCGGTGGCACCTGGTACTCATGAGCCTGACCTCGGTGTTTACCGTAGCCGCGTTCGAGGCCGTGGGGGCCATTCTGGTCGTGGCGTTCCTGGTGGTGCCGGCTGCGACGGCGCTGCTGTTGGTTACCCGCTTGCCGTGGCTATTGGCAGTCGCTGTCGGTATTGGCTGGGTGGCTGTGGGGGCTGGTTACGGCATCGCTACGGTGTGGGACGTATCGATTGCCGGCAGCATGGCCACGGCAACCGGGCTGTGCCTGCTCGCAGCGGTACTGCTTAGCCCCACGCAAGGGGTTCTGCGCAGAAAGCTGACCTCCGGATAAGCCCCCCATACCTACTGGGCGGCAGAATCGGTGGGGTTGGGGCCCGTGGGCACATCGAGGCCCCCGACCAACTCCTGGTACTGCTTGTCGCCCGTGAGCTTGAACAGGTCGTCGGCCAGTAGCCGGACTTGGTCGTTGGCCTTGGTCTGGAGGTAGTGGTAGAGCAGGCGCTGTAGGGCCAACAGGTACTCCTGCCCATCGGTGGCAAGCCGACCAATCGACTTGTAGTAGGTGGCGTAGCCCAGGGCGCGTTCGCGTAGGCGTTGCAGCAACTCGACAGATTTCTCCGTCTGGCCCAAATCGGCGTAGAGGGTGGCGTAAAGCAGTTGGGTAACCAGCGGCAGGGGTGTGGTGCCGGGGGCCATGGCCTGGAGCGAGAAGTCGAGCGACTCTTTGGCTTTGGCGCGGTACTGCTGGGCCAGCTTATCGTTTTCGGCGAGGGCGGGGCTCTCGGGGTTGGCCTTGCGCAGTTCGGGCTGCTGAGCCTCGATCTCCAGGGCGGCGTCTAGGTAGCCGCTGGCAAGCCCGTAGAGCGTGTTGCGGAAGTTGGTGACCATGCGGTCGGCATTCTCATCGACCCACAGACCGGGGGTGTTCAGGCCGCGGTAGCGGAATTTGCCCACCAGGTTGGCGTACATCTTCTCGAGGTCCATGCGGCTTTCGCCACGCTGGGTGTTCTTGGGGTCGCGCAGGGGGATGATGCGCGAGGCCAGGCCGTGCATCTCGAAGAAGGGGTCGAGCGAAACGAAATTGCTCGGGCCCACGGTGTTGGCGAAGTACACCGGGCGGCGCCAGCCGTCTTTCGCAACCCCTTCTAGGATGTTCAGGACCATGATGTCCTGCTTTTGCAGGTAGCCGTTCTGGGCACTGCCCCGGGGCTTGACCGTAACCTTCATGGGGCTTTCTACGCGGGCGGTATCGGCGGCTTTCACCACGCCGTTGGCTACCAGTGCGGCTTTGTCGACGGGGAACGACAGCGTACGTTCGCGGAATGAGGTGAGCGAGCCCCGCTCGCCCATGTAGGTGGCTTCGGGCCGGGTGATGGGTACCGGCGGCGCGCCGTTCCAGGTGTAGTGCTTGAGCTGGTAGATGTACCAGTCGGTGTTGAGCAGGCTCAGGTTGACCACCCGCACGTCGGTACGGATGCCTTCGACCTCCTGCAGGTACCACAGCGGGAAGGTGTCGTTGTCGCCGTTAGTAAAAATGATGGCGTTGGGGTCGCAGCTCTGGAGGATGTTGTAGGCCGAATCGGGGGCCAGATACCGGCGGGCGCGGGTATGGTCGTCCCAGTTCTTGGCCGCCAATTGCCCCGGCACCAGCACCAGGCACAGCCCCCCGGCAATGTACGGCGAGGCGCGACGGGTGTACCGCTGGAGCGACTGGGCCAGGCCCACTACCCCCAGGCCCACCCAGATGGCGAACGTGTGGTACGAGCCCACGAAGGCGTAGTCGCGCTCGCGGGGCTCTTGGGCTACCTGGTTCAGGTAGAGCACGATGGCCATACCAGTGAAGAGGAACAGTACCCCCACCACCCCGGCGCGCCGGGGGTCGTAGAAGAAGTGCCACACAAGGCCAAAGAGGCCCAGCAGCAGGGGCAAAAAGTAGTAGTGGTTCTTGGGTGGGGTGCGGCGCAGTTCTTCGGGCATCTGGCTGATGCGCTTGAACTCCAGCCCGCTTTCTACGCCGCTGTGCTGGGTTTCGCCTTCGCGGCCAATGAAGTTCCAGCCCAGGTAGCGCAGGTACATGTGGCCCACCTGGTAGTCGAGGAAGAACGTGAGGTTGTCTAGGCCAGTGGGTTTGTCGTCGTAGGGGGACTTGGGGTCAGCGCCGAGGTTCGAAACGTAGCGTTTGTAGCCGAAGGGCCCCGACTCGTAGTGGTCGGGGTTGTGCATGCGGGGGAAGAACCGCTGGCTGGCCCGGTCGTACTTGTAGCCCAGTTTGTCGCCATCGACGATGTAGCGGTCGTG
>JANRLA010000137.1:0-13841 GCA_033763015.1 Bacteroidia bacterium
CTGCCGCTCTCGGTGAGCGTGCAGCTGTGCCAACTGGGCTTTGCGCTGGCCATGGCGTTGGCCTTGGGGGTGCCCCTCGGGCAAACCCCGCCGTACCTGTTGGCCTTTGCGGCCTCGTCGCTCGTGGCGGTGCTGCCGGTATCGATTGGCGGCATTGGCGCACGGGAATACGTACTCAGCCACGCCAATCTGGCCTTGGCTGTAGTGCCCGAGGTGGGCATCCTGCTCGCGATGGGCTACAATGTGCTGTACCTCATCAGCGCGGGCCTAGGGGCACTGCCGGGGCGACCCCGGCAGTCGGCCACGGCGCTGGGGGTTACCCCTCCTGCTGCTTCTTCGTAAAGAGGCGTTGGAAGAACTGCTGGGTGCCGTCTTTTACGTCGTCGAATTTGTCGCCCAGGCTGTCTTTCATCTCGTCAAACTTGTCGCCCATCAGTTCTTTGTAGCTGAATTCCTGGCCGGTAAGCACGCCGTCAAGTTGGCTTGCGATGCCGTCGGGCAAGCGCGACTTGAGGGTATCCATCACAATGGCAATGGCCGAGAGCGCTTTGTCTTCGGGTAGGCCGGTGCGCTCCATGATCTGTTGCTTTACTTCCTGTAGTTCCATGGTCGTGTGTGGTTAGGCTGAAAGCTAGGTTCGTAGGGGGGCATGTCCTAGCGATGCTAGGTTATCTTTCGGTGATGAAGAACTACCTGTTTGTGCTATTGGTAGGGCTGGGGTTTGCGGCTGACGTGACCGCCCAAACCACGCTCGAAAAGCTGTTCTTGGCCCTGCCTGAGGATGCCCTCTTCCTGCGCCAGGAACACCGCCAACGCTTGGTACGCGACAAGAAGCTGGAAGACCCCCAGGTGGGTTACTATGGCTTTGGCGTGTTCGATCCGCAAAACGGCTACCTGAGCATAACCGGCGCCTTTGAGGGTGGCTGGGAGATGTGCTACTGGGTGACCAGTACCGGGGTGCGGCTCGTGGCCGTGAGCAGCTATGCCTGCGGCCCGGTGTGCTACCAGGAGCAGTACCGCTTTTTTGAGCAGCGGGGCACAACCCTTACCGAGGTAGAACCGCCCCACGAGCCGATCACCTTCGAGGACCTCTTCGATACCGCCCAGCTGAGCCCGGAACTGGCCAAAGAGCTCTGGGAGAACACCCCCAACCACCTCTTCAGCTTGCCCCAACGGGGCACGGCCATCGGGGTGGGCATCCAGACCGAGGTCATGGATTTCGATCTGCCCGATGGCGTGCTGCGCAAGTTTTGGCTAGCGTGGGCCGATGGCCGGTTCGTCAAACGCTGGGGCGACTAGCACGCTGGCAGCCGTGCCGCTCGCCAACACACTAGGGCTACCCATAGACTCAGGGCCAGTGGGTGTACCCCACTTGTGAGGTAGCGCTCGGTTACTTCAGGCCCCAGTATCGGCTCCCAGACCCTGCGCAGGTGCACAAGTACCAGCAACAGGCTTAGTCCCACACCCCATCGGTAGGCACGTGCCTGCTTTTCGAAGTCGTAGAGCAGCACCAGCACGGTAAGCGGCAGCACCGCTGCGCCGTAGACCCAGCCTTGGGGGTTGGCAATCACCCACGCGACCAGTAGCGCGGCGAGCTCAAACGTCGCGCGCGCCGGGGTTACGGGCTGGCGGAGGCTGGGCAGTGCCAGGGCTGCTAGCCCCAGCAGGGTGGCGGCCCCGGCCAGGTACACCCACCTAGCCGAGGTGCCAGCCCCCAGCCACGTGGCCCACGCACCAAACCACGAGCTGTTGTCGCGTAGGTGTAGCAGGGCCTGGGTGCTCCCGGGTGTACTTGTATGCCAACCCCGTGCAAGCTCGGGCCAACTGCCCAAGGCGTAGGGCAATAGACTGAGTAGCAACAAGCCGCCAATCAGAATGACGCTCACCCCTAGCGCCTGCCACTGTCTGCGTAGCACCCAATAGGGCCATATCAGCAGGGCAATCGGTTTTAGGGCCACTGAGAGAGCCAACCAAACCCCGGCCCATGTGGGCCGTCCTGTGATAAGTGCGGTATGCCCCACCAGTACTAGCAACGCGCAGACCAGGTTCAGTTGGCCGTGGCCCAGCTCTCGGGCTACCGACGGGGCCAGTACCAAAGCAGTAAGCAATACCCCCCACCTGGGCACGGAGTAACCGACCGAGCGAAGTGCTTCGATGCTGCGCTGCAACAGTCCAACCGCAACCAGCCCCAGCAACGCCGCCCAAGTTCCAGCTGCCCAGTGGTAGGGTAGGGCCCCCAGGGGCGAAAGCAGCAGCGCCGTGGTGGGCAGGTACTTGAAGCTGTAGTGGCCATCTGCTGCCCGGTAAAGCGGTTCGCGTGCTGCCCACCGCTCTGCGGCGGTGTAGAAAACTGAGAAATCGTCGAACGCAAGGCGTTGAAACGCTGCTAGCCCTGCCATCGCCAACGCCAGTCCTGCGCCGACAAGGAGCCACCAGTTACTGGGCCGAAGGGGACGCATCGTACTTCGAATGGTGCAGCCACCCCAGTGCCAGTACCCACACCGCCAGCGCCAGGGTATAGAGCCCGCTCGCCCGTAGGGCTTCAAAGCCCGCCCGGCCCACGAGCGGCACTACCAGATCGTACAGCGTTAGGCCCGTAAGGGCCAGGCTCAGGTACACCAGCACCCGCAGGCCCGTGGGTAGAGCGTTGCGGCGGTGCAGTAGCAGAACAACTGCAGGCACGGCTAGGCAAATGGTGTAGTCCCACCCCTGGGGTGTGGCCAGCACGAGTAGCACCAGGAGCGCCGAGCCCTCGAGCTGCAGGCGCACCGGGGTGTAGGCCCCTCGCCACCAGCGGGGGACCAACGGCGCCGCTAGCACCACCAAGCTGAGGCCCACCCACAGGGCCAGGGGTGCGCCCAGCGGGGCAGCGCCGAACCAGCGGCTGTAAGCCCCCCAAAGCGAGACGTTGTCGAGCGCCGTGAACAGCCGCGCGTTCGAGCCAAAGGTGGTGGCCGTAAAACCCTCGTAAAGGGCAGGCCATTCAGCCACCGGGTAGCGCAGCAGGCTAAGTAGCCCCAGGGCAACAACCCCCGTCGCGCTCAGGGCCAGCGCCTGCCACTGGCGGCGTACCACCCAGTAGGGCCAAATCGCCACGGCGTAGGGTTTTAGGGCAATGGCCAGCGTGGCCCATAGGGCCGCATAGGCCGGGCGGTGCTGGGTACGAAAGGCTGCCACCAGCCCCAGGCCCATGAGTAGGTTCACCTGGCCCAGCATGAGCTCGCGGCCGGTGGCCTTGAGCAGCACCACGCAGGCCAGCGCCCCGATGGGCCACGCCGATGCCCCGGTCCAACGCAGGCTCGTGCGGTAGATAGCCAAGAGCCCTGCCACCAGGCACCCCAGCCACAGGGCCGAGGCCCAGGCCAGCGGCAGGGCCCCCAGCGGGGCAAGCAGCAGTGCCGTGGTGGGGAAGTACTTGAAGCTCAGGTGCCCGTCACCCAGCCGGTACAAGGGCTCGCCAGCCAGGTAGCGGGCTGCCGCCTGGTGGAATACACCGAAGTCTTCAAAGCTCAGGTACCGCTGCAAAGGGACATACAGCAGCAGGCCCAGCACCCAGGCGCTGCCGTACCAGACGGGGCCTAGTCGCCACAGGCCCCGATACCGGTTGCGCAGTGTGGATTGCGTGTTGGGTTGAGTCAACGGTTCTATGCAGAGAAGACCGACAACCGGAAGGTAGCTACTTTGTGGGCATGGATTTTGGCAAGCTGCCCGACATTACCGGCATTGACCACACCCTGCCGCCCGACGCGCCCGAAAACGCCACCGTCCTGCCCGGCACGCCCCACCCGAACCCCGGCATCTACATCGGCTGCCCCAGCTGGAACCACCCCGAGTGGATGGGTAAGGTCTATGCCGTGGGCAAAAAGAGCCGCGAGTTCCTGCCCGAGTACACCCACCAGTTCAACGCCATCGAGGTCAACGCCACGGCCTACAACCTGCCGACCGAAGCCAAGATTGCCAGTTGGGCTGGGGCGGCGACGCCAGGTTTCAAGTTCAGCATCAAGTTCCCGCAGTCGCTTACGCACTACGGCAGCCCTGCGGGCAAAGAAGGGCTCGTAGACACGTTTTTGGAGCGCGTGGCTCCGCTGGGCGACCACCTAGGCCCGCCTATCCTACAGTTTGCCGACCGCTTTGGGCCCAAGTGGGGCAGTGCCCTGCACGACCTACTGCGCTACTACCGGGGGCCCCAACCCCTGGCGCTCGAACTGCGGCACGAAGACTGGTTCGTCGGCGAAGGCCGGGCGTGGTTCGACTGGCTGGCCCAACTGGGCCACATCGCCATCATTACCGATACCAGCGGGCGGCGCGACGTGTGCCACACCCGCCTAACCACGCCCCGCGCCCTCATCCGCTTTAACGGCAACAACCGCCACCCCACCGACTACGCCCGGCTCGACGCCTGGGCCGAGCGCATTGCTGCCTGGCTAGCCCAGGGCCTAGAGGAAGTGTACTTCTTCGTGCACACCCTGCCCAAGGAGTTCTGCCCCGAGCTCTGCGCCTACTTTGCCCAGGCCCTGGCCCAGCGCATCGGGCGGCCGCTGCCCACCTGGCAGCCCGTCGCTACTGGGCCGGTTGTGGCAGCTACACTCCCAGCCGCAACCTCGCGCACCCGCAAACCGAAAGCCTGAACCCCACTTCAACCCCTTACCCCATGCTCCACGAAACCCTTTCCCCGTTCCTGGGCCAGTACACTGGTACGGCGCGCACCTGGTTCAAGCCTGATGAATTGGTCGATACACAGCCCATCGCCCTCGGTGGCGAAGCGGCCCTGGCCGACCGCTTCCTACGGCTGCGCTACAGCTCAACCCTCCAGGGCAAGCCCTACGAGGGCGAGCTGCTCTTGGGCTACGACCCCCACCAGCAGCGCTACGAGGGCAGTTGGATCGACAGCTTCCATATGGGGCGGGCTATCCTGCTGCTCACCAGCGACTTCGGCGCCACGACACCCTACCTGACGAGCACCTACTTCGCGGGCGAGGGCCCCCGGTGGGGCTGGCACCTAGAACTTGTCGCTGAGGGCTCCGCTCGCTGGGTGCGCATGTACAACGTGCCCCCCGACATGGCCCCCGTGCTGGGCGTAGAATTTGAGCTGGCGCCTGCGGCGTAACGAACCCCAGAACGCGGTAGATTGGTGCTGGCCAGACCACACCCAGCTTTCTACCCTTATGCCCGTACGCATTACCAAAGACCAACCCAGTAGCAGCGGCGGCCGCGGTGGCGGTGGCAAGGGCCCCGGCGCGGGGCTCATTATTGCGCTGCTCATGCTGGTGTTCCGCTACCCCAAGGTGGGCATCCCGCTGCTCATCATCGGGGGCCTTGCCTGGTTCTACTTCAGCTCGGGCCCCAGTAGCACGGCCAGCGCCGATGGCCCCACGGTGGTGGGCGACTACGGCCTGGGCGCACAGCTTGACCGCGAAGAGTTTAACCAGGCCCTGGTCTACGAGCCCCTGGTGCCCGGCGCGCTGCCCGCCCAGGTGAGTCTACTCAAGTACAGCCCCGCCCCCGGCGACCAGGGCCAGCAGGGCTCGTGTACGGCCTGGGCCACGGCCTACGCCGCCCGTACCATCCAGGCCTCGGTCGAAACGGGCCAGAAGCCCAACGACATCGCCCTGAGCCCGGCGTTTCTGTACAACCAGCTTACCCGCGGCTCGTGCGGGGGCACCAGCATCCGCAAAGCGCTCGACCTGGTGCGCCAACGCGGCCTGGTCGAGCTAGATGACTTCCCGTACGATGACAGCGATTGCAGTACCCAGCCCGGCCCCGCCGAGCTGCAGCAGGCCCAGCAATACCGCATTGCCGGCTACAACCGCCTCACGCTCAACCACGACGACTACGCGGTAGACATCAACGCCGTGAAGCAGAACCTGGCCCAGGGCGCCCCCGTGGTCATTGGTATGCTCGTGGGCGGCAGTTTCTACGACGTGCGGGGCCCCGGCGCCAGCTGGCGGCCCACCCGTGCCGACCTACAGGCCATGGAGGCCTCGGCCAACGGCAACATCGTCAACGACGGCGACGCCAGCCAGTTTGGCGGCCACGCCATGTGCGTGGTGGGCTACGACGATAGCAAAGACGGCGGCTCGTTCCACATCCAGAACTCCTGGGGCGAGCAGTGGGGCGACAAGGGTACGTTCTGGATGCGCTACGCCGACTTCCAGCAGTTTACCAATACCCTGGGCGCCGAGGTGTACGGCCTCTACCCAACCGCCCCCCGCGAGGCCCCCAAAGACGTGGCCTTTGCGGCCCAGGTGGGCCTCTTGAACAATGCCACCCAGAAGCTCATCCCTGTTACCAGCCAGGGCGGCGGGCTCTACGCCACGGGCGGCACCCTGCCGGTGGGCACCCGCTTCAAGATATCAGTGGCCAACACCGTGCCCTGCTACACGTATGTCTTTGGCCGCGACACCGACGCTACCAGCTACGTGCTCTTCCCCTACACCGAGCAGCACTCGCCCTATTGTGGTATTGTGGGCCAGCGGGTATTCCCCAAAAGCGAGTCGCTGGAGCTCGACGACAAGGGCACGACCGACTACATGGCCATCCTCATCACGCGCAAGGAGGTCGACTTTGCCGCCATCAACCGGCGGGTGAGCGCCAGCCGTGCGGGTAGCTACGCCGAGCAGCTGCGCGAGGGCCTGCGGGGCGCGGTCACATTGGCCGAGGTGCCCTTCGTGGGCGGCGATGCCGTGCAGTTTACGGTGCCCAAAGACAACCCCGCCGACGCGGTGCTCGTCGTCTTCGGCATCCGTAAAGGGCAGTAATTAGCGGCCAGCGGCAGCGAGCAGGCGTTGATTTTGTGCGACCCTGTTGCGGGCCAGCCGCTAGAGCTGTACGTGCCGTCACCGGCATCCGTCAACGGCAGAAATTAGCGGCCAGCGGCAGCGAGCAGGCGTTGGTAGAGCCCGGCCATGTCGTGGGCCAGCCGCGCTACACCGTAGTGCCCGAAGGCGAAGTCGCGCCCGGCCTGGCCGTAGGCCTGGCGCAGCGCGCTCGATTCGACGAGCGGCAGTAGCGCCTGGGCAAAAGCCTCGGGGTCGTTGGGGGGTACCACGGTGCCGCTGGTGCCGTCGAGGATCGTATCGCGCACCCCGCCCACGTCGGTGGCCACCACGGGCAGCCCGGCGGCCTGGGCCTCGATGAGGCTGACGGGGGTGCCCTCGTTGCGGGAGCTTAAGGCGACAACATCGAGCCCCGGGTAGGCGCTGGCCACGTCGGTAATCCAGGACGTGAAGGTGAGGCAGGCCCCAGGGGTGCGGGCCGCTGCGGTATCGAACGCCAGGCCCAGGGCGCGGGCTTGGCCCTCGACCTCGGCGCGCAGCTCGCCGTCGCCAATGAGCACCGCATGCACGGGCACCTGGGTAAGGGCCCGGAGGCGGGCAAAGGCCTCGAGGAACAGGCTGTGGTGCTTGATGGGCACCAGCCGGCCCACGATGCCGATGGCCACGGTGCCATCGGGCAGGCCAAGCCAGGCACGGAAGCGTTCGCGGCGGGGCTGCCAGTCGGCCTGAAAGGGCTCGAGCTCGAAGCCGTTGGGCACGATGACGAGCTTTTCGGGCGCGCAGAGCCGGAATTCCTCCAACAGCTCTTGCCGCTGCAGTGTCGAGATGGCCACCACGGCCGAGCTGCGCTGGGCCAGGTAGCGCTCAATAGCTAGAAACACCCGCGTTTTGAGCGGCGAAAAGTAGCCCTTCAGCACGTTGCCGTGGAAGGTGTGCAGCACCACGGGCACGCGCTCGTGCAGGGCGGCCAGGCGGCCCAGGGCCCCGGCTTTGGCGGCGTGGGTGTGCACGATGTCGGGCCGGTGGGTGCGGATGAGCTGGCGCAGGAAGCGGTAGGCCCGGTAGTCGGCCCAGGGGCTGATTTCGCGGCGCATGGTGGGCACGTAAACCGGGGCGATGCCGCGCTCCTGGGCGATGTACGAGCTGTCGCCCTCGGTGGCATCTATCTGCCCGGCCACGAGGGTGGTCTCGAAGTCGGGCGCCAGGTACTGGGTGAGGTAGACCGCGTTGTAAGTAGGCCCGCCAATGTTCAGGCGGTTGAGGATGCGCAGCACCTTGGGCATAACGGGGGCAAAAGTAGCGTGCTGGGGCAGGCTTTCTGGGGGTGCCGGTGGCGCTATGGGCTGCAAAAAGCTGTATCATTGAACTGATGGGTACTGCCCCGCCCAAGGCCCCGGCCCGGTACTGGCGCTGGCTGAAACGCACGCTGGGCCCGGCTTTCGACCCCCGTCGGCTGTACTACTACCTGCTGGTCTGGCGCCTGCGCCACGTGTCAGACAAGCACTTCTTCCTGCTCTTGGCAGTGCTCATTGGGCTGGTGGCAGGCCTGTCGGCCATTGCCCTCAAGGTGGCTATTACCTGGCTGGAGCATACCGTGCAGCGCGAGGTGCCCTACCTGTTCTTGTTCCTGTTGCCGGTGGTGGGGCTGCTGCTGGTGCGGCTGTTGCGGCCGCTGGTACTGCCCAGCAGCCATGGGCCGGGCGTAGAGGGGGTGCTTACGGCCATTGGGCGGGGGCGCAGTTCGTTCAAACCCCACGAGATGTACGGTCACCTGGTGCTCTCGGGCCTCACGGTGAGCTTTGGGGGCTCTACGGGCCTGGAGGCGCCCATTGTGGCCACGGGGGCGGCACAGGGCAGCAACCTGGCGCGGTGGTTCCACCTCGATGCCCGGCAGCGGACGCTCTTTGTGGCCTGCGGCTCGGCAGCGGGCATTGCAGCCATTTTCAACTCGCCCATTGCCGGGGTGGTGTTTGCACTTGAGGTGCTGCTGGCCGAGTACAAGCTCAGCAGCTTCATCCCCATCCTGCTCTCGGCGGCCACGGCCACGTTCTTGAGCAAGCTGCTCTCGGGGGGTGCGCGCATCTTCACCTTTGCCACCACGGGTACCCCACCCACGGCCGATGCCCCCTACTACTGGCTCATGGGTGTGCTGCTGGGGCTGTACTGCCTGTATTTCACGTGGGTGTTTTTTAAGGTCGAGGGGCTGTTGCACCGCATCGGCCACCCGTTGCTGCGCCTGTGGCTGGGGGGGATGGCTCTGGCGGGCCTGGTGGTGGTCTTCCCGCCACTGTTTGGCGAGGGCTACCTGGCACTCAAAGACTTTTTGAGCGGCCAGCCCGAAACCGTGCTGCACAACAGCCTGGTGGCCGACTACGCCACCACCCCCTGGGTGCTGCCGCTGTTTGTGCTGGGCTGCCTCTTTTGTAAGGCCCTGGCTACGGCCCTAACCCTACACGCGGGTGGGGCAGGGGGCATTTTTGGCCCCTCGCTGGTCACGGGGGGGCTGCTGGGCTTTGCCTTCGCGCGGCTGGTGAACCTGAGTGGGTTGGTGCACCCCCTGAACGAGGTGAACTTCACGCTCGTGGGCATGGCGGGTGTGCTGGCCGGGGTGATGCACGCCCCGCTCACGGCCATCTTCCTGGTGGCCGAAATCACGGGCGGCTATGCCCTCATGGTGCCGCTCATGACGGTGGTGGCCCTATCGTTCGTGACCAAAGCCAGCTTTCAGGGCAAGAGCATCGTGCGGCTGGGGCTGGAGCGGTCGGGGCTGTGGCAGAGCCGCGACAAAGACCAGCAGATCCTGCGTAGCCTCAAGGCCCGCCTGGTCATGGACCGCGACTTCCCGTGCCTGCCCAGCACCGCCACCCTGCCCGAGGTGCTGCACGCCTTCACCCAAAGCGAGCACCTGCACCACGCCCTGATCGACCCCCAGGGCCGCCTGGTGGGCTTTGTGGGCCTGAACGACCTGCGCTGGCTCTTTGCCGACCCCGAAGCCGTGGCCCAGCACACCACACACGACTACCTGCAGCAGCCCCGCGCCGTGCTGCAGCCCGACGAACTGGGCGACTCGATCTTGACCAAGTTTGAACAGCACCGCATGAGCTTTTTGCCCGTTATCGGCGCCGACGGCCGATTCTTGGGCATTGTGCGCAAACGCGTGCTGCTGGAGCGCTACCGCCGCCGGCTCATTCAAGACACTATCGGGGTGGTCAACTACGCCGAAACCACGCCCCTGCCGCCACCGAGCAAGTGGTGACATGACCCACCCTAGCCAGCGGGCAGCAGCTTGGCGGCCTCGGCGCGGCTGAGGGTGGGCTTGACCTCGAGGAACTGCAGGAACTCGAAGGCCTCGAGCCGGCCGCTGAGGGTGTTTTGCTGGGCCCGGGCGTGGATGCCGCAGTAGCGGTACAGGCGGTTGCGCTCCTCGCCGGCGAGGACGTCTTTGTGGCAGCGCAGGGTGCGCAGGCCCAGCCGCTCGTCGCGCACGTGCAGGCGGGCCTGGCCGCGGCCGCCCATTTTGCTCACCACGCCGTAGAGGTACACCTCGACGGCCACCCAGAGCTCCTGGTAGGCGTAGCCCGTGCTGGCGTCTATGACCAGCGGCGGCTGGCCCTCAAGCTCAATGCGGATGGGCGCCGGGGTGCCCGCCTGCCGGGCCTGGAGCTGCCAGCGGTGCAGCACCTTGCCCCGGCTGGGCCGCAGCCGGTCTAGCCCGTGGCCCAGGAGCAGCTGGCCAAGGTCGGCGCTCAGGTCGGCGGCCAGGCCGGGGGGCAGGTCGAGGGTTAGGGTGCCGCTGCTGG
Organism: Bacteroidia bacterium; assembly: GCA_033763015.1. Taxonomy (GTDB): domain Bacteria; phylum Bacteroidota; class Bacteroidia; order J057; family JANRLA01; genus JANRLA01. The sequence goes on from JANRLA010000137.1 coordinate 10,577, forward strand.
GGTCGAGGGCGCGCAGGGTGGGGTGGCCCAGCGCCCGGCTACCGCCCACCAGCCGTTCGGCATCGAGTAGCAGGCGGCGGACAAGAGGACTTATCAGGGCACTAGGTACGCCAACTACAACCGTGAGGGTCATCGGGATACAAACAAACCCGTCGCAACCAGTTTTGTATGCAGCCACGTGCGCGGGGGGGTCCCGGTGCGCACGGCATTCTCCTCGTAAATCCGGCAGCCGAAAAAGTACCCATCTGTAGGCTCAGCAGCCCCGTACTCTAGGTCTAACCCGTTTACCCGTATAGTAGGGGAGCCCAAGAAGAGGAGGCTATCTACCTGGGCTTCATCAACAACGTTCACTAAGGTAACCTTGCCGGAATACTTCAGCACGTGTAGTTCGGCCTGTAAATTTTCAAGGGCCAGTTTCCATGACGGACATCCATCAAAGTAATACAACACCACTTCCGGTGTCGTGAGATTTGTCTGTGCCATCGTAAATAAAGGCTGTGTAAATAAAATACTGGCTGCGTACACCAGTGAAACACGTCTACATAACATGGCTTGGTATAGTAGCAGTTTGTCTTACCCCGGCCGGTACTGCTCGATCAGCGCCTGTACGGGGCGGAACTCGGCGGCGCGGGGGCAGTAGTCGTACAGCAGTGGGTGCTGGCTGTAGTCCATGAGCAGCGCATTTTCGAGGTAGGCAAAGCCCTCGCGGCTGCGGCCCGAGGTAAGGGCATAGCCCGCGTACTGGTAGTAGAGCTCGATGGCCGTGGGGTTGTGGCGGATGGCCTCGTCGAGCAGGCTCAGGGCACCGTCGGCGTTGCCGTCGTCGTTCAGGCGCTCGGCCCACACCTGCCACATCTCCAGGTCGTTGGGGAAGAGCTCGATGGCGGTCTTCAGGGCTTCGTAGGCCGAGAGGTCGTTGCCCAAAAAGTACTCGCAGTCGGCCAGGCCGAGCCAGGCATCGAAGTACTCGGCGTTGAGCTCGATGGCCTTTTTGTAGTAGTGGATGGCTTGCTGGTAGCGCTGCTCGGCCTCGAAGGTGCTGGCGATACCGTACCAGGGGTCGGGCAGGTTGGCGTAGAGCTCGGTGCAGCGCAGGTAGTAGAAGCGACTGCGGGCGTAGTCGGCGATCTGCTCGTAGCACTCGCCGAGGCTGAGCAGGGCCGCGATGTCGTTTTTGTCGTGGTGGAGCGAGGTAAGCAGCACGCGGATGGCCGGGCCGTGCTTGCCGATCTCCATGAGCGCGTTGGCCTTGCCGAAGTACGCCGAGAGGAAGTCTTCCTGAATCAGGATGGCGTAGTCGAAGGCATCGATGCTCTGCTCAAAGCGCCCCAGCTTGTGGTAGAGGATGCCCAGGTTGTACCAGGCGGCACTGCTGTAGGGGTGCGCCTCGAGGTAGCGCTCTAAGAACGTGATGCCCTCGGCCTGCTCGTCGAGGTTTTCGTAGCAGAAGACGATCTCGTAGAGGGTGTCTTCGAGGCTGGGGTTTTCGGTGATGGCCTTGGTGTAGTTTTCCAGGGCCAGGCGGTACTGCTCGTCTTGCTGGGCCAGTTGGCCGAGCTGGTAGTATACGTCGGCGGGTTCTTCGGCCTGCGAGAGGGCCTCGGCGATAACGGCGTCGGCCTCGTCAGGGCGCTGCAGCTGGTGCAGGATGCGACCCTTGAGCAGCAGGTAATTGGTCTCGCTGGGCTGGATGGCCAGGGCGTGCGTGACCAGGTCGAAGGCGCCGGGGTAGTCTTTTTTCTCGTAGACGACGCAGGCCTTGCGGAAGAAGAAGTCGGCGTGGAAGGGGTAGTGGGCCAGGGCGTAGTCGAGGAGCTGGAGGGCTTTCTCCTGCTCGTCCATGACGCGGTAGTAGTCGAAGACTTCGTCGATGGTAACGACGTCCATGAAGAAGCTTTCTTTCCGGGCGAGGCGCTGCTCGAAGATCTGGGCTTCCCGTTGGGGGTCAATTCCCCCCGTCTGGTCGTCCGGGGTGGAGAAAAATTCCTGCATAAGCTACTGAAACGGGAGGAGTAGCGCGGACTGAGGGACTGTCTGGGGCCAGGCCTTACGAACGCTTGGTTCAAGATACATATACACGCCCCGAACAACCAGATACAAACCGGGGCCGGGGGCCGCAGGAGTTCTACACATCCGTTGGTACAAAGTACGGCATTCGGGGGGTATACTTTTCAAACGAAGAATCCACACCAATTGGGGTGCCCGCCATTGGAAAACCCACCACCGGCACGTAGCTTCATGGGTTCTGGCACCCCGAAAACCTACCCGTGCACCCTGCCCCGCGCCCCAGGGCCTCGTGGCCGCAGGTGATGGCAGGGGTGCTGCTGGTGGGGGCGGTAGGGTTGTTGGGCCTTACCCACCGCCCGCCCGAGGGGTTGCCCCCGCTGCCCACGGCCCTGACCACTGCCACCGAGCGCCTGGAAATCAACGCTGCCGACAGCGCTGCGTGGGAGGCACTGCCGGGCATTGGGCCCGCCACGGCGCGGCGCATCGTGCGGTTCCGAACGGCGTTAGGGGGGCAGTTTTACAGCCTTGACCAACTGGGGCGTGTCTGGGGCCTCGATACCCTACTGCCCCGGCTGGCCGGCCGGTTGTACCTCGACAGTACCCGGCTGGTTGCCATCGACATCAACGCGGCCGACACCCTGGCCTGGCGGCGCCTGCCGGGCATCCACCCCACCCTGGCCCGCCGCATTGTGCGTTATCGGACAGCCCGAGGGGGCTTCGGGGCCGTAGGCGACCTGCGGCGCGTGTGGGGGCTCGATAGCCTGTACCCGGTCATTCGGCCCTTCCTGGTGCTGGGCCCGGTGCCCAAGACAGGGGCTCGGGTGGCTAGCAGGGTGTTCGATCCGCCCCGCGATGTCAATGCTGTTACGGCCCGCGAGCTTGCCCAGTTGGTGCCCGCCTGGCTGGCCGAGCGCGTGGTGAAGTACCGCACTGCTGCCGGGGGGTACGACAGCCTGCCCCAGCTGAGCCGTCTGTACGGCATGACCGACGCCTACTACGCCCGCCTCGAAGCCAGCCTCTACCTAACACCACGCCCCGATACGGCCCTGACGCGCGCGGGTGCCTACGCCTTTACCCGCTCGCTGGGCTACAACCAGCCCCCTAGCCAGCGGCTCGACCTCAACCGTGCCGATACCCTGGCCCTGGCCAGCCTGCCGGGCATTGGGCCCGCGCTGGCCCGCCGCATTGTGGAGCGCCGCACCGCGCTGGGGTTTTTCCATTCCCTGGGCCAGCTCGACGAGGTGTACGGCCTGCACGA
>JANRLA010000138.1:0-3963 GCA_033763015.1 Bacteroidia bacterium
TACTCGACCAAGCGTGAGGAGTTCCAGACCCGCATCTTCAACTCGATCAAAGACGACTTCAACAAACGGGGCATCGAGCTCGAGCAGATCCTCATCCGCAACATCCGGCTGCCCGAAAGCGTACGCAAGACCATTGAAAGCAAAATCAACGCCGAGCAGGAGGCCCAGAAAATGGAATTCGTGCTGCAAAAGGCCAAGCAGGAGGCCGAGGTCAAGCGCGTAGAAGCGCAAGGCATCGCCGACTACAACCGTATCATCAGCTCGGGCCTCACCGACCGCCAGCTGCAATACGAGATGATCCGCGTGAACAAAGAGCTGGCCCAGAGCCCCAACAGCAAAATCATCATCATGGGCGGTGGCCGTAACACGCCCCTGATCCTGGGTGGCAACTAGGCCGCGTCGCGTTTCGAGATGCCGAAGATGAAGTTGCGCAGAAAGCCCCGCGTGGTGTAGCGCGGCATACCGGCAAAAAACTGGTTCATCAGGCCGGGTACAACCACGACCCGGCCTCGATGCGCCTGGCGGTACGCGACTTGGGCGACCCACTCGGGGGTCGCAATTTTGCCCATTTTCAAGAAGCGCACTCCGTGGATGTCGGCCTCGGTCTGAAAGCCCGTTGCTACGGCGCCGGGGCAAAGGGCCGTCACCGTAACGCCGGTGCCCTTCAGCTCGCGGGCCAGGCCTTCGCTCAGGGCCAGTACGTAGTGCTTGGTGGCGTAGTACACGCTCATCATGGGCCCGGGCACAAAGGCCGCCACCGACGCCACGTTGAGCACATGCCCCCGGCCACGTGCCACCATACCGGGCAGGTACAGGTGCGTTAGTGCCGTAAGGGCAGTAACATTCAAGTGCACCATGCCCAGGGTTTTGGCGGCGGGGCGCTGCCAGAAGAGACCGTAGTCGCCGTACCCGGCGTTGTTCACCAGCGCATCGATGGCCAGGCCCAGGCGCTCGGTTGCCGCAAACACCTGTGCAGGGCCCTCGGGCAGGCTCAGGTCCTGGGTCAGCACGTGTGCCGTGACCTTGTGTTTGGCTTCTACCTCAGCTTTGAGCTGCTGTAAGGCTTCGGTGCTGCGGGCCACCAGCACCAGCTGGTAGCCGCCCTGGGCGTACTCGTGGGCCAACGCTTTGCCGATGCCGCTGCTGGCACCGGTGATGAGGGCTGTTTTCATGGGTGGTACGTTGTGTGAAAATCTGAGGGGGGAAGCGACTGGCCGGGTCTAGCCGCGGGCCACGGGCAAGAGCACCGTAAAGACCGTGCGGCCGGGTTCGCTATCGAGCTGGATCATGCCCCGGTGCCGTTCAACAATTCGGCGCACGATGGCCAGGCCCAGCCCAGTGCCCTCGCCGGGGGCTTTGGTGGTAAAGAATGCCGAGAAAATCTTGGGCTGCACCTCGGGCGGGATGCCCGGCCCGCTGTCGGTGACCTCTACCTGCACCCAGTGGTCGAGCGGCTGGGCCTGTATGCTGAGGGTGCCTTTGCCACCCATGGCCTGTAGGGCATTGGCAATGAGGTTGGTCCAGACCTGGGTCAGTTCCTCGGGCTGGGCATAGACCGGGGGCATCGCCTCAGCGTAGTGTGTGGTTAGCTCTACCTCGCCCAACTGATCGGTAAACAGGGCAACCACTTGCTGGATGTGGGGCCCTACTTCGATGGCAACCGGCTCTTCGGGGCTGCTGCGGGCGTAGGCCTTTAGGCCCTGGATGAGGCGCTGGGTCTGGGTGCCGGCGTGGGCCAAAAAGTCGAGGCTTTGGCGCGCGCGCGCGCCCATCCCCACCAGGCGGAGCAGGTCGGCGCTTTTGGGGTGGTGCAGGGCTGGCAGGTATTGCGGCAGGTTGTCTACGATACCCAGCTTTTGCAGCGTGTTGGCCAGCCCGTCGGGGTCGTCAAAATGTTCGGTGATGGCCCACTCAGCAATCCGCTGCTTTTGCCGCCGCGCCTCGCGGGTCGAGAGTGTGGGTTCGTAGCGCAGGGCGATGTCGATGAGCTCGAAAAAGTAGGGCTGCAGTTCCGCCGGTAGGCTGGCCACTTGCAGCGGTAGCACACGCAGCGCGTGGGGTACCACCTCGCGAAGGGTATGCGCCGAGGCAATGAGTGTCGCCACGGGGGTATTGAGTTCGTGGGCTACGCTGGCCAGGGTCTGCCCAAGCTGCGCCAGTTTTTCTGACTGTAAGAGTTGGTCCTGGGTAGCCCGCAGCTCGGCCAGGGTTTCTTCGGCGGCGCGGTGTTTCTGGCGCGCGACTTCCAGCTCCTGCCGCACCTGCCAGAAGAGCAGGTTATTCAGCCGTACCAGGTACTGCAAGGCAAAACTGAGCCCCAGGGCTGCAATGGTGCTGGCCACGTACAGCCGGTTGGCGTAGCTGGGCGTGTAGCCCTCGGCCCAGTTGGGGGTGTGGTTGACGACGTAGGGCAGGCCCACGAACCCAGCGACAATCACCAGTGAGCAGGCCACGAGCCAGCGCCAGTTGGAGAGGCCAAAAAAGATGGGGCCCAGTGAAAAGGTGGCCACGAGCAGGATGTGGGCCGGTGTCATTTCCCACAAGGGTGTGCCGGGCCCGTGGGTCACGCTCTCTACCGCCAGCAGGCCACCGGTAATCACGACAACGGTGTGCAAGCGGGCCAACAGGGTAAGCCCCCATAGCATAAACAGGAACGAGAAGCCAAAGGCGCTGAAGCAGACCACCATCACGGCCTGCACCTTGGGGTAGCCCTCAAAACGAATGAGGTACAGCAGTGGTACCAGCAGCAGGGTAAAGGTGAGCTGGTTGGCCAGCGCGATGCGCCGGTTTTCGGCAGCACTGTAGGTGGGGTCGGTGCCCAGCTGTGTGAGGCGCTCCCAATACGTGCTCAACACTGCCAATAGCCGTCTCACCCCAGAAAATTACGGCTTTTCCCGTACGCAGTTACGGTACCCGCAGGGTAAAGGTGGCCACAGCCCGGTTGCCGGCCATGTCTTCGGCTTCTACCCTAAGGGTGTGGCTGCCGCTGCCGGGTGGTACGTTGCAGGTCAGGTGGCTGCGGTAGGCGTGGTACTCGTAGGGCAGCCAGGCGCCGTCCCACGTGACGCGGATGCGGTCGGTGCGGATGCCCGCCAGGCCGTCGCGCAGGGTAAAGTCGAGGGCCGAGCCCACGGCGCGGGTTTGGCCCGTGGCCACGTTGCGGGCCTTGAGGTCGGGCGGGTCGGGGTCGGCCACCAGGCAGAAATCGCCAAACGAGCGGCTGGGGGCACGGTAGAGGCGGCCCATCCGGTAATCGCCCTCTACCCGTTCGTAGCTGTTGTAGCCGTAGCGGCGGGCGACAACAATCTGCTCGGCGCGGTACTTAATCGAGGCCTCGGTGGGCGTGAACCGGAAGTTGAGCTGCAGTGGCCCCTGCAGCGCGACGTTCGGCTCGCCTACGCTGTACACCGGCGAGAGCACCCGTGGCTCCTGGGTCACGTTGTAGGCCCGCACGGCCAGGGGCATGGGCAAAAACAGACTGCCGTAGGGCACATCTACCCAAAACCGGTCGTTGAGCCAGGCTGTGGTCGGTTGGGTGGGCGAGGCGTGGGCCAGGTAGTTAAAAAACAGGGGGTTGGGCCAAAACGGCGCCTCGGCGCGCACGGGAAGCCGCCCATCGTCGAGGGGCAAGAGGGTGTAGGCCCACCCGGCGCTGGTGTAGGCGGGCCTGAGCAGGGTATCGGCGCCCGTGGCGAAGACCACCCGCAGTTTGGCTGTATCGGGCAGCACGCGGGGCAACCCACTTTTCAGGATGAGCACGTTGCGCCGCACGCTGTAGCTGGGCGCTAGGCCGGGGCCATCGGTGGCCAGGGTGGGCACGCGCTGGCGGCTGGTGCCCCGCTGTAGGGTTGTGCGCCAGGTGCTTCGGTTGCCGTGGTAGTCGGTCAAACTGAGCTCGAGGCGGTGGGGCAGGTTATCGAGCAGCTCGATGGCCCCGCCCTTCACGACGGTGGGGTACACCGG
>JANRLA010000139.1:0-5222 GCA_033763015.1 Bacteroidia bacterium
ACCCCGCCACCACCGCCGCCGAACGCCTGGCGGCCTACCAGCAGCGGCGCGCCCTCCAGCAGCAGAGCCGACTCAACGCCCTGCCGATACGCAACATCGGGCCCACCGTGATGAGCGGGCGTGTGGTGGATGTAGACGTAAACCCGGCCAAACCCCACGAGTTTTACGTCGCCTATGCCAGCGGTGGGCTCTGGTACACGGCCAACAACGGCATTTCCTTCCGCCCCATTTTCGATACCACCGCCACCCTCACCCTCGGCGACATCGCCGTCAACTGGCAGACGGGTGCCCTGTGGGTGGGCACCGGCGAGGTGAACAGCAGCCGCAGCTCGTACGCCGGCATCGGGGTATACACCAGCGCCGATACCGGGCGCACCTGGCAGTACCGCGGCCTGCCCGAGAGCCACCACATCGGCCGCATCGTACTGCACCCCACCGAGCCCGGCACCGCCTGGGTAGCCGCACTGGGGCACCTCTACAGCGAAAACCGCGAGCGAGGCATCTATAAAACCACCAATGGCGGGGCCAGTTGGGCCCAGACGCTGTTTGTAGACGACACCACCGGCGCCATCGACGTTGCCTTTCACCCCACCAACCCCAACGTACTCTGGGCTGCGACCTGGACTCGCAGCCGCCGGGCCTGGAACTTCCGCGAGGCCGGCCCGGGCTCGGCCATCTACCGCTCAGACGATGGCGGGGCCACCTGGAGCCGCCAGACCAACCCCGGCAGTGGTTTCCCCACCGGCCACCACACCGGCCGCATCGGGCTGGCGGTCTACGACGGCAGCCTACTCTACGCCGTGGTCGACAACCAGGCGCCACGCCCCACCTCGGGCAGCGCCACCGAGCCCCTCATCACGGCCAATAAACTGAAGTCGATGACGAAAGAGGCCTTCCTGGCCCTGCCGCCCGACAGCCTTAACCGCTGGCTCGACGAAAACGGCATCCCCAAGCAGCACACCGCCAAGACCCTCGCCGCCGATGTGCAGGCGGGCAAGTACACCCCGGCCGACCTGGCCCGGTACGTAGACCGGGGCGACGACGGCTTTACCAACACCCCGCTGGGGGGCGAAGTCTACCGCTCGGCCGACGGCGGCAAGACCTGGACCCGCACCCACGATGCCCCGATCGAGATGTACTCCACCTACGGCTACTACTTCGGCCAGGTGCACGTAGACCCCCAAGACCCCAACCGCCTCTACACCTATGGGGTGCCCATTTACACCTCGGCCGACGGCGGCAAGACCTGGCAGGGCATCAACGCCGACAACGTCCACGACGACCACCACGCGCTGTGGGTGAACCCCCGCATCCCCGGCCACATCGTGCTGGGCAACGACGGCGGGGTGAACATCAGCTACGACTACGGCGCCCATTGGCTCAAGTGCAATACCCCGCCCGTGGGCCAGTTCTACGCCATTCAGGTAGACAGCGCCGAGCCCTACAACGTGTACGGCGGTCTGCAGGACAATGGCACCTGGAAGGGCCCCAGCAGCTACACCGCTTCGCCCGAGTGGTACGACGGGGGGCGCTACCCCTACAGCTTCATCACCGGCGGCGACGGCATGCAGGTCATGGTCGATCCCCGCGACGGCACCGCCTACACCGGCTCCCAGTTCGGCAACTACACCCGCACCGACCCCAGCGGCAAGCGCACCCGCGTCACGCCCAGCCACAAACTGGGCGAGTCGCCCCTGCGCTTTAACTGGCAGACACCCATCTGGCTCTCGAAACACAACCCCGACATCCTCTACTTCGGGGCCAACCGCGTGTACCGCTCGCTCACCAAGGGCGATACCTGGGAAGCCATCAGCCCCGACCTGACCACCCAACCCACCCCCGGCGACGTGCCCTACGGCACCCTGAGCTGCCTCACCGAAAGCCCCCACGCATTTGGGGTGCTTTACGCCGGCAGCGACGACGGCAAGGTGCACGTTACGCGCGACGGCGGGGTGAGTTGGAAAGACATCTCCGCCGGGCTGCCCCAAGACCTCTGGGTGAGCCGCCTGGAGGTTAGTCCCCACGACCCCGCCACCGTCTTTGTTGCCCTAAATGGCTACCGGTGGGACCATTTTACCGCCTACCTCTACCGCAGCACCGACTACGGGGCCACCTGGCAGCGCCTGGGTGCCGACTTGCCCGCCGAGCCCATCAACGTCGTGCGCCAAGACCCCGCCAACGCCAACCTGCTCTACGTGGGCACCGACCATGGGCTCTACCTGAGCCTGGACGGGGGCAGCCGTTTTGAGGGCTACCTGAACCCGGGCTTCCCCGAAGTGCCGGTGCACGATCTGCTCGTCCACCCCAAAGCCAAAGAGGCCGTACTCGGCACCCACGGCCGCAGCCTGTTTGTGCTCGATGTTGAGCACCTGCAGCAGCTCACGCCCAGCCTGCTGGCACAACCCCTTACCGTGTTTGCCCCCGAGGCCCTAACGGCCTCGCCACGGTGGGGTACCCTGCCCAGTGTTTCAGCCCGCAGCGGCGAGCCCACCGCGACCGTCACCTTTTTCAGCCAATCGGGCGGCAACGTGGCCATACAGCTCAGCGGCAAAACCGTCGCCGAGGTTGCGTATACGGCTACCCCCGGCCTTAACCGCCTGGAGCTACCCCTGGCCCTGGGGGCCTACCTGGAGCGCCCCGCCAACCCCAAAACCAAGACCGAAGCCATTGTCGTGAAGGCCGGTGCGAATGGCGAAAAGTACCTCACCCCCGGCAAGCACACCTTTACCGTGACCGTTGGCGAGGCCAGCCAGCCCTTCACCCTCGAAGTAAAAGCCCCCCGCGAACGCACCTACCGCAGCGAGCCCGAGCCCGCACCCAACGAGGACTAACCTGCCGTGGGCAGTACACGGAACGTGCCCCGTAGCCGCTCAAGCACCGTGAGCACAATGAGGTAGAGCAAAAACCCGTAGAAGGGGTCTTCTACGGGTATGGTACCGAGACGGAAACCGATGTTTTCGGCGTCGTTGTACCGAACGACGGGTACTGCGGTAAGAATGCCGTTAACCACAAAAAACGGCACCAGGCTTACCAGCCAGCCCACGTACGCCAGGCCCAAAAACCGCAGCCCGTGCAGCCGCCAGGCCAGGGCCAGCATCGGCAGCAGCAGGCCAAAGGTGACGGCGGTATACCAGCGGTCGAGGTACAGTACCAGCAGCACAACCGAGCCCAGGGCCAGGCCCAGCGTTACGGCGCGGGCCGTGCGCGGGCCCATACGCGGGGTGGGGTAGCAGCGCCAGCACTCGTATATGAACACCGTAGCGTAGGGGATAACGAGGAAAAACAGCCACTCTTCAAGCGGCAGGCCCGCTGCGCCTACCCCCACCAGGTAGTCGGGGTTGAACGACCAGTAGCCCGCAGCCGTAAACCAGACATCCCAGGCCAGAAACACGCCGGCGCCCACCAGTACCCCCAAGGCCCAAGGCCGCCACAGCCGCCAAAAGGCCACTTTCTGGTCGAACGACAACGCCAATGGGCCCGCCAGCGACAACAGGTCGAGCCACAGGTAGAGGTGCTCAACACCCCGCAGCCAGGCCAGCAGCGCAGCCACGGCTAGAGTGCGTTTACCTGGTGGCGTACGTAGGTGGTAGCCAAAAGCGCCAGCTTCTGGCGGTTGGGTACCCGTACCCGTTCGCTTAGCATCCGGGTGTGGGGCAGCCGCTTGATCTTGGCAAACAGCTTGCGGTAGTAGATGTAGGCCACGTAGACCCCCAGCCGGGCGCCCTTGGGCAACTTCAGAATCCCCTCGCGGGCTGCGTCGAAATCGGCCTGAATGTCGGTTTCGATGGCGGCCTTGCAGGCGGCATCAAACCGGCGAAAGTCTACGTCGGGGAAGTACGTCCGCCCGCGTTCCACGTAATCGCTTTGCAGGTCGCGCAGGAAGTTCACTTTCTGGAAGGCGGCACCCAGCCGCTGGGCCGGTGCTCTGAGGGCCTGGTACTGCGCTTCGTTGCCCTCGCAGAAGACCCGAAGGCACATGAGGCCCACGACCTCGGCGCTGCCGTAGATGTACTGGCTGTACGTGCGGTCGCAGTACGTGCTGCGGTCGAGGTCCATGGCCATCGATTCGAGGAAGGCCTCGATGAGCTCGTGCTCAATGTGGTAGCGGTTGACAACCGCCTGGAAGCTGTGCAGCACCGGGTTAAGGCTAATGCCGCGCTCGATGGCCTTCAGGGTTTCCGATCGGAATTCCGAGAGCAGTACTGCTTTTTCGTGCGCATGAAACGTATCGACAATCTCGTCGGCGTACCGTACAAACCCGTAGATGCCATAGATGGCATCGTGGAACCGGCGTGCAAGCATCGAGATGCCGAGCGAGAATGACGTACTGTACGCCTGGGTAATCAGTCGGCTGCTACGAAAGGTGGTATAGTCGTAAAGTTCCGTTCCGGTCATACGAGGACGGGTTGGGGCTGGTCTTTCAGGATACGTTCGGTCACGAGTTTTGAGCTGATGACCACGATGGGTAGCCCCGTGCCGGGTGTCGTACTGGCACCCACGTAGTACAAGTTACTGTATTTCTCGTCTTTATTCGCGGGCCTGAGGCCGCCAATCTGGTTCAGGCCGTGGGCAAGCCCTAGGCCGCTCCCCCGGTAGAGGTTGAACAGGCCCTGCCAATCGACGGGGGTGTATACGGTGCGGGTGAGTGTATTGGCGTGGTAGTCGAAGCCGGTGCGGGCCCCCAGGTCGTCTAAAATGGTATCGGCCAGCCGATCGGCATCCGACCAGTCGGGCTTAAACCGAAGGTCGGGTACGGGGCAGAGGATGAACAGGTTCTCGCAGCCCTCGGGCGCACAGGCCGGGTCGCTGATGGAGGGTACGTTGACGTAGTAGTAGGGCTTTTCGGGGTTTACCGAGAGCTTGAAAATGGTGCTGGCGTAGTCGCGGAAGTTGCTGCCCAGGTAGTAGTTATGGTGGTGGATGTTGGGCACTTTGCCCTTGACGCCCAGGTAGATGGTGAAGGGCGCCAGCGTCCAGTCCAGCTTATCCAGCTTGGCGGGTGCGTGGCTGGGGCGGCCCAACACCTGGCCCCGGAAGGCCGCCGCGTCGCTGTTGCAGACGTACACATTGGCCGAAAACCGGTTACCGGCTCTATCGGTAAACGCTTCGACAAACCCACCGGTACCGATGGCGGCCGTCACCTCGGTATTGAAGTGAAACTCGGCGCCGCGTCGCGTGAGCTCGGCCACCATCTCCTCGACGATGCGGTACATGCCGCCTTC
>JANRLA010000140.1:0-15082 GCA_033763015.1 Bacteroidia bacterium
TTCCTCGAAGGGTTCGGTGCGGGGCAAACACCGGCTCGAGCCCAACCTGGTGGGCTACCTCGCCATTATGCACCTGCCGGGCGCCGAGCTGTACCTGATGCGCTACATGGGCAACGGCGAGGCGTACCTCAGCGGGCAAGCCCTGCTGCCCGAGCAGGTATACGTGCTCTCCTCGGGTTCGGTTATCCGCGGGCCGCGCATTGAGCCCATCTACTACGCCGACGTTCTCGATTATTTCTGGACCCCCAGCTTCGAGCAGAGCATCGACTTCGTGGCCCAGGGCCTTAGCTACCGCTTCCCTTCGGGCGAAGTGGGCCTGCACGCAGTCGACCTCCAGGAGCTCAGCGGCCGGTTGGTGGGCATCATGGGGGGCTCGGGCTCGGGCAAAAGCACGCTGCTTAGTGTCTTGAGCGGCGCCTACCGGCCCACCAGCGGCCAGGTGACGATAAATGGCGTCGACGTCCACGCCGAGCGCGAGCGCCTGAAAGGGGTCGTGGGCTTTGTGGCCCAAGACGACCTGCTGCTCGAAGACCTCACGGTCTACGAAAACCTGTACTACAACGCCCGGTTGTGCTTTGGCAACCTGGGCCCGGCCAAGCTGCACCGGCTCGTGCTCAAGACCCTCGACAGCCTGGGCCTGCTCGAAATCCGCGACCTGAGGGTCGGCAACGCGCTGAACAAAAAGATCTCCGGCGGCCAGCGCAAGCGGCTCAACATCGCCCTAGAGCTTATCCGCGAGCCCTCGGTGCTCTTCGTCGACGAGCCCACCTCGGGCCTCTCGAGCCGCGACTCTGAAAACGTGATGGACCTCTTGAAGGAGCTTTCCCTGCGGGGCAAGCTCGTCTTTGTGGTCATCCACCAGCCCTCGTCCGACATCTACAAGCTCTTCAACCGCCTGCTACTCCTCGACAAAGGCGGGTACCCCATCTATTACGGCAACCCGCTCGAGGCCCTGCGCTACTTCCGCAGCGCCCTGGGGTTTGTCGACGAAGACCTGGTCGAGTGCCACACCTGCGGCAACGTAAACGCCGAACAGATCTTCGGCATCATCGAAACCCGGCTCGTAGACGAGGCCGGCCATCTGACCAGCGAGCGCAAGTTCAGCCCCGAGTACTGGAACCAGCGCTATCAGGCTGAGCAGCCCCCGCCCGCGCCCATCCCCCGCGACCTTGAGCCCCCCAAAACCACGCTCAAGCTGCCCAGCTGGCTGGGGCAGCTCTGGGTGTTTCTGCGCCGCGACTGGCTGGGCAAACGCCGCAGCTTGCCCTACCTGGTCATCAACCTGCTCGAAGCCCCCGCCCTGGCGGCACTGCTGGCCTACCTCTTGCGCTACCGCAACCTGGCCGAAGGCACCGGCTACACCCTCTACGGCAACAGCAACCTGCAGGCCTACCTGCTCACCGGGGTGCTGGTGGCGCTTTTCATTGGCCTTACCGTGAGCGCCGAAGAGATTTTGCGCGACCGCCGCATCCGCCGCCGCGAGGCGTTTCTGCGCCTAAGCCGCCAGAGCTACCTGTGGAGCAAAATCGTGCTCCTCATGCTGCTCTCGGCCCTGCAAATGGCCCTCTTCGTGCTCGTGGGCAATGCCATCCTGGAAATCGAGGGGATGTTCTGGCCCCATTGGTGCGTGCTCTTTAGCCTGGCGGTGTTTGCCAACCTGCTGGGCCTGCTGCTCAGTTCGGGCTTCAACAGTGCCGTTACGGTGTACATACTGGTGCCCATTTTGCTCATCCCCCAGCTGGTTCTCAGCGGCGCATTGGTCAGCTTCAGCCGCCTGAACCCCGACCTCAGTGGCACCGACCGGGTGCCGCTGGTGGGCCAGCTCATGGCCTCGCGCTGGGCCTACGAGGCCCTGGCAGTGCACCAATATGCCTACAACCGCTACGAGGCCCCCCTCTTCGAATGGGACCGGCGGCAGAGCGAGGCCAGCTACCGGCTCGATTTTTGGCTGCCCGCCCTCGAAGCCAAGGTGGCCTACCTGCGCAACCACAGCGCCAACCCCGCCGATGCCCCCGACCAGGCCCGGGTGGCACGGCTTGTAGGCACCGAGCTCGACGCCGCCCTGCGCAGTTACCGTACCGACCGCACCGTGGCCCAGCAACTGCGCGCCGGCGCACCCAACCCCGCCACCCTGGCCGCTACCGAGCGGCTGCTGGCCCGGCTGCGCAGCCAGTACAAGCTCACCCTTACCGAGGCCCGGCGCCGGTACGATGCCGCCACAAGCGCCCTGACCGACGCCCCGGGCCAAAAACTGCGCCACGCCAACGAGGCCCTCACCGACGCCCTGCGTGCCCGCACCGAGCCTACCGCGGTGCTCGAAACCCCCACGGGCCTGCGCCAGCTCACCGACCCCATCTTCCGGAGCCCTGCCCCAGCTACCCTGGCACTGGGGGCGCATTTTTACGCACCCTTCAAGTGGGCCTTTGGGTGGCCCGTGCCCACCCTCAGTTTTAACCTGGGCGTGATCTGGACCATGACCCTGGGGGTATACATCCTGCTGAGCCTCAACGCCCTGCGCTGGTGCCTGGGCCTAGGCCACCGACTGCCCGCATCGCTGCGGCAACGGCTCTTCTGGCGGGCCTAACCGGCCTGGGGCCTGGCACGGCCAAAAAACAAGCCAAATGCAGGCCTCAGGCACCTAAGAATAAGGTTGTGTAAAGGAAAGCGCCGCGAGGGGGATTTCGCGTAGCTGTTTTTCTATATTTGCTGGGGCTAAATGCCTACTACAGAAACCTTTTCACCCTCAGCACCCACTTCTATGCGTAGCCTCTACCCGCGTGTGCGCGCCTCGGCGATGTTGGCTGGCCTGGCACTGACCGCCTTTCTGGCAGCCTGTACCGACCCCAACGTCATCAACAAAACCACGTACAACGGCCAGAAGATCACCAACACCTGTGATCAGTTCAAGGCAGAGGTGAACGCACTGATCGAGGCCAACACCGGCCCGAACACCCTGCGTGTCGCCCAGGAAGACAACAGCGCCCAGGCCCAGCCTTACCTGGAGCCCGGCCAGTTCGAACTGCGCGGCGATACCCTGTATTTCCGTCTGATTAACGACCTGGAGTACACCAAGTACCTCAAGAAAGGCGTGACGGTACAGGTTAAAACCACCTACCTGGCCCAGGATCACCTGACCGACCTGGAAAAAGAGCCCCAGGGCTCTACCGCCATGCTCGAAGTGACCGAGGCCTACATTCAGAAATACGGGGGTAAGCCCATTTATAAGGTGCCAGTACCCGGTGGCCAGATCGACGGCAAGCAAATCAGCATGTCCTTTTCAGTCGTGCAGAAAAAAGGCAGCAAAGTGAAAGTGTTCTGCGAAACCGACGTGAAGCCCATTGGCCCCGTAGACCCCCCGTGCTGTACCGACCAGCCCTGGAGCAGCGTGAAGCCCAAAAGTGTGGTTCAACTGCCCGCCGTTAAGGTGAACGACGAGACCTACAAGTTCCGCTCGTTCGTCGGCACCATGGACCTGATCCACCCCGAGCTTAAGACCACCTTCGACGAAAAAGAAGTGGTCAACGTCATCGAAAACTACCTGACCAAGTACCAAGCCGAAGGCTACACCGTATCGAAGGTTGACCTGATGAGCTTTGCCAGCCAGGGTGGTACCGTAGAACTGAACCAGAACCTCTCAGAAGCCCGCTCAGAAGCCGTGTACACCGCCCTGAGCCAACGTTTCGAGCAGACCGCAACAGCCCCCAAAGGCGCCACCTTCACCAAGCGTGGCAACGGCGAAGACTGGGAGCGTTTCAACCTCCTGGTAAAAACTGCCGATCTGACCGAAGACGAGCGCAACCAGGTGCTGGCCATTAGCGGCAACGCAATGGGTATCGACGAGAAAGAAGCCGAACTGCGCAAGCTTAAGTTCTGGAAGAAACTGGTCGAGGAAGTACTCATCTACTGCCGCCACACCTTTGTGTCGTTCAACTTCGACTACACCGGCAAACTCGCCTCGGCCGAAACCTACGGTACCCAGGTGCCCATCATCAGCCCCGAGCTGTACAACGTGGCCACCAGCAGCTCGACCATCACGGCCTACGCCCCCGGTGTGGATGTCGCCAAGAACATGGACATCCTGAACAAAATCATCACCGCCAACCCGAGCAACGCCAACCTGTACGCCATGCGTAGCACCTACCACTACGCTAAAGGCGACATCGTAAACGCGCTCAAAGACATCGAGCAGGCCCAAAGCCTCGACCGTAGCAACAAGGACTACGCCATTGCAGCCCTGGCCTACAAAACCGAAAATGCCTACGCCTACTCAGTAAGCGAACGCGCCAAGCTGCTCAACACCTACAACGACTACGTAGCCCGCTACCCCGACGATAAATCGCTGGTGTACAACCGCGCCGTGCTCATGGACCGCATTGGCTTCATCACCGGTGCCATGGCCGAGTACGCCACCATCGGCGACCGCGACGCCATTGCCCTGAACAACCGTGGCGTAGCCAAGCTGAAAACCAACCGCGTAAGCGAGGCCGAAGCTGACTTCGAAAAAGCCACCCAGCTCAACGCCCAGCTGCCCCACGCCCACTACAACCTGGGCATCGTGTACGCCTACAAAGGCCTGGCCGCAAAAAGTGCTGCTGCGCTCGAAAAAGCGTTTGCCCTCATGCCGTCGCTCAAGAGCGACATGAACACCAACCCGGTTTTCTCGGTAGTGCGCAACCAGCCTGAGTTCGCAAAATTCAAGTAGGCACTTGCCTGATAGCTCTAAAGGCCTGGGCCCATCGCGGTCCAGGCCTTTTTTTATGCAGCCAGCGCTGGAAACAAGCCCCTGTAGGTTCACCCGCAAGTCAAAAAAACAGGGGGCTTGCGTTGCTGTGGACTATTGCAGTAGGTAGTACCTAGCAAAAGCCAGACTTCTTACTTACTTTTCCAAGGCATACTACCTAACCTCTGCTCACGATGAGCGACCAGAACACGACCCAATTGGTGCGCACCGGGCTCCCCGATACGCTTGTACCGCACACCAGTACGCCCATCGAGCCGCTGCAGGAGGGCGATACGCGGTGGCGCATCTTCCTGACCTGGGTAACGCCCGATATCGAAGACCGGCGTGAGCAGATGCGGGTTATGCTCGAAAAAGCGGGCATGGATGTGTTCCCGGTCGAACCCATGCCCGAAACCGAGGCCGAGTTCAAGCAGCTGGTAGACCAGTACCTGGCCAAGGCCGATGCGTCGCTCACCCTTTTGGGGGGCGCCTATGGCGAGGCCATGACCGAGGGCGGCATCAGCCGCACCCACTACCAGTACGACCTGGCGACCGCCACCAGCAAAAAGCGCCAGGGCAAATTCAAGCGCCTCTTCTGGAACTTCCCGCTCGATGGCCTGCTACTCGAGGGCGACCAGCAGCGCTTCATCAACGATGTACAGAACAACCTGACGAGCGACGTCATGTTCACGACCGTGAACAACGGCGCCCAGCTCATCGAAGACATCCGGGTCTTTCTGGAGCGCGACACCCGGGTGCGCCAGGTGGTCAAGGAGTACGACATGGCCTTCATCGCCAACGTCGCCGACGCCGCCGACTGCTACCACGTCATTGAAAAACTCTCAGAGGAGCTCAAACTCAAAACCCTCACCGTAGTCCCGGAAAACGACCAGGACTACCGCGCCGAGGCCGCCGAGATGATCCTCAAGAGCAAGCTCACGGTCGTTTTCTTCAAAGATTCGTCCGACTGGGCCATCTCGTTCGTCAAACAGCTCTGGAAACACGTCGGCGGGGCGAGCACCGAAACGCCGTTCCTGCTCATCGGCGAAGACGAGCCGCGCCGCAACCGGTTCATCCGCTTCAAGGCACCCCAAACGCAGCTCATCGTGGTGCCCAAAGAGCAGGTGCTCGAAACCCTACAGGCCACCCACGCCCAGGTGAGCAAAACGGGCGTCATTACCGAAGAGCGTTTTTGCCCCTACACCGGCCTACGGCCCTTCAACGAAGACGAGAGTATCTTCTTCAAAGGCCGCGAACGGCACGCCGATTTTATCATCGACCTGCTGGAGCGGAACAAGTTTTCGATGGTAACCGGCTCGTCGGGCGACGGCAAGTCGTCGCTGGTCTTCGCCGGGGTACTGCCCAACCTGAAGGGCGGCTTCCTCAAAACCTCGTACAGCAAGTGGGCCGTCGCGGCCCTACGGCCCGAGCGCGCCCCGCTGCGCAACCTGGCCACGGCCCTGGCCGACCAGATGCGCATCCGTAAGATCGATGAGGTTGAAAATGCCCTGAGCTACGGCTTCTCGGCCCTGGTTGACCTCTACAAGAAGTCGGACCTCTACGTTGACATCACGAGCGAGGAGTGGGCCAACGCCTCTGAAGAAGAGCGCAAGGCCATGCGCCGCAAGGCCTCTAACCTGCTCATCCTCGTTGACCAGTTCGAGGAGTTCTTTACCAACGCCGAGAACTACCGCGACGGCGTAGCCAGCCCTACGGCCCAAATCACGATCAACGTATTGGTCGAAACCGTGCGCATTGCACGTGAAGAAGACCTGCCCATCTACGTGGTCTGCACCATGCGGAGCGACTACATCGGGCAGTGCGTGGCCTTCCGGGGTTTCGCCGAGATGATTGGCCTCTCGACCTACTACGTGCCACGTCTGAAACGCGAGGAAATCCAGGAGGTCGTAGAAGCCCCAGCCCAGCTCAACGGCGACAAAATCTCGCTGCGCCTTACCCAGCGCCTACTCAACGACCTGGGCGATGGCATTGACCAGCTGCCCGTGCTCCAGCACTGCCTCCACCAGGTCTGGACCGATGCCAACGGCGGCAAAACCGAAATGGACCTCCTGCACTACGCGCAGGTGGGGGGTCTGGCCGCCAACAAGCTGCCCCGCACCGAGCAGCAGGAGTTCGACGCCTGGTTTAGCAAACTACCCCAGGACAAAAAAGACCTCTTCACCAAGCCGCGGCTCAAAAACGTACTCAACCGCCACGCCAACGAGCTCTACGAAAACGCACACCTCTACTACAACAGCCGCTACAGCCCGGCCATCAGTAAAGAGACGGCGCAGGCCGTGCAAAAGTCGGTCTTCGTCTGCTTGACCAAAATTGACGAGAACCGTGCGGTGCGCAACCGCATGACCCTGCAGCAGATTGCAGAAGTTCACGGCGACGAGAACCTCGATTACATCGCCGTAGGGCGCATTATTAACCTCTGGCGCGAGCCGGGCAACACCTTCATCCAGCCCTTTATCACCGACGACGAAGAGTCGCGCGAGCTTACGCCCAACACAGTCCTCGACATCACCCACGAGTCGCTAATCCGGAACTGGGAGCGCCTCGTCGAGTGGGCCGAGACCGAAAACAAGAGCGTAGTGGTCTTTACCGACCTCATGGCGCAGGTCGACCGCTGGCTGCAAAACGACTGCGACCCCAAGTACCTCTTGGCCTCGGGGCCCTTCAACTACTTCTCTGAGTGGTACACCACCCAGCGGCCCAACCCGGCCTGGGTGCGGCGCTACCTGCCGCCCGACAAGCTTTCGGCCGGCGAAGACCCGCTGGAAGAGGCATCGAACTACCTGCTCGACATCGAGTTCTTCCTCGAAGAATCGCGCCGTCGGCTCAACCGCGTCAAGCGCTTCCGCAGCATCGCGTTCCTCATCATCGCGGGCCTGCTTGTGGCGGCTATTTTCCTGGCCATCCGAAGCACAATAGCCGCTAGCGATGCCATTGCACAGAAAGCCATCGCCGAGCAGCAGCGCAACGAAGCCGAGCGCGCACGGCTCGAGGCTTCAATCAACGCCCGGTTGGCCAAAGACCAGGAGCTATTGGCGCAGATTTCGGCCATTGAGGCCCGCCAAGCCGCCCTCCAGGCCGAGCAGCAAAAGCTCATCGCCCAGGGCGAGAAGCTGAACGCTGAGTACCAGGCCGAACTCGCCAACCTGGCCCGTCAACGCGCCGAAAAAGAATCTGAGCGCGCCAACAACGAAGCCGCCCGCGCGCTCGAGCAAACACGACTGGCCGAACTCGCCCGGGAAGATGCCGAAACGCAGCGCGAACGCGCCGTGGCCTTCAGCAAAAACGCGGTTATTCAGCGCAACAACGCGCTTATTCTGCAGTCGCTCTTCCTAAGCTCGCTCTCCGAGCAGGAGGCCACCCGCGGCAACGCCCAGGTGGGCCACCTGCTGGCCCTTGAGGCGCTGCCCAAAACCATCGGCGATACCACCCAGCGCCCGTACGTAGAAGAGGCCGAAGCCGCCCTGTACTTCTCGGTCGATAAGCTGCTCAACGCCAACCCGCCGCACCTGTACGGTCACCTGAACAAGATGATTTACAATCAGTTCAGCCCCGACAGCAAGCAGCTTGTTACCACCTCGCTCGACAAAACCGCACGGGTCTGGGACGTAAGCTCTAAGCGCCTGGTAAGCGAACTCAAAGGCCACAGCAACGTCGTGGAGCAGGCGTATTTCTCAGACGATTCGCGCTTCATTCTCACCGTGTCGAGCGACTACACCGCCCGGCTCTGGGACGTTCGCACCCGCCAGGAGATGGCCATCCTCAAAGGCGCGACCGATGTCATCACCCATGCCACGTTCGATGCCCGGTCGCAAAAAGTACTCGTCACCTCGGCCGATAGCAAAGCCCGTGTCTACGAGGCCGCAACCGGCAACCTGGTTGCTACCCTCGAGGGCCACGCCGACACCATCCGCTACGGCGCCTTTAGCCCCGACGGCAACCGCATCGTAACCACCGGCAACGACAATCAGGCCATTCTCTGGGATGTAAACGGTCGGCAGATTGCCAAGCTCAGCGGCCACGGCGGGCCCATCCGCTTTGCCGCCTTTAGCCCTACCGGTTACCTCATCGCCACCGTTTCTGACGACAAAACCACCCGTCTGTGGAACGGCAGCACCGGCGCGGCGCTCAACATCTTCCAGGGCCACACGGGCCCCGTGTTGCACTGCGACTTCCGCCCCGATGGCAAGCACTTGGCCACCGCCAGCGCCGACAACACCATCCGCATCTGGAACCTGGAGGAAAAACGCGAGATCGGCATTCTACGTGGCGAAAAAGCCCACACCGATGCCGTGTACTACATCGAGTACAGTTCAGACAACCTGCACCTGCTCTCCACCAGCGACGACCGGCGGGTCATTCTGTGGGATGCCGGCTCGTTCCTGCGCCTGGCCGACTACCCAGGCCACCCTGGCCTGGGCTACCACGCCACCTTTAGCCCCGACGGCAAGCTGATTGCCACCGCCGGCTTCGACCCCGCCGACAACCGACACGCCGTGCGCCTCATCGAAGTCTTCGATGCCCGGCAAGCGCTACTCGACCTGGGACAGAAGCTCCAGAAACGCGAGTTGAGCGAAGAAGAGCGCGTGAAGTACTTCCTCTCGTACCCCGGCCTGCAAAAAGAAATCGAGCTCGAAACCGAAGAGCAGTTCCGCGAACGCCAGGAACGCCTGCGCCGCCGCGACGGCCAGGGCGATACCGGCGCCAGCGCCCAGCCCCTGCCCGCCAGTGGCCGGGTACTGGTAGCCCCGAAAGTGGCTGCAGCTGCCCCCCCGGCAGAAGTAGTGGTTACGACCTCGCCCAAAGGCGACGAAACGACGGCAACTGCCGCAAAAACCCCCGTGAAGTACACCAAACGGTACCACGAGGTCTTGCGCGGCGAAACGCTCTGGAGCATCTCGAAAAAGTACAACACCACCGTAGCCGACCTACAACGCCTCAACGGCATCCGCCCCGAAGAATTGACCGAGGGTACGGTGTTGCTGGTGAGCAAATAACTAGGCAGGCAGGGTTTTTGCTGCGCACGGGCAAGTCTGTAGATTCGGAGTAGGTTATGACACAGCGCGTATGGGTTGCCGCACTTGGCCTCCTCTGCCTAGGGGTAGGGCGCGCGGTCGCGCAGGTGCCCCTGGTCAGTAGCGATGTCATTACGGTACTGCCGGGTACGCAAGTGTACCACAACGGCGATGCTACCTTTACTGCCACGGTAACCAACGGCGGTAGCCTGCATTTCACGGGTGTAGTAACCGCTGGGGTATTCCCCCAAGGCATCCAGACCGCAACGGGCATTACCACCGATTCGATTCGGTTGGTGGGCACTGGCCCCCAACAGGTGCTGGGTTTCATGCAGGCATCCAACCTATCGCTGGAAAGTGGCGTTGGGCCATTTCAGCTCGGCGACAACATCACCGCAAGCGAACTAAACATTGGCCGACGGTTCGAGTTTAGTACGCGGGTGCTGGCTGCGATCAACGCTCGGCTGGTGTTCGGCCCCTCGGCCACTTCCGAACTAGGTAGCACCACCCGATTTGTCGACGCGCCCATTGAGCTACAACGGAACAGCACGAGCCCCGCAGCGTTCACGTACCCCTACCTGGGTTCCGGTGGCCTGAGTGTCTACCCACCCATCACCGTTTTCTCGACGCAAGTGGGCGCCGACAACTTGATCTTGCGCACGGCGGCACCACTAGCGGTTGGCACAGGGGGTAGCGGATTGCCGGCGCAACGGTTTTCACGACTCTCAACCACGCGGCACCTGATAGCCGATCTCTCGGGGTCTACCGGCAGCTCAACCCTGGACAGCATCCGTATTTCCTACGCCGGCGAAAACTTGACGTCCAACCCGAATTACTACCGTCTCGGCATCCGACGCGCACTCCCGGTAGCCGGCGTGTACGACACCCTGCGCACCTTCAGCAACGCGACCGGGCTTGAGCAGCTTACTGCGGGGCCCATTCCGGTTGCGCCACTGACCGAGTTCTACCTCACCTTTGGGGTGAACAAGCTCTCGGCAGGCACCATTTTCTCGGTGGCGCCGGTACAAGAACCTGCTACGCCTAACTCGGCGACACTCTGTCCGCCCGACGACGCCACCAGCCTGGCCGCCAGCTTTGAGCTGGGCCTTTCGGGCGCCGACCCCGACCCGCTGGCCATCACGTGGCAAGATTCCGTTGCGGCGTCCCCAGCGTTTGCAGCTACCACCCCCGCCGGCACACCGACGGGCCTAACACCAAACCCCATCGCTGAGGCCACGTATTACCGTGTCATTGCCGACGCCGGGCCCACCTTCGAGCCCGACACCTCAAACGTGTACACGCTCTTGCCCTCGGGCCTTATTCTGGCGGCGAACGTGTTTTTAGAGGGCCGCTACCAGGTGGGTGTCGATAGCATGCCCATTGTGCCGGGCTTTGCCGCGCTACTCGACGGCTACTACCGCGACGCCGCGCGCACGCCCGATTCGACATTGGCAGCATTGGGCAGCGTACCCGCTACGGCCATTGATGTGGTGGGCCTGGAGCTCTGGACCGACCGCACGACCTACAGCCCGGTACCCGGTAGTGGGCAGCTGGGCTGGCTACTTTCCGACGGCACGATCGTCGATTTCCGAAGCGGTAATACCGTCATTGATGCGCTCTACGGCTGTCGGTCTTCCGTCACGGTACCCGACGGCAGCTACTACGTTGTGGTGCAACACCGCAACCACCTACCGCTCATTACTGCCGCGCCGGTGCCCATCGCCAGCGGTGTGCGCACGACGGTTGACTTCACAAACCCCAACGCTGTATACCACTTGCTGCCGACGCTACAACTCGGCGGGCAGTTCTACCCCAGCACCTTCCGGCTGGCCATGTACGGTGGCAACGTGCTCGACAGCCCCGATGAGGCCTTCCCGTTTATCAACTCGCGCGACTACTCGCGTACCTTTTTGGGCAACGGTACCATTGGCGTGTACCAAAACGAAGACCTCAACTGCGACGGCAACATAGACGGCGCCGACATCCTGCTGGTGCAGACCAACAACGACAAGCTCCGTTTCAGTAGCATCCCCGGTAACTAATGGTACGCTGGCTCGTTGCATGGTGCCTGGTGGGCACCCAGGTCTGGGCCCAAACCGGTGCGCCGCGCTACCGCGTCACGGCCGAGCAGCACGTCGAAGGCCATCGGCTGCTGATAGACCTGTACATCGAGCACGCCGGGGGGGCAGCGTTCCACCTGGCTAGCAGCAACTTTGTCTTCCACCTAAGCCCAGAGCCGCTCGACCTGCCGGGCGCGCACATCGACCACGGGTTTGATGGCCCCTGGGACGCCACCACCGACCCCAAGGGCTACCTGGAGCCCACCCTGCGCCTACAGGCCGACCACCTTTCGCTCAACATCAACTGCAAGAGCCAGTTCGAGAGCCTAGATCCCGGCACGGGCCGGGCCATCCGCAACCCACGTGAGCGCCTGGCCCGCGTGGTGGTCCCCATCACCGACCCCGCCGGGTTCAACACCCTGCGCTGGTACGCCCACCCCCTGGCCGTGACCGATTGGCAGGCCAACAACCTGGCTTCGTACGGCCACTACGAAGACCCCGCCCCCAACTTCCCGCTGTGCGAGGTACCCAAAGCCCCGCGCCTGGCTGGGCCCACCGATACCACCGTGTGTAGCAACGAAGAGCTTACCCTTGCCGCCGAAGGCACAGGCCCCTTCCAATGGTACCGAAACGATAGCCTGTTGGCGGGTGCCACAGCCCCTACCCTGCGGGTAGACCAACCCGGCACCTACACCGCCCGCCAACTGAACTACAGTTGCACCTCAGACCCCAGTGCGGGTGCCCGTGTGGCGTTCCGTTGGGTGCTGGAACCCGAGTTGGCGCGCCAAAACCGCGTACTGGTCGCCAACCGTGCCGATAGTGTGCGCTGGTACCGCAACGGGCTACTCATACCCGGTGCACGTGGGGCGCAGTACCTCTTGCAGGAGTCTGGCAACTACTGGGTAGAAACGCCCAGCGTTTGTGGTTGGCTGCAGTCGAATGCTGTGGCCGTCGATTTTGAGAGCGAACCCCTTATCTCCGCCGATAGCTCGGGGGTGACCGCTACGCTGGGGGCGTACCCCAACCCCTACCCCCGCTTTACGTACCTCTCGTACGAGGTACCTGCCGACGGCTACGTGCGGCTGGAAGTGAGCACCCTGCAGGGCGTGTACATCGGCCAGCTCGTCGATACCCACCAGGCGGCGGGCCGGTACAAGGTGCGCTTCAGCGCCCAAGATTTAGGACAGCCGCCGGGCACCTACCTAGTCCACCTCAAAACCGGTGGGTTTGAATCGGTTATACGTGTGGTCGAGGGCACGTAACGGCTTTTTTTCGGGCCCCAGAACGGCAAAACGCACAGTCTGGCCAAGCTATTGTGGTGAAACCTAAAGGCCCTCACAACCGAGCCCCGAAAAGGAGAACCCGGCTGCCCGAAGCGCCGGGCTAGCCGCGTATATTGACCCTGCAAATTGTACGTTAACACCACTGCTGCCCATGAGGCGTTTTTGGACTCAACACGTCGGATGGATAGGTGCACTGATGCTCAGTGCAGTGGCCTTTTCTGCCCAGGCGCAGTCCACCTACCAGCTACAAGTCAACACCACTGTGGGTACGGGCAACACCATCGAGCTCGATGTGTTCATCCGCACCGCCGGCACACCGTTCTTGCTCGGCAACGCCAACGTAATTATTGGGCTTGACAGTTTTACGGTAAACCCTTCGGCAGCAGCAGGCATCAACACGGGCACGTGGTACTGGCCTGCGGGTGGCGATGGCCAGTCGTATGCCAACGTAAGCGTTTCGGGCCAGACCAACTCGGTGCAGGTGACCGTCGTGGCCAACTCGGGCAACCCCTCCACCGCGCGCTTGGTCGATGGCACCCTCCGTCGGCTGGCCACCATCCGGGTGCCTATTCTGAACTGTTCGCAGGGTTCGATAGACCCCCAGATAGTCTTTTCGCCCACCACGACGCTCGTCGAAGATTTTGCGGGCGCTACCCAGACGTTCCAGAGCCAAACTACCCCCCTCTTGGTGCTTACGCCCACATTGGTGGGGCCTAACAGCGTGCTCTCGTGCCCGCCGGGCGCAACCCAGAACTACTCCAACGGGGGCGTCGTGGGCAACTGGCGGCTGGTAAGTAGCACGGGCAGCACCTTCTTGGGGGGCTCTACGGGTGTTGACAATGTAACGGTGCTCTTCGGCAGCCCGACCACCGGCGACCGAATTGACAGCCTGTACTTCAAAGTTGATCCGCTCTCGAACTGCGAGTCGGTATTGGTCATTCGGGTAAGTGGTTCGCCCGTTGCCAACGATACCCTAGCGCTGGTGGGCAGCCCCAACGTGTGCGCCTCAGACCCCCGCGTTACGCTCACCCTGCCGGTGACGGAAGCCGGCGTTACGTACCAGCTGCTGCGCGACGGTGTGGCGCTGCCGGGGTTCGTGCGTGTGGGGCCTACGGGTGGGGGCGCCATCACGTTTTTGAACGTACCCTTGCCCGCTACCGTCGGGGTAAGCTATACCTTTAGCTACCAGGCTACGCGGCCCACGTGCAGCGCGGTAAGCCTATCGCCGACGACCGACATCACGGTCGTTGACTGCAACCTACCGGTGGGCATTACCGGCCCCGGCGTGCTGCCGATATGCGGCACTAGCACGACCAGCTTTAGTGTACTCGCCCCCGTAGACCCGGCAAGTACCTACACCTGGGCCATCCGAAACGGTGCGCAAAGCCCCCGCGCGGCAATTGTTTCGGCCACGACGGGCACAACGGTAAACGTATCGGTAGGTAATGTTACGGCGACCCAGTCCGACACACTGTACCTGACCCGCATACTCGGTAGCCAGCGTGGCGAGGCCTTTGTGGTATTGCAGCTGCAACCCAACCCAACGCCCAGTATTACACCTGGCGTGGCACCGAATGCGCTGTTCCCGGGCTTTGCCCCCACCGCTTCGGTGAGTTACAGCGTAACGAGTGTAACACCGGGCAGTAGTTACAGCTGGAGTATTTCGCCAGCCGGTGGCGCCGTTGGCTTCGGCACGACAGGTACCAGCATCAGCGGGAATTTCACGGCCAATGGCACATATTCCGTTACCCTTACCGAGACGAATGCCGCGGGGTGCGTGGGCAGCACGTCGGTGCAAGTAATAGTATCCGATTGCGGCTTCAACCCCGGCCAGGCCAACCCCGGCAAGACGGTCTGTGTGAACGAGCCCTTTGTAGTTTCGGTTGACAACAGCTACAGCAAAAGCGATCCTGCCGATGTATCGGTCTGGCAGGTGTCGCTCAACGATACTGTTGGTTTTTCTTCTGCCTCAATTTTATCAGGTGT